>CACWIW010000201.1 GCA_902761035.1 uncultured bacterium | reverse complement strand
TGCGTTCAAGGAGGATCTGGCGTCCTTGCCCACGCCATTCCGTCGGGACGGCATCCTGCTTCCCTTTGAATGGCGGGCGGACGAAGGGCGGCACAGCGAACTTCTGCCAGATGGACTCGTTCAGCTCGCGGAGCGTGTGAAAGGGCAGTTCGGCACGGTCGCCACCGGATACACGCTTCATCCATCCCGTCATTTCCTCGACACGGTCGACTTCAATATCCCCGGGGCAACATTCGATTCCGCATGGGGTGCGCTGGCCACGGGGCTTCACCTGCTGCTGTCCGGGAAGAAAAATCTGACGGCATGGCCGTTCTCTACGATCGCATACGATTTCGCGTCGGACGCCCCGGCGGCAGTCGGCGAATTGGCGCGCAAGTTCCTGCTCGCGGCCTCGGCGGGCGCAGAGGAGATTGCCGTCGCGCCGGTCCAGTACCGCGAGGCGAAGAAAGTGCTGGCGGAGCAGCAACATGAACACCCGGACAACAAGGCACTCAAAAGACTCAAGATATACCACTGGAATACTTCTAGAAATTTCCGATGCTCAATCGTGTCATTGGTCAAATGTAATCAGAGATTTAGAAAAATCCTCTTTTGGATCATTTGCATAACAACAGGGGTTATGTTTGTCCTCTTCTCAAGTTCAATGTTTGTACTTAAAGTACGTGCTGATAGGAATCGAGAAAGATTTGCTTTTGAGGCGGAAATACAAAAGAAAATAGCGGAGGAGAAGGCGAGAGATGTGGAGATGTTGGAAGAGAGGGTAATCCAAAGTACAGACGAGACGGAGCGGCAACGTATACTTGCTACGCAGACAATGGACTTCATAGCAGATTTTGTCAAAAAGAGCGATCCATTGCGTGCTGGACAATACGGCGTGAGCATGATTGAAATCCTGAAAGCGCAAACCCCTGCCATTGCTAAATTGGAACCATGGGAGCTTCGTGCAGATTTAGAATGCTACGTCGGGTCTATACTTCACAATGCAGGGATTTATGAAGAGGCTACAAACCTCCTTTTCTCCGCAGTTGCACTGAATCTTGCAAAGCGACCTAAATCTATGGAGACGGCATTTTCATTGTACTGTGCGAGTTGGTGCTTTAAGGATATGCTTAACGTAAAGTCAGCGCTTTCTTATGCCCACAAGGCTTTGAACATCTACGAGAGTGCGCCGAAACCAGATCCATTGAAGATCGCACTTGTATGTAATGCGTTAGGTATTTTTTACATGAATATGGAAGATGGCACGGGCAAAGCGCGCCAATATCTTAATCGTGCATTTTTGATACGGCAAAAAGAGCTTGGTGACGAACATGTTGATGTCGCGGTGTCTTTATGCAATCTTGGATATTTGTATGCAAAGGAACGCGCCTTTAGGCTGGCTATTAAGACATACTCAAGAGCATTGGATATATATGTACGCAATGGCAAAAGTGTGCATGCTGGTACGGCAAAAGCATTGCGTGGAATAGGATTGGCACATTATAGTTTAGAAGAGTACGCAAAGGCAATAGAAGCATTTAATCGTGCATTGGAGATACAGATAAAGGTGTCAGGAAAAGATTCGATAATCGTTATGAGCTTGTATCGTGAGATAGGACTCTCATTTCTCAGGTTCGGCAACAATTCAAGCGCACTCGATTCGATGAAAACAGCTCTGGATGTGGCGCAAAAGTTAGCGCGAAAAACCAGGAGCCCTTTTATAGCCAATGCTGTCAAAGAACTAAAAAAGAATGTTCGATTGATTCAAGATTCAGACACTGAACTATGAATAAGAAGCCTGGCAAATTGAGTCATCCAAGAAACACGAACCAGCCCAATAATCACCAAAATTGACATTGGAGAGGCAAATTATCATCTCAAGTGCCGACAGAAGGTGTCGAGAGATGAAAAAGGATATTGAGACAAGAGATTTGGCAAAAGTTCATAATCGGCAGTCCAGTATTGTAATGTACTAGAACTGCGAGCGTGTTCATGCAACGGGTGTTGCACAGAAACGGGCTGGCAATCGAAACCAAGAAAAGGAAACCTAAAAATGAAGACAATGAAGAAGATGACGATGGCAATTGCAATTGCCGCAGTAGGCACCGTGGCGGCGCACGCTGATGCGCTGGATGACTTCATAAGAAGCCCGCAATTCACGATGAGCATGCAGCTGCCATCTACTACAGAGAACCCAGTTGAATATTTCGATAAGTGTTATGCCGCAACCGAGGCCGAGGAGTGGAGCGATGCTGCAAGGCACATGAAACGGTGCATAGAACTCAAAAAGAACGCCGGAATCCTCCGGTCTGACTGCAACCTTGCGGGCTACTACGTGTGGCTGGCGATGCTGCAGTGGAACGACAATGAACAGAGTTCGGCGCTCAGCTCGATGGAGGAGGCGATCAGGCTGATGAAGTACGGGGAAAGTCTTGGAAACGGATGCGAGAAACTCGCCGAGAAATTTCTCGAGAAGATGCGTTCCGACGATCTGCCGTCCACGTTTACGCCTACGGACATCCTCTCCGACTGCGGCATCAAGAAAAACATCATGGCACCGGTGGAGGCGAGGTTCTGGAAGTGCACGAACGCGAGCATCGCAAGATCCAACCTGATGATTAGCTGGGCGGAATCGATGACCCGCACGTATCAGATGGACGGCGAACGGCAAGCGCGCATGGCGCGTCAGGGTGCGCGTCAGGAGTATTTGCGCAAGACTGGTAACGAATTCTCTCCCGACCGCGACACCCGTCCCTCATACGGTAAAGCCCGCGACGAGTGGGACTCCTGCAAGCGCGTCTACGACATCTTCAAAGAGTAAGGAGAGTGAAAGCAGGGAAGGAAATTGTACGCTGAAAGTAAAAGTTCTTGCCCTTGTCGTGATTTTCGTTTTGTGGGGGTGATTCTGTGAATTACGGCGAGATTGGCAACTAAGAACAGAAGCGGCGATGTATAACCTTACGAAATTGTTCAAGTGGGAAGGCGGGTCTTTCGACCTGTCGGACGAGGGCAGCTGGCTCGATCTCCTCGATGACTTCGGGCCGGCCCTGCCCCGGTTCCTCCTTGACGATTGCGTTCAAGGAGGATCTGGCGTCCTTGCCCACGCCATTCCGTCGGGACGGCATCCTGCTTCCCTTTGAATGGCGGGCGGACGAAGGGCGGCACAGCGAGCTCCTGCCAGATGGACTCGTTCAGCTCGCGGAGCGCGTGAAAGGGCAGTTTGGCACAGCCGCCGTCGGATATACGCTTCATCCGCCCCGTCATTAAAAAGATTAGAGGCAGGGATTGTTACCATTGTGCAAAGTACGAGTATGACCGATTCGGATACCGATCCGGAGCGTCATATTTCGGAGTGAACGGCGAGGCTGTCATCGCTCAATGCGAAGATAGTTTTCGTTGAATATGATTCGGCAGGAAAGACCAAGACAATTCTCATGCATGGAGTTGGAGATGGCGGGGATATTGAGAAGATCAAGATTGAGATTGTGGGTAGAGAAGCTAAATGTTTTCATCTTAATAGCAAGAATGAGGTAATGGACACTGGATCGCGAAAGTTAGAGGATATACCTAAAGAGTTCTTAGATCTCGGTCGTATTAGGTATTCGGTGGATTCAAACAGGAGACCGACGCAAATCGTCGTGCCTATCGAATAATCTGGCAAATACGAGGCTAATGGGTTACAGTAGGTAAATGAAATGAATCTGGTACAAAACCAATCTTGCAAAAACAATCTCACAAAAGGAGAAAGAAAAATGAAGCAAATGAACAAAAATGTCGTAAAGGCTGTGGTCATCGCGCAGCTTGCGGTATCATCGCTCTTCACCATGGCAGAGTCAAGATTTCGCGACGATAGCTTTGAACCAACGGTCGCACAGCGTTCGGGGTTGGCATTCCTGCGCATAATTGGCAGCCCGTTGTCATTTTTTACCGAGGGAGCACAATATTTCAACGAAAACAAGGAGGCCACCGGTGAGAATAGCCTAATTTATTTCGTTGCTGGCATGTGTGTTCAAGGGTCTTTTGTGTCGTGTTTTGAGGCAACCGGGGGGGTACTTGAATTGATTTCGTTCCAGCAGTTCAAGTCATTTGCCTATCCGTGGGAGATCGATGAGAACGATGCTGGAATGGTCAAGCGCATTCGTGAAGACCGTGAACGCGAACGTCTCCAAAAAGAGTCGGAGCCCGAGTCGGATTTCGTCAGGGATCTGCTTGTGGAGGCTGCCGGTGTGGCGGCGGGAGCTGCCGTCAGCGGCAAGCATCGATCCTCGTCAACATGTTATGTGGCTGGAGGCGGCGGGTCGGGATATTCATCGTGCTCTAGAACTAATGTCAGACCAAGGGTTCGCCATTCGTCTTGTGGCGGCTCTGGTAGATGCAACATCTGCAAAGGTGCGGGATATGTGGGTAGTATTAGGACTACGCAAGACAAGACCCGCTTGAGGTGCAGGGGGTGCGGCGGTAGCGGATCTTGCCGCGCGTGCAATGGCACTGGCTATGCTAATTGATTGTTGCTGATTTAAGAATGTGTCCGTATTGATTGAGGTCTTATGGAAATGTACAAACTGCAAAAGCTGGGAATCCAAATTAGGCGTGTAAGATTTCGGATCGGGGTGAGAGTATGTGGTTGAACAGGGCATGTTACCCTGATGCAAAAGTCAAGAAAGGACAAGGAAATGAAAAAGGCAATAGTAGTTGGAATTATGGCTGTGCAGGTGCTGATTGCGCATGCTGTCGGAGAGTGCCGCGCATAAAGTGCTTCTATTTGCCGGAAATCAAGTGAGGATTTGGAAAAATGGAACGGTTGATGATTACTATTGTCGGCGTGGCCGCCGTGGTCTGCGGATGTGGACGAGAGGGCGGGCAGGGTGAAACGTCCGTGCCTGGGGTGCCAGCTAAGGCGCAACCGGCGGAAGAACGGCAATCGGCTGCGCCAGCGTATGATCTGGACGCCGTCACGAACATTTCCGCGATGACGGACATGGAGTACGCTTCGCTGGACGGCGGGCCGGCGCCACTGCGGATGTATGAGCCCCGAGAACCGTCGGGCGAGGCCGCAAAGTGGTTTGAATGCGCGGACGACCCCACCTGGTTCACCAACTCGGTCGGAGAACGCATTTCCGTAGAGCGCTATTGCGCGATTGCCAATGTCGAAGACGGTCAGGAGGCTGAATGTTCATTTGACGGCCGCTATCAACGCTGTGGCGTGGACATGACGCTCCGCCTTGCCGAGTTTTATGTCGGCAAGAAATGCAAGGTGTCTGATTCTGGAAATGGTGACGTCATGGATGGTTCGGACGAGAGGATCGTTTACCGCGCGTGGAAGGTTCGTGATGATTTGTACCTGCTGTTCGAGGTGAACAATGCGGGTACGATGAGGATGCTTGATTACATCATTGTCATGTTCGACGGCTCTGCCTTTGCCCGTCTCGTGCAGTTTGATGGCTCGCCGTCGGAGGCGCAGATGAAGAACGTGTTGATGGCGCGGACGAACGCGGCGGCGCTCAACAACATCGCGGCGATGATAGACCGTGATGAAGCGGAGCGCCGTTCGACCGTAGAGAGCTATGTCGTGCAATTGCTTGAAATGGCGGCACTTGGCGGCGAACCTGTGGCATGCCGTAATCTCGCATACTACTACAAGAGGAATGGGAACGCCGCTCGGAGCGGCACCTGGTCTAAGTTGGCCGGAACCGTCGCAAGGCGAAGGGAAAAGGGGGCCAAATTGGACATGCCGCTTCGACCGTTGGCTAAATGGCCGTGTATGAACGGCGAGCCCATTGACGGACCTAGGTCGAACTGATCGTTTGACGGGATACGTGTCGTGAGGGATTGAGGGGCGTGAAAGTTTATGAACGAATACTATGAAAGGCCCTTGGAGGCGTATCTCAGGGGGAGCGGTTGCCAGACGGCGGCGGGCGGCCCGGATGCCTACGCGGTCGGTAAGGCGACGGGGCTGAAGGTGCATTACTTCAAGCGTTCCGCGCTTTTGCCGCGTGTCGGGCTTGTTCTGGGGTTCCTGCGCGGAATCGAGTTCGACTCGCTCCTTGACGTGGGGAGCGGACGCGGCGCGTTCCTGTGGCCGTTTCTCGACGAGTTCTCGGACAAGGAGACGCACGTGGTCGATCTGCTGCCCCAGCGCGTCGCGCTCCACCGCGCCGTGGCGGCGGGCGGAACGTTCAACCTCCATGTACACGAGGGTGACGTCAGGTCGCTGGCGCTCCCGGACAAGTCCGTGGACGTGGTGACCCTGCTGGAGGTCCTCGAGCACATCCCCGACGTCGCCGGGGCGGTCCGCAACGCGGTGCGGATGGCGCGCCGGCACGTGGTCGTCACGGTTCCGTCGCAGAAGGACGACAACCCGGAGCATATCCATCTTCTTTCAAAGGAATGGCTACGCGAACTTTTCGGCGCCGCAGGTTGCGGCAAGCTGAACTTCGGAGGCGTTCCGGGGCATACGTTCATGGTGGCGACATGCTGAAGATGCTGAAATATCCACGGACCCCGCATATCCAAGGGTCGCGCATCCAGCCGGGCGACGAGGACCTGTCCCAGATCCCGTTCCGCGTCATCGCCGGACGGAGTGTCGTCGTCGAGGAGAAGTGCGACGGCGCGAACAGCGCCGTCTCCTTCGATGCGGATGGGGCGCTACTCCTTCAGTCGCGCGGACATTACCTCACCGGCGGCGCGCGCGAGAAGCACTACGACCTTCTCAAGAAGTGGGCGTCCGTGCACCAGCGCGCGTTTCATTCCGTTCTCGGTTCCCGCTACGTCATGTATGGGGAATGGATGTACGCCAAGCACGCGATCTACTACGATGCCCTGCCGCACTATTTCCTCGAGTTCGACGTGTTTGACCGCGAACGCGGGGTGTTTCTCGATACGTCCGCGCGGCGCGCGCTGCTCGCATCGCTGCCCGTCGTGTCCGCGCCGGTCATCGCGAAACGGGCATTCAACTCGCTCGACGAGCTGAAGTCGCTTGTCGGGCCGTCCGCGTTCATACGTCCCGGACACATCGAACGTCTGCGCGAATGGTGTGTGGCGAACGGCCGGTGCGGGGATGCCGATGACCGATGCGCGGAAACCGACCCCGCGACGACGATGGAAGGACTGTACGTCAAGGTTGAGGAGGAAGGGCAGGTCGTATCGCGGATGAAGTTCGTGAGGCAGTCTTTCCTTCAGGCCGTCGCCATGCCCGACGCGCATTGGCTGAACCGTCCCATCGTGCCGAATCTCCTGCGTTATCCCGTGGAGGCGATCTACGAGGCCCAGTTGCCGAAGGAGGCAGCGGGATGATTGCGCTTCCGTTCAGCATCCCCTCCGCGCCGGATTGGACAATCGACTGGAAGGGGATCGCCGACTCTCCGTTCGGAGCGGTTCTCGCGAAGATGGGTGGCATCCGCCAGAACCCCGTCTGGCATGGCGAGGGGGATGTCCTCGTCCACACGCGGCTCGTATGTGACGCGCTTACGGGGGATCCGGCTTTTCGCGCGATGGACGAGACGGATCGTGCGGAGGTCTTCGTCGCCGTGCTTCTCCACGACGTCGGCAAGATTTCAAAGACGCGAATGGAGAATGGAACGTGGGTCTCTCCCGGACACTCCATTGCGGGGGCGCAGCTCGTCCGCAAGATGCTCTGGCAGGCATTGGACATGGCCGGAACGGAGGAGACGCGGCGTTTCCGCGAGACGGTCTGTTCCCTCATCCGGTTCCACTCCGCGCCGCCGCATTTCATGTCCAAGAGTGAACCGGAGCGTTTTGTCGGTTCAATCGCTGCGGAGGGATGCGTCACGGAGGGATTTACGCTTGCAAAGCTTGGCATGCTCGTCCGTGCGGACATCCTCGGGCGCACGGCGAGCGACATCGACCGCCTGCTGGACGAACTCACGCTTTTCACCGCGACGGCGAAAGAACTGGATTGTCTAGACGGACCTCCGCGTTTCGCCGATCCGTTCAGCCGCCTGGCATGGCTGGAAGGCCGCACGGGGTATCCAGAGCAGAAGCTTTACAATGACACATGGGGACGGGTCTATATGATGTGCGCGTTGCCTGGAACCGGCAAGGACACCTGGATCCGCAGCAACCTGCCGGACGTTCCGATGGTGTCACTGGACGCCATTCGCGCCGAGCTGGGCGTCTCCTGGGAGGACGGGCAGGGGCCCGTGGTGGCGCTCGCATTTGAAAGGGCGCGCGAACATCTGCGCGCGCACCGTTCGTTCGTCTGGAATGCTACCTGCCTGACGTCAGATCTACGCAAGCGGGAGCTGCAGCTGTTCAGAGACTACGGTGCGTACACGGAAATAGTCGTCCTTGAAGTTCCGTGGGAGGAGGGCCTGCGGCGTAACCGCAGCCGGAAGGCGGTGGTGCCCGAGGACGTGATCGACTCAATGCTCGGGCGCTTCACGCCTCCGTCCGTGCGCGAAGCACATGAATTTATGGTATACTAACCGCATGGCAAAGAAGCGCGCAGACTCCGAGCTGGAGATGTCGCATGGCAACTGCGGCGAATGGTGCTCGGACTGGTATGGTCCCTATCCATCGGCTTTGCAAATAGTGGTTAGAAAGGAACAGAGAAATGCCTAAGAGCATGAACATTGGAATGATGATGGCCGTGGCGGCATGGCCAGCGGCCATGGCATTGGTCGCTGTGGTCTGCGGATGCGGACGAGAGAGCGAGCAGGCTGAAAAGCCCGCGCCTGATGTGCAGGTGGCACAGCCTCCGGTGGTGCAACCTCCAGCGGCGCAGCCTCCGGTGGAGCAGCAACCGTCCGTGCAGGGCCAGGGCGGCACGGCGATAAATCCCGCGACGGCGCTTGACCCGGACGCCATCGCCATCACGAACATTTCAGCGATGACCGAAATGGAGTACGTTTCGCTGGATGGCGGGAAGGCACCCCGGCGGATGCTTGAACCACGTGAACCGTCGGGCGAAGCCGCAAAATGGTTTGAATGCGCGGACGACCCCACCTGGTTCACCAACTCGGTCGGAGAACGCATTTCCGTGGAGCGTTACTGCGCGATCGTCAATGTCGAAGCCGGTCAGGCGGCTGAATGTTCATTTGATGGCCGCTATCAACGCTGTGGTGCAGACATGACGCTCCGCCTTGCCGAGTATTATGTCGGCGAGGAATGTAGAGTCGGCGATTCCGGTAATGGCGAGGTCGTGGATGGTTCGGACAATAGGGTTGTTTACCATGCGTGGAAGGTCCGTGATGATTTGTACCTGCTGTTCGTGGAGGACAATTCGGGCACGATGAAGATGCGCGACTACATCATGGTAATGTTCGACGGCGTTGTGTTTGCCCGTCTCGTGCAGTTCGATTACTCGCCGTCGGAGGAGCAGATGAAGAACGTGTTGCGGGCGAGGACTAACGCGGCAGCGCTCAACAACGTTGCCGTGATGATTGACAGAGACGAGGCGGAACGCCGCATGGCCGACGAGAACTACATCGTGAAATTGCTTGAAATGGCGGCACTTGGCGGTGAACCTGTGGCATGCCGTAACCTCGCATACTACTACAAGAGGAAGGAAAACACCGCCCGGAGCGCCACCTGGTCTAAGTTGGCCGGAACCGTCGCAAGGCGAAGAGGGCGGAACGCCGTAGGGAAATTGCCGCTCCGACCGTTGATTGAATGGCCGCTCATGTTCGATGCGCCTGTCACCGGACATGAAAAAGACGCAGAAGACTTCTTGACGGCCCTGTTAAAGTCATCGGGCCTTGACTGCGATGGGGGCGCAAAGTGGGGGTATGCCGAGCAACGATGGTTTAAAGTGAAAGGTTACGAGAGCATATTAGTCATTGAAGATGAAGTGAAAGATGTCCGAGCGGTTCGCTATGCCGTCTGGAATATACCAGAGGAACGGAGTCGGCTTGCAGAGGATTTTGTCGAGAAACTCAACAAATCGGCGACCAATGTTGTGTTTCGCTGCGATGGTAGCGCGGCTTGGTGCGAGTGTTCGTTGTCCATTGAATCAATCCGCCGAATGAAGTCGCAAACGAAACAACGCAATGCACTGATTTCGATACTGGCCTTGACGGACAAGAGCATGCAACCGCATACATCCACCCTGGTCTCCTTTGAAAAAGAAGAGTTCGGCCAAAAAATTGAGGCCCACCAAACTCCTTAAACCGTAAATTTTAGTGTTTCCAACGGGGGGGAGGATTTGATACACTATCTTCTCCATGGAAAAAATTGACTTGGCAATGCAGAAAGCCGCCGTCCTGACGGAAGCGTTGCCTTATATTCAGGACTTTAGCGGCTCGACCGTGCTCGTGAAGGTGGGCGGGAGCGTGATGGAGAACG
Organism: uncultured bacterium; assembly: GCA_902761035.1. Lineage (GTDB taxonomy): Bacteria > Verrucomicrobiota > Kiritimatiellia > RFP12 > UBA1067 > RUG572. The sequence goes on along the minus strand of CACWIW010000201.1, from coordinate 5,126 downwards.
AGGAAAACCTCGTCTCCCTCCTCTCCGACATCTCCTTCATGGACGCGGTGGGCATGCGCGTCGTGCTCGTGCATGGCGGCGGGAAGGCCATTTCAAAGGCTCTCAAGGAAAGCGGACTCGTGCCGCAGTTCGTGGACGGCCTCCGCGTGACGGACGAGCCGACGATGGAGATAGTGCGCCACACGCTCAACAACGTCGTCAACGCCGACCTCGTCAAGAAACTACAGTCTTTCAAGACCAACGCACGCCCGCTCCACGGCAACTGGATGTTCACGGCCGAGAAGATCACGTCGCCGGACCGCGGCTACGTGGGCGAGCCCGTGGCCGTCGATACCCGCGCCGTGCGCGGGCCGGGACGGACACCTTTACAACGTCAACGCCGACAGCGCCGCCGCGGCGCTCGCCAAGGCGCTGAAAGTGCGCAAGTTCGCCGTCGTGTCGGACGTGCCCGGCCTGCTCCGGGATCCGTCCGACCCCTCGACGCTCCTGCCGACGCTCCACCTCTCCAGCGTCGCGAAACTCAAGGCGGAGGGAGTGATCGCGGGCGGCATGCTGCCCAAGATCGAAGGTTGCGAGGACGCGATCCGCGCCGGTGTGCGCAAGGTCCACCTTGTGGACGGCCGGATGCCGCACTCGCTGTTGTTGGAAATATTCACCCGGGAAGGGGTGGGAACGGAGATCACAGAATGAGCAAGAGCGAAGAAATCGCCGAAATCTACAAGCAGTACATGATGCCCACGTACGCGCCGAGCGTCGTGCTGGACAAAGCCAAGGGATCGCGCGTGTTCGGCGTGGACGGCACGCAGTACTACGACCTTACAAGCGGCATCGGCGTACACAACATCGGCCACTGCCACCCGGAGGTGGTGAAGGCAATCCAGTCGCAGGTGGAAGTGCTTGGACACTGCTCGAACCTCTTCATGCACGAGGGGCAGGCGCTGCTCGCGAAGAAGCTTGTGGAGCTTTCCGGACTCGGCGGCAAGGTGTTCTTCTGCAACTCGGGCGCAGAGGCGAACGAGGCCGCGATCAAGCTCGCGCGCAAGTGGGGCTCCGCGAACGGCGGGCGCTACGAGATCGTCACGATGCGCAACAGCTTCCACGGCCGCACGCTCGCCACGATCACGGCGACCGGACAGGACTGGTGCCAGCAGGGCTACGAGCCGTTGCCCGTCGGCTTCGCGTACGCGGACTTCAACGACATCGAGTCCGTGAAGGCTGCCGTGACGGACAAGACCGTGGCCGTCATGCTTGAGGCCGTGCAGGGCGAGGGCGGCGTGAATCCCGCCACCGAGGAGTTCATGGCCGGCGTGCGCGCCCTCTGCGACGAGAAGAACCTCATCATGATCTGCGACGAGGTGCAGTGCGGCATGGGCCGCACCGGCAAGTGGTGGGGCTGGCAGAACTACTCCGTGCAGCCGGACCTCTTCACCGTCGCGAAGTCCATCGCGGACGGCATCCCGATGGGCGCGCTCGTCTCGAACGAGAAGTTCGCGGACGTGTTCACGCCCGGCAGCCATGCCTCCACGTTCGGCGGCAACCCGGTGGCATGCGCCGCCGCGCTCGCGACGATCGGCGTGATCGAGAAGTACGATCTCCTCGGCGCGGCCGCGAAGAAGGGCGAGATGCTCAAGGCGGCTCTCCAGTCGTTCGCGGAGAAGTACGACCAGATCCTCGACGTTCGCGGCCTCGGCCTCATGCTCGGCATGGTCACGGAGGGCCCCGCGAAGGACGTCGTGCAGGCGTTCGCGGACGGCGGTGTGCTCACATGCACGGCCGGCGAGCACGTTGTGCGCTTCCTGCCCACGCTCTCAATGAAGGATAGCCACCTCGAGGAGGCCGTCGAGATGATGGGAGAGACGCTCGACGAGCTCTTCGGCGTCGCTGAGTGACGATTCTTTGGTGTACCTGCGTTCGCAAGGATGAGCCATGCGGAATGCGGTGTAGTGTGTAGCGTCGATTTGGAAAAACAGGAGAAATGAAAGATGAAAGTGACGAACGAGCAGTTGAAACTCGCCGCCAACACGATCCGCTGTCTCGCAGCCGACGAAGTTGAGCAGGCGAAGAGCGGACACCCCGGCGTTGCACTCGGCATCGCGGACCTCGTGTCCACGCTGTGGCTGAAGTTCATCAAGTACGACCCCACCGACCCGAAGTGGCCCGACCGCGACCGGCTCGTGTTCTCCGGCGGGCACGGTTCGTCCCTCGTCTACGCGCTTCTCCACCTCGCAGGCGTGGGCAAGCTCTCGCTCGACGAGCTCAAGACGTTCCGCCAGCTCGGTTCGCGCTGCGCCGGACATCCCGAGCGCGGCCTCACGCCCGGCGTTGAGGTCACGACGGGTCCGCTCGGACAGGGCATCGCGATGGGCGTGGGCCTCGCGATCGCGGAGCGCATGCAGGCCGCACGCGACGGCGAGCAGGACGGTGTTCCCGTGAACGACCACCGCACGTGGGTGTTCTGCGGCGACGGCGACCTCGAAGAGGGCATCTCCCACGAGGCGTGTTCGCTCGCGGGCAAGCTGAAGCTCGACAAGCTCACGCTCGTCTACGACTCCAACAACATCACGATCGAGGGTACGGCCGACATCGCGCTCGCGGACGACACGCAGAAGCGCTTCGAGAGCTACGGCTGGAAGGTGTTCTCCTGTGACGGACACGACTACGATGCCATCGACCGCACATACCGCAAGGCGATGAAAGTCGTCGGCCAGCCCACGCTCATCATCGCGAAGACGCACATCGGCTTCGGTGCCCCCACGAAGCACGATACGAGCGCCGTACACGGTGCGCCGCTCGGCGCGGAGGAGCTCGCCGGACTCAAGACCGCTCTCGGTTTCGACCCCGCGCAGTTCTTCGAGGTGCCCGGCGAGGTGCTGGATATCTTCGAGGACCGTGGTGCAGCATGCCATCGCATGAACCTTCGCTGGAAGAAGCTGTATAAGACATGGCAGGCTGCGAATCCCGAGAAGGCCGCGGCCCGTGAGGCAGCCGCTCGGGGCTCAATCCCGCAGGACATCGCCACGAAGCTTCCCGTGTTCGACCCCGCGAAGCCCATTGCCACGCGCGTGGCGTGCGGCATGGTGATGAACGCGCTCGCGTCCGAAGTGCCGTTCCTCGTGGGCGGCAGTGCGGACCTCGAGCCGTCGAACAAGACCGCGCTTAAGGAATACGGCTGGATTGCGCCCGGCGACTTCTCAGGACGCAACTTCCACTTCGGTATCCGCGAGCTCGGCATGAGCGCGATCGTAAACGGCATCACCGCGCACGGCGGCTTCCGCGCGTTCGGCGCGACGTTCGCGGTGTTCAGCGACTACTGCAAGCCCGCGATGCGCCTTGCCGCGCTGATGAACCTGCCGTCGATCTGGGTGTTCTCGCATGATTCCTTCTACGTCGGGGAAGATGGCCCCACGCACGAGCCGGTTGAGCAAATCGCCTCCCTGCGCGCCACTCCGAACCTGCTCGTGTTCCGTCCCGCCGACCCGAACGAGACCGGCGCGTGCTGGGTTGAGATGCTCAAGCGCAAGGACGGTCCGAGCTGCATTCTCACGACGCGCCAGAATGTGCCCGTGCTGGAGGGCGTCACGCAGGAGAAGGTGTCGAAGGGTGCATACGTGATCTACGAGTCGGGTCCGTTCCCTGAACTCATGTTCATCGCGACGGGCAGCGAGGTGTCGCTCTGCATCGAGGCCGCGAAGCGCCTCGCCGAGGCGGAGCATGCCGTGCGCGTAGTGTCCATGCCGTGCCGCAAGCTGTTTGAGCAGCAGCCGCTTGGCTACCGCGAGAGCGTAATCCCCGGCACCTGCCCGAAGCGCGTGATCGTAGAGGCGGGAGTGCGTCTTGGATGGGATCGCTACGTGACCAACTACGGCAACGTCCGTTTCATCACGCTCGATACCTTCGGCGCGTCTGGCCCCTACAAGGTGCTGGCCGAGCACTTCGGCTTCACCGCTGAGAACGTCCTCGCCAAGGCGCGCGAGCTCCTGTGAGGTTCGTCGTCACAGCGGGACCCACGCGCGAGTACATAGACGCGGTGCGGTTCCTCTCGAATCCGTCCACGGGACGGATGGGCTTCGCTGTAGCGCGCGCTGCACGCGCGGCGGGCCATGACGTGACGCTCATCGCCGGCCCCGTTTCCCTCAAAACCCCGCCCGGAGTCACGCGCATTGACGTCGTCTCCGCCCGCGACATGCTCAACGCGGTCCGCACCGTAATCGCACGCGCCGACGTGCTGGTGATGACTGCCGCCGTGGCCGACTGGCGCCCCGCGCGCTGCGCCTCCCGCAAACTCAAGAAAACGGAAATGTCGGATACATTGCACCTCGTCCGTAACCCCGACATCCTGAAAACCATCAACCGATCTTGCGGGAGGGCCGTGCTTGTCGCGGCCAAAACTGGGTCAACGGGCATCTTGCCCGTTGAAGCGGCACGCACTGGGACAACGGGCGTCCCGCCCGTTGCGCCCATCCGCATCGGCTTCGCCGCCGAAACGGGCGCGCCTGCAACCGAGGCGGCGCGCAAATGCCGCGAGAAGGGCCTTGACCTCGTGGTGGGCAACGACGTGACCGAACCCGGCAGCGGATTCGGCACGAACACGAACCGCGTGACATTCGTCACGCCCGACGGCCACGTGCAGCGTCTCCCGCTCATGAGCAAGCTCGCGGTCGCTCGCCGCATCGTATCCTTTGCCGAACGACGCGCAAAGGGCTAGGAATGAAAAGGGAAAAGGAGCCAGCATGCAGAACCGCAGGGATTTTCTGAAGATGGGGCTTGTTGGCAGTGCGTTCCTGCCAACTTTCGCGAATCTCATCGCAAAGGCGGATCAGAAGGCCTCCGTCGTTCAGTGGGGGTGCGCGTGCGGTGCGTGTGTGACATCTGGAAGTTTCAGGTGAAGCAAGCAGAACGTTTTTTCAAGACATACAAGCAGGAGATCAACACCTATCTGGACTTCCAGGAAATGCTGACAGCCGAGGCAAAGAACATCGAGGCGGTGATCGTATCGACGCCTGATTGGCTTCACTGCGAACAGGTGTGCGCAATGGCGAGCTTCTGCCGCCGTTCGCGCTCGCGCTCGTAGTACGTCGGGCGCCGGAGACGCCTGACGAGGAGCGAGAGCCGCCGGTAGAGGAGCG
>CACWIW010000200.1 GCA_902761035.1 uncultured bacterium | reverse complement strand
TTTTTCATGCGGCGCGGCGTCGGGCGGGCGGAGCGAACCTCCGCCCAGCCCGCCGCTATGCCTTCACGGAATGTCCGTTAAAAATCGGGGTAAGCGTGTCTCGGATGGCTGAATTGACAAATAAAAAAAAATAGATATAATAGCCATCCGTTAACCCAAATTAGGAGGTTGGTGGTATGGCAAGTTCAATGTTTGATGGAAAATCGAGTGCCTGCAAAAAGGTGCTGTTGAGTCTGGCGCTGGCGACGGCTGGTACGGCGTGGGCGTTTGACGCCGAGTACACGGCGAGCCAGACCGTGACGATCTCACAAGCGGGATCGTACCTCGTCACCGGCACGGGCGGCGGCGCGATCACGATTGCGGCGAACGTCACTGGCGCGGAGCTGACGATCAGCAACGTGACGTGGACGGGCAACAACACCCAAATCAATATCGGGAACGGCGCTGCGCTTTCGCTCGTCCTTGAAGGCACGTCGACAATTAACCACACCGGCAACAGCAGCGGTCCTGGCATCAAGTTGCCGCAGACCTCTTCGCTCACCGTTTCAGGCACCGGTACGCTCAACATGAAGGTTCGCAACTTCTGGCCCTGCATTGGCGTTGGCAAAACCGAGACCATGGGAAGCTTGACGGTCAACAGCGGCACCATCATCGCATACGAGGAGCAGGGGCTTTCTGCTGCAATCGGCGGCGGCTACGGCAATCCCGAGAGGGGTGGCAACGGTGGCACGGTGGTCGTCAACGGCGGCAAACTGGTGGCAGTGGGATACAGCGACGCGCCGGGCATTGGCGGTGGTATGGGATATGGCGCGGGCGGCGGCGGCGATGCGGGCTCGCTTACGGTCAATGGCGGACACGTGATTGCGATGACGCGGCATCTTGGTGCATACATCGGCAGCTATGCATCGCCGGCGGTTGGCCCTGGCGCAAGCCGCCAGAGCATCGCGGTACATGGTGCGCCTGGACGCATCACGGTCACCGGCGGCATCCTTGAGGCTTGGGTGGATCGTCCCGAAGCTTCGTGCTTCGGCATCGCGCATAATGCGGGGCAGGCGGCGACGGTTCCCGCAGATGCCGGGCTCTACGTCACGGGCGGCATGGTGAAATGGAACCATCTCATTACTGACGAACCCAACTTCACGTATTCGTTCGCGAACTGCAACGTCGGCTGCTCAAGTGGACCCGAACGCGCATGGGCCGGACTGTGGCTGCCGGCGGACACCGATCTCACCACGTTCTTCCCGGCGGGCGTCAACTTCGAGAAGGCACCGGGCGTGACCGTGGCGGCGAATACACTCGCGCTTGCCGACCTCGCGTCGGGGAATGTCGCGCTCAATTCGTCCAGCCCATTCACGATTGTCGGTTCGTCTGCGGCATCCGCAAACAAGATTACCGCTACGGGGTCGATCGAGGCGGCGATTTGCGGCGTCAACTCCACGGGCGGCTGGGAAGTGCCGGCGAATTCGACGAACATTCTCTGGGTCAATGCCGGCAACGAAATCAGCGTCCCCGCGAGCGGGAGATGCTACACGCTGCCGGAGACGGGCACGCTTGATCTGCGCGGCACGGGCTTCCTCTATTGCGAGAACAAGAACGTCAAGAAGTCGAACGGCAAATACTCGAACTCCCTCCAATGCGCCATCGGCAACAGCGTCTCCAACGGAAAATGGGGAACGCTCAGGATTGACGGCCCGACGGTCGAAGCAATCGGCTCCGAGCGCGCGGCGGGCGTGGGCGGAGGCTACACGAACGACAGCAAGAAGGGCGCGTCCGGTGGCGGCAAGGTGATTGTGGAGTCCGGTACGCTGATCGCGCGGGGTAAGGGCGGCGCGGCCGGCATCGGCGGCGGCAGCGCCTATCTTGGAGCCGGCGGTTCGGGTCCGGAAGTGATCGTGAAGACGAACGGCACGATCTACGCCTACAACGACGGTGCCGGCAACGGCGAAAACGCAGATTCGACGGCAGGCGGCGTGGCGATCGGCGCCGGATGCAAACTGTGGGACGCTTCCGTCGTGGCGAATGTCGGCTCGATCACGGTTGACGGCGGCAAACTCTACGCCTCCGTTTATAAGGATGGCGCATCCTGCTTCGGCGCAGGTTCGGGCAATAGCACGTTTGCCGCCAATCCGAACATGACCGGCTCGCTCACGGTCAAGAACGGTGGGCAGGTGTTCTTCAGCCATGCGAAGTTTGAGGGGCAGTACGCGGTGACGATCGACGACGGCACGCTGGGCACGATGAGCGATACGCCGGCGGCATCGTGGGTGGCGTTCAACTCACTGGCAACGGTGACGAACGCCTTGACGATCGCGGGATCCGTCGCGCCCGAATTGCACACGTTCCCCTCCTTCAAGAACAATCCCGCGCTTAACATCGAAACGGGCGTCACCATCATTGACGGCATGTTGCCGGACGAGTGGGTTGAAGTCAACGACATGGAGAAGGTCACGCTTTCTCCTGCGGTCATGCAGCGCACGAAGAGCGAAGGCGATCGCGTGCTGACGCGCTTCGAGGCGCGCGAAGGCTGGATCAACCTCGCGGAACTGAACGGGGTTTACGACATCACGGAGAACGGCGTGTACAAGTTTTACGGGACGGGGACGAGTCCCGTGGCGATCCGGGTGGCGGACAACGTGGTGTGTACCAATGTGCTCGGTGATGCCTCGATCAACGTCAATGGCGGTTCGGTGGCACCACTGGAACTCGGCGCGGGTTCGCGCGTGTTCCTGCAGTTGATGGGCGCGAACACGATGAACCGCATCGGCACGGCCGGCTGTGCAGTCATCCGGGTACCGAATGGCGCGGCGCTCACGATTGCCGACGGGGCGGAGGAAGGTGAGGCGACGGGCTCGCTCACCATCGATGAAACCAATCTCGACGTGGCTCACGTAGTCGGCATCGGCGAAACGGGCACAGATTCGCAGATGGGTTCGCTCACGATCGACTCGGGCGAAGTTACCATCCGCATGAAGCATGACAACGACATCCACGGCGGCGCGGCAATCGGCTCGGCGCGTTGCGGTTCCTCTTGCGGCGATGTGACGATCAATGGCGGCAATGTGGTGCTGGACGGTCCGGGACTTGGACCGGCCATCGGCGCCGGTACCGACAACACGCGGATGGGACATGGCGGCAATGTGACGATCAACGGCGGCATGGTGGTCGCCAATGGCTACGGCGGCGCGAGCGCCATCGGCTTGGCTCCCACATACGGCAGCGGTGCAGTCGGCACGCCCGGCACCTTTACGATGAACGGCGGCGTCCTGTACGCCGGGGCGTACAAGGGCGGCAGTTACAGTTTCGGCCAGTGCGGTGCGGCAATCGGCGGTTCGGGCACGCGCAATGGCACCACGGGTTCGACCATAGGACAAGTTACGATCAACGGTGGCCTCATCTACTTGATGAGCGAGGGCGCGTGTTCAATCGGCTGCGGCAAACCGCAGAACGGGAGCGAACCTGTGGCGCGCGCGGCGACCGACCGCGTGACGATCAATGGTGGCTGCATCTGGGCACCGCAGGGCATTCAGGGTGATGCCGTAAACACCGCCGGACAGAAACTGAAACTTGTCTCGATTCCAAAATCGTTCTTCCAGTCGTATCCCTACACGCTCGATCTGGGCGGATCTGCGACCTACACTTTTCCGAACAGCACATTCAGCGATCACCTTGAGCATATCTATCTGCCGTCTGGAGTTTACGAGCCCGAGGCAAATCTCGCGATTGTGGTTGGTGATGCGGACGACGAGCCGTCGCGTTCATACACGATGACGAGCGGTGCGACCAAGGTCTTTGCCTTCGGCACGACGACGCTCTCGTCCTCGTCGGCGCTTTCGGGCGCGGGCGTGATCGTTCTCGGCGACGGCTCGGAGACGACCTTCAATGGCCTCAATTTCACTTCGGCTTCGGGCAATGGCTATCATTCCTCCGTCGTTGTGCAGGACAACGCAAATGCCAAGATCATCCTCTGCGGTAACAACTCGCTGCAGCGTCCGGTCGTTGATGAGTCGGTGATTCATCTTCCCTCTGGCGCGAAGCTGACGATTGACGGTGGAGCGGACGACTGGCTGCGCATCGAGCAGACGACTTCTGCGACCATGAAGTCCGGGATCGTCGGCATCGGCGTGGGCGCATACAACAGGACGTTGTCGATGGGAACGCTCGTTCTTGACGGTGGCAATGTGTCAATCCAGTTTGCGCCGAGCATCGAGAGCGGCGTGGCGTTGGGCGTAGCCGGCGGCAACCATAACGCGGGCACGGTGATCGTGAACGGCGGCACGTTGCTGGCGGCGTCTGGTTCGCTTTCGCCGGGTATCGGCGGTGGTTATATCTACAACGGTCGATCGGCCGACGGCGGTACGGTCATCGTGAACGGCGGCGTGGTTACTGCAAAGGGCTATGGCGGTTCGGCGGGTATCGGCGGTGGAACCGCGTATGGCAATAGTGGCGTTTGCGGCAAGGGAGGCACTTTCACGCTCAACGGCGGTACGGTGTATGCTTATGCCTACACGACCGGAAAATATCAGGCTGGCGGACGCTGCGGCGCGGCGATTGGGGGGGCGGCGCAGCGCGACAGGAACGAAGCGGGTGGCATGGGAACGGTGACGATCAACGACGGCACGCTCTACGCCTACGCCGAAGTCGGTGCGGCGATCGGTCACGGCAACATGGCGAGCGGATCGGCCACGATCGATAACGGCAGCGATGGCGCGTTTACGATCAAGGGCGGTTCCGTGAAGCTGGTGAGCGGCAACAATGCCGCTCTCTACCACGTGACGCCGAAGAACGGCACGCTCGAGCCGCCGCTCGTGACGGTGGCGGCGAGGAAGTTCGGCGCGCCGCCGTATGCGCTGGAGTTCGTTGAGAAGGAGGCGGCTGAAGGCACGACGCCGTTCGCCTATCCCTACCACGGTTCGGGCTACGGCGATGACGCCAACCTGTATTTCTATTTGCCCTACGGCAAATACCGGATGAACGGCAAGTCCTGCACGGTGGATGAAACCGGCGTCCACTTCCCCGGAATGGTCATCATCGTCAAGTAGCGCGGTTCCCGTAACTCGTCAAAACGTGTATTAAAGTGGCTTTCGTAACCCGTCAAAACGTGTATTGAAGCGGGTTTCGTAACCTGCCAAAACGTGTATGTTTGTTGTTGCGGTGGAACAATGATGATGCTATAATATGAGGCGTCAAGAGGAAAATAGATGATGATGAGGCGGAAAATCTACGATATACTGCTTGAGTGGAAACGCAGGGATGTAGGGCGGAGCGCTCTGCTGATCGATGGCGTTCGCCGCGTGGGCAAGAGCTACATCGCGGAGGAATTCGCCAAGCGTGAATACAAGAGCTATATTTTGATTGATTTCAGCAAGGCCGCCGATGAGGTCAAAGATGTCTTTCGCAACTACTTGGAGCACCTTGACACGTTCTTCCTGAAGCTGTCGGGCGCTTATGGCGTTACGCTGCATGAGCGGAAAACATTATTCATATTCGACGAAGTTCAAGAGTTTCCGCGCGCACGCGAGGCGATAAAGGCACTTGTCGCAGATGGTCGATACGATTATCTTGAGACGGGTTCTCTGGTTTCCATCGACAAGAACACCAAAGACATCGTGATTCCCTCGGAGGAGGATCGCGTCAAGATGTACCCCATGGATTTTGAGGAATTCCTGTGGGCGAAGGGCGACGAGACCACGATGCCGTTGATACGTGGTTATTTCGATCGGATGGAACCGTTGGGGAATCTTCTGCACCGCAAGGCGATGGATGCGTTCCGCGAATATATGGTGGTAGGTGGCATGCCGCAGGCCGTGCTTGAGTTCACGACAACGAACGACCTTGGCGCTACAGATAGGATGAAGCGGAAGATATTGAAGTTGTACCGCGAGGACATCGACAAGCATTGCGGGCGTTCAGCCGCGAAGGTAAAGCGGGCGTTTGACGCAATCCCGGCGCAGCTTTCGCGGCACGAGAAGAAGTATCGGATTTCTGAAATCTCCCCACAGGCCCGTTATCGCGACTACGTGGATGCGTTCTCGTATCTCAAGGAAAGCATGGTGGCCAACATCTGCGTCAATTCGACCGAACCGAACATCGGGCTGAACCTCAATGCGGAACGGAACATGTTCAAATGCTACCTGTGCGACACGGGGCTTCTCGTCAGTCAGGCGTTCGGCGAGCGGGAATTGGTGGCTGAGCAGATACACAGACGCCTCTTGATGGATGCGCTTGAGATCAACAAGGGCATGCTTGTTGAGAATGTCGTCGCGCAGATGTTTCGCGCCGCCGGACACGAGCTGTTTTTCTTCTCGAAGTCGGACGCGACCAACAGGGCGGAGCGGATGGAGGTGGATTTCCTTATCGCGAAGCCTTCCTTGACGCGGCGGAAGAACATATCCCCGGTCGAGGTGAAGTCTTCAAGGCGTTACGACCACGTATCGCTCGACAAGTTCACGAGGAAGTACAGGCAATTCCTCCATACGCCATACGTGCTGCATACGAAAGATGTTGTCGTCTCGGACGGGATCACGTATCTGCCGTTGTACATGGCACCTTGCCTTTAATGAGCACGCTGATACCTAGAAGCTAAGGGAGATGATGAGATGAAGGTGAAAAAGGCTCTGGCTGGTTTTGTGCTTGCGGTGGCTGCGTTTCCTGTCCTGGCGGGGATTGACGATCCGGCGAAGCCGTGGAGCTACTTCGTGCATCCCGTGACGTGCATCGGGATGCCGCTGCAGACGGCGCGGACCGGCATCCAGGTGACGCCGGAGGGGACGGTCTTCACCGGCGAGCACGAGCTGGCGCTGTTCTTCGGCGACGAACGCAAGCCGCTCGCGTGCCGTCAGCGGCGATTCGTGGACGACATGCCGATCGTGGAGGACGAATGGCGGGATGGCGTCTGCCAGTACCGCTGGACGCTCTTCGGCGCGACGCTTCCCTGCGATGCGCGCAACGAAAACACCGCAGTTTTCGCACGGCTTGAGGTGCGTAATGTCGGTGCAGTCGCAACGACTCCAAAAATCTGGGCGAGCATGAAGGCGAGCGGCGGATTCCGTCGCGAAGGCCGCGCGCCGTTCAACGCCCACTGGCGCTATCGGTTCAGCGGCGACGAGCTGTGGCGCGGCGACGAGGGACGCGAGCGGCTGCAAGTGATCTACCCTGCGGGTGCGGAGGCAAAGTATGCCGCGTTAGGCAAACCGTATGACAGGCCGTTTACGGCGGAGGAAGTCGGCATCGACGCCAACACCGATGCGGGCGTCGTGCTGTACCGTCCGAACCTGAAACTCGGCGAGGCGCGGAGTTTCATTTTCAAGCTGCCCCGCGCGCCCACGGTGGACGCCGCCTATCTGGCCCAGCTACGCGGTGCCAGTTTCGAGGCCGAGCAACGGCGTGTACGGGATTACTGGCGAAAACTCCTTTATACGAAGAGCGAAATCCTCACGCCGGGCGAGCCGAAGGTTGCGTCCATCCACCGCCAGACCGCCGCGCACGTGCTGCTCGCCAGCCGCTGCTACGGCGGCAAGCCGCAGCAGACGGACGCGTTGCCGTATCCGATGTGCTTTCTCACCGCGCAGTACGAGTACCAGCTGCTCTACCATGACTTCGGGTGGCTGAAGATGTTCGCCGCCTACCTTGACCGATTCATCGAACGGCAGCAGCCGGACGGGCTTTTCGTGGATACGTCGATTTCACACGGACAGAAAATCTTCTGCGGACACGGGCAGCCCCTGTCGTGCATCTGCAACACCGTCGTCGAGCTG
>CACWIW010000199.1 GCA_902761035.1 uncultured bacterium | reverse complement strand
GGCCACCTACAAGGACGGCTGCTTCTACGTGTTCTCGTCGAACGCCGCGCCGTTCGAGCCGAACGTCAAGTACAGCCCGTTCGCGGTGTATGCGACCCTGCGGCACAACGGCGACTTCACCGCCGCCGCCGCCGACCTGCTTGCGCACGGCTACGGAAAGCCGAAGGAGGCCGCGCTCGGCGTGGCGCTGAACTTGAAGCCGACGGCTTCCGCCGCCGGCACAGGACAGGCCGCAGGGACGGGACAGGCGGCGGGAACCGAACAGGAAGAGGGGCCGATTTCGCTTGGGACGCTCAAGAGGCGCTTTCCCGAAATGCGGCCCGTGATCATCGACGGCTACTTGAGGATGGGAGAGACCATGAACATCATCGCCGCGCCCAAGACGGGCAAGAGCTGGCTCGTCACGCAGCTCGCCGTGTGCGTCGCCGCCGGGATCGACTGGTTCGGCCACACGTGCGTGGCCGGGCGCGTGCTGATCATCGACAACGAGCTGCACGAGGAGACATCCGCGAACCGCATCCCGCTCGTCGTCGAGGCGATGCGGAAGCTGAACCCCGGACTCCCCAACGTGGACGACATGATCGACGTGTGGAACCTGCGCGGCAAGTGGAAGTCGATAGCCGACCTCGCCGCGTGGCTTCCGAGGTTCAAGGAGGCGGGCTACAGCGTGATCATCATCGACGCCTTCTACCGCGCCCTCCCGAAGGACACGGACGAGAACGACAACGGCTCGATAGCGGGCATCTACAACATGATCGACACCTTCGCGAAGCGGATCGGATGCTCGTTCATCCTCATCCACCACACGTCCAAGGGAAACCAGTCGCAGAAGTCGGTCACGGACGTGGGGTCGGGCGCAGGGTCGCAGTCCCGCGCCGCCGACACGCACCTCATCCTGCGCGAGCACAGGGACGAGGGATTCCTCGTGCTGGAGGCCGTGGTGCGCTCGTTCCCGCGCCAGGAGCCGATAGTGCTGCAGAAGGCGTTTCCGCTGATGCTGCCGGACTACGAGAGGAACCCGGAGGACTTGGCGGGCAAATCGGAGGTCGGCGTGAGGAAGGACGACCCGCCGCCGGGCGAGATCGCGAAGAGGCTGCCGGAGCTGGTCGATGCTGCGCATCCCCAGCCAAAGGGCGTGTTCGTCGATCTGGTGAAGACCACCTACGGCATCATGGAGAAGACGGCGAGGCTCGCGGTCGATACGGCGATAGCCGACGGGCGCATCCTCTGCGGGAGGCTCCCGAACCAGCCCAAGGGGATGCAGGCGACGAAGTTCGTGTCGCTTCCCGACGGCGGGGAGCCGCCCGAGTAGTTTTGTTTTCCCACGCGGAAAAACAAAAAGCAAAACTAATTCCGGCCCTCTTGCGGGGGCTGGATTAGTTTTGTTTTGCCTAGGGAAAACAAAACAAAAAACAAACCCAAAACCCAAGGCGGCAGGGGTCGATTTAGTTTTGTTTTTCTGCGCTCCCCTTTAGGGGGCGCGGAAAAAGCAAAACTAATCCGCCTGCCGCCAGCCGATTTTTCGGGCCTCATGCGGCGGATGCGTCGCGCTGCGGTGTGAAGACGTCTCAAAAGACCACGGTTCTGAACCGGCAAAGTGGAGACATGGATTCGCCCCGTGCGCGGCGCGTCCGCCGCGAGGCATTCACGTATGGAAACAACCAAACCTGAAAGGAGGTGGTGCGGTATGGACGCAAACGAACCGGCCTAGTCGGCCGGGTGGATTCGGCTGCGTGTGCAGTCGGATTCGTAAGGTGGGCAACCACCATTCAACTGCCGGGCAAGCGAGGTCGCCTGCTCGGCGAAAACAACAAACCAAGAAAGGAACGCCAAAATGGCAACACCAAAGTTCATTACTGTCAAGAGCGCCTTGTCCACAGCGGACAAGCCGTTCTACATCGGCATCGTGCAGCACGACCGCACGATGGCCGCACGCGAAACCTACGCCTACCTCGCCGCGAAGCTCGGCTACACGGTGACGCAGATTCGCGCAACCAACAAGGCCCTCTCCAAGGTGCTCAAGGCACACGCCGACAAGGGCAACATCGCCGTCATCGACGGCGTGGCGTCCGTGCGCCACGTCGTGAGGGGCGCGTTCGAGAGCGACATCGGCCCGTGGGTCAAGGGGAAGAACTTCATCATCCTCAACGCCTACGAGCTCGACCCGTTCAAGAGCGCCCTCGCCGGCGTCACGCCGGAGAACAAGACGGGCGGCGCGAACCCGAAGATCGACTCCGTCCTCGAAGAGACCACCGGCGAGTACGACGTGCTCCGCCGCGACATCTCCATCGCGGGCACCGACCTCGGGCCGGACACCTCGAAGGACGACGAGTACGTGTGCCTCGTCAACAAGGACGGGGCGGAGACGCGCCTCATGGTGACGTACTCCGACCTGCTCCTCGTCAGCGCGACGCTGCCGGACGGCATGACGCCCGGAGCCTACACCCTCAAGGTGTACACCCGCTCCGGCTTCGGCGAGGAGTTCGGCGTGAAGACCGCCACGCGCAAGGTCAAAGTCGCCGCCGCCGCATAACCAACCCCAAAAACCAGAAAGGAATCAGATCATGTCAAAGCATGAGATCAGCATACGCGAAAACACCTCCGAGCGCACGGCGGCAAAGGCCCCGTACCTCGGACACTACATCCAGAAGGACACCATCGACCTCGAAAAGCTCGCCGAGGAAATGGCGCTGGAGAGCGGCCTCCCCGCAATCCAGACCCGCGCCATCGTCGAAGGCGAGTTCGAGGAGATGATGGCCCTGGAGAAGGAGTCGCTTGTCCGCGCCAACTTCGACGGCTTCGCCGTCTGCGCGGCCATCACCGGCTCGCTCCCCACGAGCGACGCGCCGTTCGACCCGGAGCGCAACAAGTTCGTCCTCGCGATCCGCCTGGACGACTCCCTGCGCCTCGCGCTCGTCAACGTCACGCCCGCCATCGTCGCGGACGTCGACGTGAAGCGCGTCGATATCTCGGAGGTCTCCGACATCCGCGAGCCGCGCCCCTACGGCGTGATCCACGGGCAGCGCCAGTTCATCATCCACGGCTACAACCTCGTCCTCACGGACGCGGGCGCGGAGCTGTACATGACGGACAAGAACGGCGCGACGTACGAGGTGGTGGTTGACGAGGCCACCGACCCTCAGAAGATCAAGGCGCACACGGCGGAGCTTCTGGAGCCGGGCGACTACAAGGTGGTCGTCAAGTCCCGCGGCGGCGACGCCGAGGGCGGCCTCCAGACGCGCACCCGCCGCGTGAAGTACATGCGCGTGGTCGATCCCGAGCCCGTGCCTCTCGCCCAGACGAGCGACGGCAAGTGCAAGGTGATGTCCTTCACGGACAACGGCGACGACACGAACTTCTCGTACGGCGACGACTGGATGCTGACCGGCGAGGGTCTGTACGACAATGGGGCGCCGGAGGGCGAGTGGGCGTTCGACTACGCCACCTTCCACGTCTCTGCCGAAGACCTCACCTACCAGGGCAGCTTTGCCGGTGACGGTTCGTCCGCGACGCTGACGCCGCTCCCTGACCAGCACATCACCCCCGGCGTGTACGAGAACGTGGCGTTCAAGTACACCGTCGTCCGCGACGGCGTGACCGAAACGCTCACGCTCACGATCCCGACGCTCACGGTGACCTAAGGCTACGGGCACTAGCCCGTGCCGCCCAGCGCGGCGGACGTGCGCCTTGCCTCACGGCATCGCGCCGCCCGCCGCGTTTTTTTTATACTCACGGGGCGGCGGGCGGATTCGGCTTCTGGGCTATCGAGATTTGGCTACTGGGGCAAACGGATTTGACTACTGAGCAATCGAGATTTGACTGCTGGGGAAACGGATTTGACTGCTGAGCAAAATGGATTGGGTTGCGGGGCAAAACGCCGGCTGGTACGCGGCCAACCCCAACCTCGGCCTGCCCAACGGCACGGTCGAAATCCACGACTGACACAAACCGCCACACCCCAGCGCGGCGGCGCGCGCCCTGCCCCAAGGCATCGCGCCCCCGTCGCGCTTTTACTTTAGGCAATAACAGCCAGTCTCTCCCGTGGCATACGCCATTACTTCGGCTCAAGGTTCGTGTCGTTGGGGGTGGGGTTGAAAAATGATTGGACAAGAAACGCAATGCCTTCGTCATCACATCCGAAACGAATGTTTGTTATTTGTGAGTAATTACATTTCACGATTCTTTTTGTGTTCGGATCTATTTCACATCGACTTCTCACAAGCAATGCTTTTGTCACGTTGAACTTTTTCTCCTCCCGTTTAATAAACTCTCTCGTCTTCTGATCCCGCTCTTCACGAGCGAAGTAGAAAAATTCTTGAAGAATTTTTGTCGGCAACGGGAACTCGTACGCGCCTTTAAACTCACTGCACATGACCTTGTCAACGTAACAACCGCCTGAATACTCATCAGGAAATCGAATTTTCACACTCATTCCCGTATATTCGTCACCCAATTTCCCGTCCCAGTTGAAAAGAACCTCAAAATCACCGACTTTCCCCATCCCATCAGGAGAGACAAAATCACCATATTCGATATCAAACTTCAACCACTCATTGACTCTTCTTGTAGTCTTGAATCCATGGACCTTATTTCGTACCGCCTTGGGGTCCTTTACAGGACGTAATACTATTGTCTTTTCAAGATTGCGAGGCAGCCAATATCCGCCAGAAGCACCATGCCCCATCGCAACATAGTTGATTTCGTCATGAGAAGCGTAATATCCATTCTTTGTGACATGAAGCATGACCGATTTTCCTGTACGCCCAATAACACGTGCTGATCCATTGGTATCTGTGACAAGGGATTTCACCTCTCCCGATGCTTTAAAAGCCGAATCAAACCTAACTCGGACTTTCGCATCTCCAACAGGTTGCTTTGCATCATCCACTACCCTTATGGTTAGCTCCGCATTTGCACCACGTTGAATGGCATTAATAAAATCCTTGTCCGGGCGTGCGAGCGCCGAAAGGGATGATACCCAAAATAACGCTACTATAGCTCTGCTCTTCAGTCTCATCGTAACCCACCATTATCAGTGTTCATTTAGGCTCAAGGTTTGTGTCGTTGGGGGTGGGGTTGAAATAATATCGTATCATCATCATGACCTCTCCGGTCCATCCAGCTTCAACGGTAATATTTTTTATTGTCGAATAGTTTGCACTGACCAAATGCCCCTCATTGTCGACTTTACAACGGCTACGAACAATCAATGACTGGCCAATATCCACCCCGCTGAAACGAGGTTCTCCATTTACAAAGCTCGACATGCAACTAAAGCCTGTTTGAAATGTACTGTTCGTATCCGCCATGTATGGGCCTCCAAAACGGGATCCCTTTATGTTGTCAAAGACATAGTACCCAGCATGTTTTTCTGGGAAGAGCATATCTAGTTGCGTGTGTTGCGTATAATACAGCGGTTTACCATCCCAAGTTAAGAAAACTTCAAAATCTGCATGTTCTCCTTTACCATTGGGAGACACCCAATCCTTCAAAGCCATGTCAAACCCCACTAGCGTATTAGTCGTTGGGATTTTATACAACTCCTTCTGTACAACAAGTTGCACGGGAGCGCGTATCTCGCGCAACGTTATAGGGACTGACATACCCCATGGTTGCCAACGCCCGTCTTTGACCTCATATTCCCTCCCCATCGTTATAAAACAGATTTTTTGTGAGGACTTATAATACCTATCCTTCGTCACCTCAATGATGATTTCATTACCGGTAGTATTCCCTTCAACTACAAAAAGGCCGTTCGTATCCGACTTGCCATCTATATCATAGGACCGTTCCCTAAAGTTCATTCCCATCAAAACATGAACCGATGCATTAGGAATGGGAACACCCATGTCATTTGTTATACACAGCTTCATTTGTACCTGCGCCCCTGACCTACGGGCTTTATTGTATGCAGGGTCACTTTTATAAGCCAATCCTGCAGCCGACACCATAATCATCACTAACAGTGCCGAAACTCTAATTCTAGACATCATCTCAAACCACCTTTCTCAATTACCTTTTCATAGAACTTAAAATTGTAGAAATACGACACATCCTTCATGTCAGAATGAAGCCAACGATTTTCCCAACGAGTTCTTGTTGGCCAATTGTTTGGACGCTGTATTCCAAATGTTGAATTATTTTGATTGTTATCATCTAAAACATCCCCCGTCTGATCTACATTAAAATTATTATAGCTTGAAATCCCGAATAGAATTCTTGTCGCTCCAGTTGGTCTAGTCAAGGCTGGGATACCTTGCGTTAGATGCGCAGCCCTAACCAACAGACTGATGTTTGTCGAATTCATGCTTGAAGGATAGCAATAGAACACGGTATTTGTCTTGAAGTCTTCAGGGGACATCTGCTGCGCCTCTGACACGGATATCTTATTGACGCCCAACACGTTCTCCTCAATGTTCCAGCCTGACCACGTCGTGCCGCCTAATACATTTGCGGACGCGCGTCCTTTCCAAAGTTCCTGATGATGCCAAGAATACTGTACATAGCCCGAAGTAATCCCCGTCCAGACATAGATGTCATTGTCGTCCAAAAGTTCAAGAACCTCGTCACCCGTCGAGTAGAAGTTGACCGCATATTGCGCCACACTTGAAAAGCGCCCCGGCCAACCAAGCTTCCGCCTGTCATCGGAAAGATCGTTGGCAAACAACTTGTGCCAATTTGATGCCCATGAGTTTGTCGGATACTCCTCCCAGTCAGGATGAACAAGTTGCGAGACCCTGATTGAAACGTCGTTTGCGGGATAATATGCTTCGGAAGGAACGGCAGAATCGCACATCAAGTATTTGGAAACTTTCAGTCCGTAATCTTGAATCATTGACGACACGACCATGTTGCCGAGTGAGTGTGCCATGATGACTTTCTCGCCGGGTATGCTGTTTGTCAGCGTTGATACAATCTGGCTCGCCACGACGAAGGCGTTTGATGCATTCTGCTGGTAGTTTGCGGGATCTCCGATGTTGCTGCGCCAGTCCACGTTGTAGAAGTCGGCGCGCATACCGGACAGCCACAGCCTCTTGAACAGGACATCTCCCCACACTTCGGCTTGATCCTCGTTGACGTTCGCGCCGTGGAGGAAGATGAGCGACTTGGTGTTGTGCTCTTCGTATAGGACGTGATGTTCGGAAGTCCGCTTTCGCGCCTCGCCGGAATAGTTGCGGAAATTATACCAGTTGTACATCTGCTTGACGGGAAGTATCGTCATCGGCGCGTAATACCTGTAGAGGACCTTTTCTCCCAACTTAATATCGACTTGCAGCGAGACATATTCCGACTTCGCCTCGCAGATCATCAGCCCGGAATCTTCGGAGAATGATGTGATGAAGGAATACGGCAGGGTATATCCTTCCGACGGCAACGCAGTAAGGGATGCGGATGACAGCGACTGCCCTGCCGTTGTCATGACGTTGGTCGTCTGGATTGTGCCGGCCTTGTTCCACGGAACATCCGCAAAGCAGTAGTTGAACGTGTTTACGGCACCCCACTTCGGCTTGATCGTGTACGTAACACGTCCCTGCCATGCGTTGGTGAACGACGAAAGGTCGAGCGCGACGGGGAACGCAGCGTCGCCGTCGTCGATGGAACCGTCGCGGGTGATGTCGAGACGAAGCGGCGGGCGGACGGACGTGATGCACTGCACGGCCTCGTCCTCCACGAGTTTGTCGTCGATGACGTTCCAGTAGCGGAACTTGAGCGTGACCGTGCCGGGTGCGGACGAGGTGATGTAGATCGGCAGTTCCGCCGTGGTGCCGTTGGTGGCGCGGCGCATCAGCGCCTTCCAGTACGCCATGGTGAGGTTCTTGACGCGCGTTGACGACGTGTCGAGCAACTTGCGGTACGTCCCGCCGTGGTAGTCTGGGTACCACACCGTGAACTGCCCGCTCGCGTTTGCAAGTTCAAGGCGCACGTGGCCGCCCGGCAGCTTGACGTTGGTCACAAGGCGCATCTGAACGGCGTTGGAAATATTCGTACAGACGGTCATCGGATATCCGAAATCGGGATTGAGCACGTTGTAGGGAGCTAAGTCGAACTGGTGTCCTTTTATCGCCACGCCGAGGACGGTCCTGTGCTGGTGCTGGTAGATGTCGCCATTGCGGGTGAACGCGATCTCCGCGTCGCCAACGGCAGAACTCGGATAGACGCCAGCGACATTGACGTAGCACGACGTTTCCGTCCTGTCGAACGGAAGCCCGTTGGAATCGACGAGGTTCAACCTGTACGACTTATAGGCGACGCCGACGTAGTTTTCCCAATGTTCGGGGCACGGACAGCAGTTGGTGTGTTCCGTCGGCACGTCAAGGTAGATTGGCTCGTATAGCGGAGGATCGCGGATGTAGAGGACGCCGTTGAGGTGCGTTACGTTCAGTACCGAGTTCGAGTATTCGCTCTCATGCGCGTAGTCGCATTCCTCATACGGCTCGTAGTGTTCTGGGCAGCTGTCGTCGAAATCCTCGTTGTCGCCCACGGTTTCGTCGCCGCCGCTTTGTCCGCCGCCGGGATTGTTGGCGCAGTCGCATCCGCACTCGCAGTAACTTCCGCACGTGCCCCAGTAGCAGCACCAATGGCCTTCCTCT
>CACWIW010000198.1 GCA_902761035.1 uncultured bacterium | reverse complement strand
CGTACCATCTTGGCTTTCCCAACCTCGAGGTCGAGAATTCTTTTTTGAAGTCCCTCGCAGGCGTTTACGTGGGACAGGACGACACGGACTCGTCAAACATCTCGCGCCGCGCGCGCGAGGCTCTCCGTGCCCGCGATCCCGAGGGCTTCGTGGAGGCATTCCGGCAGTTCTTCGCGGCGATTCCCTACGACCTCACCGACCGGCAGAACGAGCAGTCGTGGCAGGCGATCATGTACGTGGTGCTGCGCGTGATCGGCATCAACGTGGACGGCGAGGTGCGCACGCACAAGGGGCGCATCGACCTCACTGTTGAGACGGCCACGGACGCCTACATCATCGAGGTGAAACGCGACTCCACGGCGAAGAAAGCGATTGAGCAGATACAGGACAAGTCCTACACCGACCGCTTCCGCCCTTCCGGCAAGCCGATCACGCTCATCGGCATCGCCTTCTCAACGAAGAAACGCACCGTCTCCGGCGTCAAGATCGTCCGCGACGCCTAAACGCCGCGCCCGCGCTCCTACTCGAATGAAACCATCTGCGCAGCTCGCGCCAAGCGCCCCGATAAAGTCATGCCGCGTCATCACTTGAAAATGATCATGAGACCGCTTGGCAGGAGGTGCATGAACTCGGAAGGCGCCAGCACGCGCGGCGTGACACGCAGGTTCGAGACGGCCCCCTTCATGCCACCTGAAGCGAATAACCCGAGCCGCGCCGAACCCGGTACGGGCAGTGCAAGTTTCTTGCCCGTCTTGGTGATGGTTGCACCGTACTGTTCCCAGTCGCGGTAGAGTTTCAGCGTCATGGCCGTGTCCGTCTGCGACATGACAGCTGCCCAGTGATGCCATTTGCCATCCGCAGGATCGCCGTTTGCAAACAAATCCTGCGACTCCACCAATCCCACGTCGTTTCCGTCTGCCGAGAGGCCGAGCATGCCGACAAGCCGCGGGGCGTTGTTGCGGTACTGGATATTCATAAGGTACTTTTTGTTACCCGATGACTGGCCGATGTCGGGCCGTCGAATCATTACGATGTTGCACCAGTCCTCCGGCAAGTAGTCAATCCGCGCCCAGAACTCCACCGTCATGTTCGGCTGTTCAAGAATCGAGTTCCTTTCCCACCAGACGGAACCGCCGTCAAACACGACGCTCTTGCCGAAGTCGCGCTTCTCCTTGCCGATCTCGCCGTCCAGCGTCACCTTGCCGCCGCGCAGGTTTGCGAAGGAAGTCGTTCCCGACGGCGTGCCGGCCGGGGCGATTACCGGGTCTTGCCCCGTAGCGAGATTATCGGCGAACACGCAGTCCATCGCGAGATTGGACATAAACGGACGCGGCGTGAGGAATTCGTGGGGACGCAACGCCCGACGCGTGATGCGCACTTCGTCCATCCACCCGTCGTACGGCTGCTTGTTCTGGCTTGACCCTTCTGCCCACGCGCCAATGAAGAAATACTGCGACGCCGTACCCTCGTACAGCGTCTCCGTACGACAGTCAGGATTCGCCCAGTCGATGTAGAGTCGACAGTTGTTGGTCGTCGCCGCCTTGTCATAGACAAACGCAAGATGGTGCCATTCGTTGCTCGTTGTATAGATGTTGACATCCCTCGTGCCGCCGCCGTAGGCCCCTCCTACATAGCAACGGGCGAGCACACGTCCGTTCATCGTTCCTAACTTGCAAAGCTTGAGGAACGATGTGTTCACGATGTCCTCCGTACCCGCCGCAGTCTTCGCAGGCATCTTCATGAAGAACTCAATCGTGAAGGAATCGGCGGAGAGCTGCGCCGCACCAGGGATGTTCACAGCCGGACCGAAGCCCGTGCCGTTCGTCGCGAAGTGCATCGAGGCCGTATTCACGAACGTATCGGGAGCAACCGTGTTGCTGCGCAGTTCCGCCGCCACCGGATCGTCGGGCGAAAGCTGCGCCGTGTTCTGTCCGGAAACATCCACCCACTCCGCGAACAAGTCGGAATTGAACGCGGAATTGAACACCGGCGTTTTCGCCGTAATGCCCGTGGCGGGGTAAAGTCCCGTGCCGAACCACGTACTTTCGTCGAACGTGAGATAAACGGCCGTGTCCTCGTCCACCGCGTTCTTCCAGCTCTTGGAGACCGGACGCAGGAACTGTTCCTTCGTCAACGCCGTGTTGCTGACGCGCACCTCCGCGATATCCCCAGGGAATGAATCGTCGGTGCTGTCATACGGGTTCGCGCCGATGACAAGGGGATACGTGCCAATATTTTTCATCGGATCATCTGCTACGCCTCCCGTAGCACACTGCACATAATCGGTATAGAGCGTCAACGTCCCGTTATCGCTGACCAGCGCGATATGATGCCAGCGTCCGTCGCGCAGGACGTTCGTTGGCGTTGACATACTTCGGTGGCTTGCTTGTACGACACGAGCATAGATACGATTGTTCTGGTACCATCCGATCCAGCAGCCGTTGACGTTTTTCCTGCCGAGGAAGTAGAGTCCGTAAGGACCAGTTCCTGGATTCGTACCGCCCGTCGGCATGCGGTAGAACGCCTCCACCGTGAAGGTGTTGCCGTGGAGGGCGTCGCCTGACGTCGTGGGGATTACGAGGCCGCTCTTCGTCGCGCCCATGTTCCAGCGGAGCGCGCCGGTCGCGGGACGGACGGTCTTGGTGACGGGGTCGAGAATGTCGGCCTTGTCGCTGAAACCGGCGTTCCACGTCGGGAACTGCGAACTGTCGTCACCATACGTGGGCGACGCGCCGGCGGTCGTGATGGACTTCAGCGTTCCAGTGAACGTCGCGGCGTCTGCCGCGTTCGTGATCGTGGCGCCGTCGCCCTGCGAGAATCGCCACCACCCGATGGTGTCTGCACATAGCGGCAGCGCCGCCATGCCGCAACATGCCGCAAGGGCGAGACTTTTGCACATTTTGATGCTTCTCATCGTCATTCCTTTCTCAAGGTAAACCTTCTCCAAAAATTACAACGCCGGTATTATATCAAAGAACGGTGACATTGCCATAACTTCTGCGAGATTTTTATAGAAACTAAAACGAATCCAGACACCAACCACTCAAAGGTCATCCGGCATCAGAATCGTGCGGAGGCCGCACAGGCGCTTGATGATTTCGCAGCGCAGTTCGCGTTGCGGCCAGGGCAGGACGAGCACGGCTTTGATTTCAAGCGGCCCCTTGTGTACGGCCTCGGTCAGACGGAACGTGAGTTCCTGCATGGACGGAAGATCGACCGGCGCCATCTGCTGGAACGGATATCCGCCCGCGACCGGAAAGTCCCATTTCCAGAGCCCGCGCCCGCCCTCGCGTCCGTATTCCTGCTTGTGCAGCATCACGGCGTCGTTGATCGGGCTGCTGCATGTCACGGCACCGTCGGCGATGTCGAGGGACATGCGCGGCGCGTACGGAAACGGCTCGTGCGACGCATACCGCACGAGCGCCATCACCGCATAGCGTCCGGACGGAAGGTCACATGGGAACGTGGCTTTGTCGCCGACGGCGACCAGGCTCTGCGGCCGCATAATCAACCGCGCACCCGGCACGGTGAGAACCGTGACGCCCTTCTCGCCGCCCTCGGGCGAATGGCGTATCTCGCGGGTGAATCCCGCCGCCGCTCCATCGCGCGCCACAAGATGCGTCTCCATGCCGGGAATCGCGCCGAACGACACGGCATCGGGCGTCTCGACGCGTCCCGCCGGCACTCGGTATCCGAATGAAACCCGCGCCGCGTCGCCGCCGTCGGCCTTGAACGCAAGGACGTTCGCGCCCGGCTTCAGTTCGCCGGTCAGGACGCGCGGGTTGTTCTGCAGCACGGTGCGCGCACGGAAACGCGCCACATCGGCAAGGGGCGCGTCCACGCGGATGCGGTAGCCTTCGCGCCCGCGTACGCGGTAAGTCAACCGCGCGCGGCCGTCGTCGCCGAGCGGCAGCTTCTTGAACGTCTTTCCACCGTTGGTGGAAATGGAAAGCGGCACGGGACGTCCGTCCTTCCGCCACGCGCCGTATTCCGCCGCCACGACCGGGTGCGGGGACGAAACGCGATAGGCAAACGAATTCGTCCTGATGGCGTCGAACGGAGCTGGCAAATCACCCGCCTTCCAGTCCAGCGTCAGGACGGAGTTGCCGTAATCGGGCAGGAACCTGTCGATGCGCCAGACGGGCTTTTTGTCTGGCGCGCCGCAAGCTGCGTTGTACACTTCCTTCGGCGCGTTGCTCCAGAACGCCGTGTCATTGACCTCGCCCATCGTCACGAGGTCGTTGACGAACCCGGCGTTGGCGCGGAACATCCGCAGACGTTCGCCGGGACGCAGGACAAGTCCCGCGCGCGGCGGCTGGTACGGATACCGGAAACCGCCGAAGCCGCGTGAGGCGAGACGCAGGTAGTACGCCGGTGTTCCGTCCGCGCGGAAAAACGACATCGGTTCGTCGTTTGCGCGTTCAAGGGACGCGGCGGTCTCGTTGTCCATCGCCGGGAAGAACGTGCGCGCGGAGAGGTCGTAGATGTGGCTTTCGCCGCCATAGAACAGCTGCGTGTAGCCGTGTCCGTAGCCAAACACGCTGCTGGCCGGGATTCCCGCGCCCACGCAGCAGGCGTTGTGCAGGAGCAGGTTGAGTGGGCCGCATTCGAAACGTCCATATGAGATCAGCTGGCGGATGGCCTGGAACTCGGGATTGTACGGCGCGTCGCCGCCATGGACGAAATGCGCCGCATGGTCGATGAAGTAGTCGTTCTTCTCGATGAGCCAGGCAAAGATGCGGTCGGCCTTCGCGCGGTCGGAAAGACCGGAATCCGGCCCGACGCCGAGCGTCTCGGCGAAATCGCCCCAGCTGCGCAGATCCACCTCGCCCGCGTTTAGTACGACCGGCTTCGCAAGCGGCGTCGCGCCGGTGTTGGCGATCTCCACCCAGTCCATCAGCAGCCCGTCCGGCGCGTCGATCCGCAGCTCGCCGCCGGGACGCACGTCGTGGCTCTGGACAACGGCACGCCGCGCGGCGGCGAAGTCGTCGTCCGTCGGAAGATTCTGGAAGTTGTCCTTGTCCAGCACCTTGGCGGGATCGCGGTCGGCGGGAAGCGCGTCCGGGTAATACGCGAACACACCGCCACGCGCATCCGGGATCATGTGCAGTCGGACGTCTTTCGGACAACGGAACGTGCCGGGGATGAAACCGATGCCGCCGGAGGACGCGCCGTCGAAGGTCCGGTCGAACGTGAACAGCGCACGCGTCGAGGCGTCCAGGGTGAATCCACGCGACGGCGCGAACGCACCTGCGTAGCGGACGCCCGACGAAACGCGCACGTCGTCCACCTCGCCCGTGAAGAACACGCGGCCGTTGAGCTCCCGCTCGGCCTGCGTCTCGAACCGCGCGCCCAGCATTCCCGCACCGACGTACAGCTCCCACGGTCCTTCGACGTTCGCCTTGGGTCCCGAAAGGTCGAAGCCGACGTAGTCCGGTATCGGCAGCTCCACGGCCACGCGGCCGTTTACGAACACGCGCGCCGTCTCGCGCGGCGTGAACGTCACGGCGACGTGGTTCCACTTCCCGGCGACGATCTCCGCCGCGCCGGACGCCGACACCGCGCAATCGGGGCGAATCTCCCCCGCGCGTCCCGCAGTCCACTTGCGCGGACGCATCGTCAGGGCGAGCGTTCCGTCCTTCGGACGCCAGTCCAGCGCCATCAGCGAGCAGACATCGCGGTGCGCGAATGGCAGGTGCCCGACCTTCGTATGCTGCGAGGCGGCGTCAAAGAGGCGAACCGTCGCGCCCGCCTGTCGCGCCGCCGGGCGGAACCAGGCCTCCACCGTTCCGTCCTTCATCGGGTAGAACATCTGCGTCTCGTTCGTCACGTTGAAGTTCTTCGCCCAGCTGGCGGACGAACGCGTGTTGAACCAGAACGCGCGGTCGTTGTCCAGGGCCAGCGCATCGTCTCCGGGCGTGCCCGAAACGCCAGCGGAGAACAGCGCGTCGTCCAGACGCGGGAACGGGATGTCCGCCGCCACGCGCAGGGAGAGGCGACCCACCCAGAAACGCGGAAGCACAGCATCATCCTTTCGCGGACGCCCGAAACGGTCGAAGCGCTGACGTCCGCGCACCGACTGCACGTTCATCTGCACCGACGCCGCCTGCGGATGGAGACGTCCCGGCACGCGGAACGGCACCGTCTTCCCCGGCGGCAGCATGCACGACGTGGAGAAGCCGAAGTTCACGTTCTCCGGCAGTTCCGCGCCCTGCGCGTCGAACTGCGAAAACCAGATGCGCACGGGCACGCATTCATCGGAGAGACTCTTGACGTCCATTTCAATGCGCACCGGCTTGCCTGCACCGGAAGGCGGCAGCTCCATGCGACGAGTAACGACTTGACGTCCCTCCGCCTGGTAGGGCCCGATCACCGAGCAGGCCGCCAGGTGGGGCGAGCCCTCCGGGCGAGCCGCATCCGTCAACGCAATCTTCTTCGTTCCCTCCGGCACATTAAACCGCAACCGCGCCTCGCCGCCGTGGTCGCCATCCAACAACGCAACCGGCAACGCCGTCTTCCCACCACGGCCCTCCGCCACAACCGCCAAATCTGCGTACCCCGCCTGCGCCAACTTGGACGTGTTCACGCAAATCTCGTAGGGCACGTCAACTGGCCACTTCGCCCCCCACTCAATGGGAATTTCCGCCGAGCAACATGTCGATGCCAACATGGCGAAGAGCGGGTACGAATAAATCAGTCGCTTCATCACTTGAAGATGACCATGAAACCTGCGGACGTGCTGCCCATGAACTCAGACGGATCGATCACGCCGGGCGTGATGCGGAAGTTATCGATGGTCGCGCTGATGTTCTTCGTCGGGTCGCCGATCGTCAGCGTAACCCCCTCTGGCGGGATGTAGGGCCAACCGTTTGGATTCACGACCACCACGTCCTTCGTCGAATAGTCAATATATGTGGTGATTCGCGTTTTCCCGGTTGAAAGAGGTTCGATCGTGAACGCCCAATGGTGCCATTTACCGATGGTGCCGGGATGGGTGCTCCAATTGTAAACGAAATTGTTCGGCCACTGGTCACTGTCCGAAAGGACGGAAATGCCGTCCGTCTTGGAAAGCCTCGAGCCAAACGCGAAACGCTCGCCGCTTCTCTGGAAGGACAGCGCCTCCGTTGACGTGGCACTGTCGCCCCATCTGAGGCTGAACAGGCGCGCCAGATCGTCGATCGAATCGATCTTTGCGAAGAACTCGATCGTCATCGCGCCGCCTTCGTTGATAAGGACGTTGTGCGGATAGTGGACGCAACTTTTCCCTTCGAGCCGAAGGGCCTTTCCCCACGCGACTCGCTCGGTGCCGTTCGTTCCGTCGAGAATCACCTTGCCGCCTTTGGAATCCACGACGGACGGCGTAGAACTGCCGCTTGCCGCTTGGCCGGTTCCGGATGGGGCAAGATAGTCGGGCATCCCGCTCGCGAACGCAGGAGGCGTATCTGTATCGAAGTTCGCGTTGAAACGCAACTTCGGTTTCGCCGCGCCAAACAGGAATTCCGACTTGTCAAGTACCCGTCGCGTAAATCTGACCGTATCGAGCTCCCATTCGTCAGCAGGATCGGCAATGGCATATCCTCCGGCAAGTGCCTCTTTATCCCTTGAGCCGATTTGACAAACGCCTTCGGCGCCGGCGCGGCCACCGCAAACGAAACCAAACCTGCCGCCACAACGGCTGCAATGCCCGATCTGCTCATCTTGTATCCTTGTTCGTCGGCTTGTTGGCAGATTGCCACGTAATCACGTAGCCGCGCTCGTTTCCTTCCACCTCGCCCTTCGCAAGCGACTCCATTTCCGCCTCGCGCCCCGTGAGGTCCACCGTCACCGTGCCGCCCTCCTCAAACTCGACCTTGCAGTTGGTGGTAACCGTGTTCTGAGTGAAAACGGAAGACCATGCGCCCGTCTTACCTGTCAAGTTCACTGTCGAGCCGTCCATCATCTTCATGTTGAATCCATACAGAGAGTTTGGCGTGAATGTTCCGTAGATGTCCATCACACAGCCGCTGTTGCTAGTAACATCTGCATTGGGGCTGCTGACCGTCAAGTCCACGACCGTCGAATGCCCCTTGAGTCTAAGGCACGAATTGCCGAGATCAAGATTCAGCCCATTCTCTCCAATAAGACCTGAATTTTGGAAAAAGCCTCGCAGAGTACTTGGGAGCACGTTGACTATAAAGTTTCCATTACTGACGACAACACCACTATTAACATTGAAATCTGGGTCTTTACCTTTTAAAATCAACGTAAACGTGTGCCCACCAAGGTCCCATGTGGAACCAGCCGCCAAAGTGATGTCATGTGACTTCGTTATGTCCGAAAAAGTGAATGTGGCATCTGTTTTTAGAACTAGATCATGGAGTGTCGCATTTGCATTGCTGGCACTAGTGGGGTTTCCAAAAGTATTGGAGAGACCGCCGCCATCGATCTCTATCGTATAGGACGGCGAGCGACTCCA
>CACWIW010000197.1 GCA_902761035.1 uncultured bacterium | reverse complement strand
CGTACTTCGCCCATGCGTCCGTGGGCTGGGACGACAATCCGCGTTATCCCGAAAAGCGGCCGTACGTGACCGGCTCGTCGCCGGAGAAGTTCGAGAAGGTCTTGCGCAGTGCGAAGGACTGGTGCGACCGCAACACGCCGCCCGGCTATCCGAAGCTCATTTCCATAAATGCCTGGAACGAATGGATCGAGGGTTCGTACCTCGAACCCGATGAAAAGTACGGCATGGGCTACCTTGAAGCCATCCGCCGCGTATTCGTTCGATGAGGTGCAAATGAAGAGCGCATTGGCGCGTTTTGTCCGCTGCGTCCCCCGCCGCGTACCTTGACAGGGGAGCGGGAAATAGTGTAAAATATGCGCCGCTTGGGGCAGATGAGCCCTTGGCGTGGAAGGATACTATGCAAACGCTTGAAAAGACATTTACGCTAGATCGAGACATGGCAAGGCGGGCTGACAGAAAGTTGCGCCGCTATGGCATGTGTCTTGACGATGCGCTGCACAGAAGCCTGATGGACACGCTTACGCTCATCGTGACGGTGCGTGGCAGACCTGGTCTTTGCGCGGATGCCGGAGTTCCGCTGGCCTTCGACGTGGACGGACGCGCAATGCGTCCGCGCAGCGGTTTCGCAAGCACTCCGGCAATAGAGGAATGCGACGGCATGTTTTCCGTTCGGATGGAGGAGATCGGCCTTGACGCATTCGCGGACACGAAATCCGAACTTGCTGCGGAAGTCAGGAATCAACTCGCCATGCTTTGGAGGGAATATGCCCTTGCCGATGATCGCGAATTAACGGAATCTGCTCGTAAGGTGAAGCGGAATCTTCTCAAACTTACTGCGCCGCAATTCCGAAATCTTGTGGACTGCCCTCTTTCGCGAGAGGCATACGAAGACATACTTCGGGAACAGGGGTTGGCATGATGTCAATGCACAACAGAGGCGTTACGACGCCGCGTATAACCGCACGGAAACGCGCTAAAACGGCGCGTGCGGGCGCGTTTGCGCAGTTAGCGGGGGGGGGGGGCAACACTTACTGCGAACGCGCCTGTAGCGCGGTTTTTGCCGCATTCAGCACAACTGGGACAACGGGCGGCTCGCCCGTTGCACGACATTTCGAGGAAGGACTTCGGACTTCTGACAGCGGACTTCGCAAATCGTCCGTTGTCAGAAGTCCGATGTCTTTTGTCAAACCTTAAACTAACCGCCCGCATGGGCAACAACAAAAGGAGAAACAAAATGAGCATGAAAAAACAAACCTGGAAAGCCGTCGTCGCATCGGCGGCAACGCCGAGGCGTGGGTCTCTACTCTACAGCATAAGCAAACTGATAGCAATCGCGGCGATCGCGACAAGCGCGACCCTCCCGATGAAGGCCGACACCATTGAAATCGACGGTGTTACGTGGACGTATTCCGCAAAGAACGACACGACAAAGACCGTGACACTTGGCGGCAACGGGTCTAGCACTAGCGCCCCGAGGCAGGCGATATCGACAGGTACTTCGGTAGATGCCGCAACCATCCCATGGACGTTTGAGATCGACGGCGAGACGTACAGGGTCACGAAAATTGGCAACTATGCGTTCTACAAATGCTTGGGTCTGACCGGTACATTGACAATCCCAGAAGATGTCACGGCGATAGGCAAGTCGTCCTTCGTCGATTGCTCCAATCTTGTGAGCATTGTATCCCTGGGCGGTGTCACGTCGATGGGCGGATGGGTTTTTCAAAACGCGCAGATGGAGGAGCCATTCCCTGACATTTCCCGTGTGGTGTCCTATTCGGAAAACCGTACGTTTGAAAACGCGCTCTTCTCCGGCATGGCGCGAGTCGCAAACTTGGCTAACACTACGGAGGCCTTCTTCACTGGCTGCAAAAATCTTCAGTGCATCTTTATTCCCGGTCCGGAAACGGTTGCATCTGGAAGCCAAACATACACGACCACCGTTACAAAAGAGTTTGCAAAGAGTTGCACTTCCCTTAAGGTAATCTTGGCTGGACTGAACACGAAAGGGAGTTTTCTTACGGCAAATTCGATGTTAAACGGTGTGACTGGATGTAAAGTGATTGTTCCCGATAACGGCTATTGGAACAATCTCCAGGTCGGCGGAACGGACAACGAAGTCATCTACTATGGTGGCAGTACCGGGCTTGACATTGCTGTGAATGAAGCGGCAGAGAGTATCACGGTGACTGTCACTACCAGGAGCGGACTTGAAAAGGCCCTTGCTGCGGCTCCTGCGTTGGAGCGCGGATTCGGGTGGGTTGTGCGCATCAACGTTCCAAGCGGCATCGACATGACGGGTGGTGCCGTTGCCGACGGATTGCTTGCCGCCAACTCGCTTCCGGTGGTGTTTGCAGTAACTACACAGGCCCAGCTTGACAAAGTACTTGCTGCCGTCCCGCCTGCGGCTTTGCTTGCCATCGATCCGACAGGCGCGAGCGAGGAGTTGACTTTGCCCGAAGATCGCGCAGCATGGATCTATGCGCCGGGGAAAAGCAAGTGCAGGCGGCAAAAGAGCGGAATTATCATCATCGTCAAATGAACCACGGCAACAGGCAAGATGCCTGTTGTCCTAGTGGGGTGGGAGCTGGTTTTGTGGTATAATACGGACATGGAATCAAAAGACTATAGTTTTGTTGCGGATCGGCATACGCGCCGTTCGTTCCTCGCCGCCGGTGCATGTGTGTTGGCGGCGGGAGGCCGAATCGTGTCCGCACGAGAAACCGCGATAGCGGCGAAGCCGTCGGGGAAGGTGCGTTTCCGTGTGGGCATGGCGGGTTTCACATACGCCAGGCAGAGCATCGACAAGACGCTCGTTTCCATGAAACGCGCGGGCGTGCATTGCCTTTGCGTCAAGGACTACCATCTGCCGCTCGATGCGAAACCAGCTGAGATCGCGGCGTTCCGCCGTAAGTGTGCCGACCATTGCGTGACCCCGCATGGCGTTGGCGTGATCTACATCGGCTCCGAGGACGAGGCGAAGCGCTCCTTCGACTACGCGGCGGAACTGGGCGTCCCTGTTGTAGTGGGTGCACCGTGGAAGCCGGCGGCGGATGGTTCATCCGACATGCGCCGCCGCCGCCAGTCGCCTGAACTGTGCGCGAAGATTTCCGACCTGTGCGCCAAGTACGATCTCAAGTTCGCGATACACAACCATAGCCGCAATCCCAAGACTGGCTGGCCGGAGCTCTTCGCCACGCCCGCCGACGCATGGGACGTCGTGAAGGACATGGATCCGCGTATGGGACTGTGCATTGACGTCGCCTTTGCGTTCGCGGACGGCTTTGATCCCTCCAACGAGATACGGAAGTATTCATCGCGTCTCTTTGACCTCCACTTCCGCAATATCTCAAATCCAAAGGACGGACTTTCCTGCACTGATTCGACGACCGGCGTCATTGACTACTACCGTGTAGTCAAGACCCTGGCGGAAGTGGGGTACGAGGGCGTGTGCGGCATTGAGCTGATCCGTCCGTTCCCCAAACGGTCTGAATGGATAAACACTTCCGTCGGCTACTTCAAAGGTCTGATGGACGCAGTGAACCGTGAAAACACCAAAAGCTGAAAACGCATGAAAAGAAGAGCCTTCATCAAACTCGCCGCAGGTGTTGTAGCAACGCCGCTTTTCAACATTGGCAACGCCGCGTATGCAGGCACGGTCGCGCAAGGGCGCAAGATACGCCTTGGCCTAATAGGCTGCGGCTGGCGCATGGGACACAACGTCCGCTACGGTCTCGTCAACAACCTCTGCACGGAGTCGATCATCTGCATCGCCGATCCCGATCCGGGCCAGTGGGACAAGGTTCGTAAAGTGGTGAAGGCGCGCCAGCCGGAAACGGACGTGTCGAAGATACGCGCGTTCTACGACTACCATGAAATGCTCGACAAGGTATCCAGCGAACTGGACGCCGTCGTGGTTGCCACGCCGAACCACCACCATGCCACCGCAGCGATCCTTGCCATGTCGAAGGGACTGCACGTCTATGTGGAGAAGCCGATGGCGCTCACCATCGAGGAGACCGATCTCATGCTCAAGGCGTCGCGGAAGTACGGCGTCGTGACGCAGGTGGGCAACCATGGTCACAGCGGTGAGGGGAACCGCCGTCTGGTGGAATACGTGCAGAGCGGCGCGCTCGGACAGGTGCGCGATGTGTGGACGTTCAACAACAAGCTGAATTCGATGACGTACCGTCCGCCCAAGGCCCCGCCGCCGAATGGGATGGACTGGGACTTCTGGTGCGGCCCAGCGCCCGTTTGCGACTACTATGCGCCAACGAAAGACCACGGCGGACTCCACCCGCACGACTGGCACGCCTGGATCGGCTACGGCAACGGCGCTATCGGCAACATGGGCACGCACATCATCGACCCCGCGTTCTGGGCTCTGCGCCTGGGAGAGGTGCATCCTGAAAGCGTGGAGGCGACGGAACTCCAATGGGGCGCGGAAGGCTCATGGGCGTGGCGCAACACGATCCACTGGCGTTTCCCCGCGCGCAAGGGGATGGATCCCGTGACGCTACACTGGTTTGACGGCGTGAAGGACGGGATCCCTTACGACAAGAAACATGTGAGCCCTATTGGAGAGTGCCACAAACGCGAATATCAGAATCTGCCGCCCATCGTTGAGGAATTGGAGCGCAAGTACAACCAGGACCTCGGGAGACTCGGTTCCGTGATTGTGGGTGAGAACGGGATTATGGCAATCGGCGCGGAGGGTGGAGGACTGCAGTTCGTTCCGAACGGTCTTATCAAAACTCTGCCCAAGCCGCCGAAGACGATTCCTCGCGAGAAGGGCATGTCGCATCAGGTTGACTGGCTGCGGGCGATCCGTAATCCCAATCGCCCGGCGGGCTGCAACTTCGAGTATTCGACGCCGCTTGCGAAGACGGTGCTGCTCGGCAATGTCGCTTCACGCGCAGGATTGAAAAAGCTCATCTGGGACGGCTCGCACGTAACGAACAACGAAAACGCCAATGAGTTTCTGCGCACGACCTACCGCAAAGGCTGGGAGATTCCATCATAGGTTTTTACCCTTGAAGGGAGCGCAAGGGGTCTGCCCCCCCGATGGGTCGCGCCGCACGGTGGCGGTTCAATGCCCCCCCTGAGTTCCCACGTCGGCTAGTGCGTGTTGAATGAAGAGGCGAAGGCTTTGTCGCCCCAAACGTCATTTTAAGAACCTACTTTTGGCGGCACAAAACAACTTTCTTTCGTTTTGCCACCCCAAAAGTCGGTTTTTCTGGTATAATATGGGGCGTCAAACGGAGGCATAGTGATGATAGGTCGCGAAAAAGAGCTGAAAGAGCTAAAAAATGCTTATGATTCCAAAGAGTCGCAATTGGTTGCGAGTTATGGACGCCGTCGGCAAGGTTAGCGGCGGCGATATAACTCGGTACCTGAATGAACTTGAGGAATGCGGATTCATACGGGGTTATCATGTTGCCGGAGCGAAGAGCCGTGGTAGCCTGCACCAGCTAATAGACAACTTCAGCTTGCGGCATCAGGAAGGCCATCCATCTGACCATCATCACCACCAACGGCCTTTGCCACAACAAGTACAGCGGAAACATCCAGAGTGAACTTACTCTTGCGGACCTCTTCACTCCATGACCAGGTAGTCATGGAGCATTTCCCAATCGGGCAATTCCATGACGGAGGCTATCTTGTCTCATGTCAACTGCGCCCCGTTGAAGTAGAACGAAAGTGAGGAAAAGGCGAAGGGCTGGACGGTCACATCCAAGGGACGCGAGGCGTTCAGCAAGTTTAAAATCGAAGGCGCTTCCGTGATCATCACGCTCTCGCCGAACGAGATGGTCCTAATTCAATAGTCCTCTCCTTTTTCAATTTCTATCTGTTAGAAGAATGATTATGGCGCAAATTCGGATTAGACCTTTCTTCTATCATAGATTATCTTAAATAGAAGAAAAGTTACGCTTGATGTCAAGATCGGAATATGGTATCATGTACTTGCCAATTCGAGGAGCAAGGTATGTTTATCGGCAGAGAGCGTGATTTGAAGGATCTTGAAGCGTTGTGGGGACGTGACCACGGCGTATTGGTGACGTGTCGCGGGCGTCGCCGCATCGGCAAATCCACGTTGATCGAGGAATTTGCGTCCAGAAGCGCGGACATCTTCATTCGCATTGAGGGGTTGGCTCCTCGAAAGGGCATGACCGACGCCGCCCAGCGTCGGCGGTTCTGCGAGAAGGTCGCCGAATATGCCGAGCGCGACATGGTTCCGGCGGCGACATGGGCGTTGGCATTTGCGCAGTTGGACGAATTGTTGGCGTCTGGGCGCAGGACGGTGGTGCTTCTCGACGAGATATCCTGGATGGGCGGATACAATCCCGACTTCGCCGGTTATCTGAAGGAGGCATGGGATTGCAATTTTCGCAAGCATCCCAACCTCGTCTTCGTACTCTGCGGCTCGGTGTCGGCATGGATTGCGGAGAACATCCTCGACTCCACAGGGTTTGTGGGAAGGGATTCACTTGACATCGAACTGAAGGAGCTGCCGCCCCTGCAATGCCAGCAGATGCTCGGTCCTGCGGGGGAGCGGATGTCCGTTCGGGAGAAGATTGACCTGTTGTCTGTCGTCGGCGGCGTTCCGAAATATCTGGAGGATGTAAGGCCGGAGCTGTCCGTCGATGAAAACGTGCGCCGGATGTGCTTCATGCCGAGGGGAATTCTGTTCCGCGAGTTCGATGAAACGTTCAACGGCGTGTTCGGGCGCAAGGCGCGGACGCGCGGGCGCATCTTGAGGATGCTGATGACGGGGCCGAAGTCGGCGGCGGAGTTGGCTGAACTTGATGGCAAGACGCCGAACGGAAGCTATGCAAAGGCGTTGAAGGATCTTCGGATAGCGGGGTATGTTGCCGGGGACGGGGGGCTCAACCCGTGTACGGGCGAGCCGTCCCGCGAGGAAAGGTTCAGGATTTCCGACAACTACACGCGCTTCTACCTCCATTACATTGAGCCACGTCGGAAAATGGTGGAGAAGGATCTCTTTGCATTTTCTTCGCTGGAGCAACTCAACGGACTGGAGTCGATGTTTGGTCTCCAGTTCGAGAATCTGGTTCTGAACAACCTCCAGACGCTCTTCCCGATGTTGGGCCTTGATACCTCGCTGGTTTTGTCCGCCGCGCCGTACTGCCAGCGCGCGGCGGTTGGACGCGAGGGGTGTCAGATTGACCTGTTGATCCAGACCCAGCGTATGTTGATGGTCGTGGAGATCAAGCGTCGCCGCGAGATGGGGCGGGAGATCATCGACGAGGTGGACGAGAAGGTCAAGCGGCTGAAATACAGGAACAATCTTTCCCTGCGTACCGCACTTGTTTACGACGGCAGGCTGTCGCCAGCAGTGGCGGCTGACCACTATTTTGATTTCCTCATCCCTGCCGAACGGTTCTTTGTGCCATAATCGTAAAGCTTTGAGGGCAACGGGTCCGTCGCCCGCGCGTGCGACAAGGATCCGCTCGACAGCATCCGCTGGCTCATGCGGGAGGCGAAGAAGCGCGAGGCGTTTAACAAGTTCAAGATCGATGGCGATTCCGTGATCATCACGCTCGCACCGAACGAAATGGTCCTGATCCAGAGGGCCGACAAGGGCGCGGAACCGCGCTAAAACGTCGCGTGCGGGCGCCCCAGCAGAAAAAGCTGCGTGGGGGATTGACAAATCATAGAAGGATGTGCTATCATACTGCCCATCTTCTTTGGGAGACCAACGACGTTGAACGGTAACCGTTGAAATCAACCACAACAAATCCTTTAACGACATGAGCCGAGAGACGCAGACCGCGCCTCGCGGCCCGCGTTTTTCACACACCCAATCTTCAACAGGAGAAGGAAAGGCAAAAGGTATGAGAAAACTGATAGCAGCAGTAGCGGTCGCGGCAATCTGCGTGGCGGCGGCATCGCCGTCATGGGCGGCTACGAACATCACGGAGAACGTGACGCTGACGGAGGATACGGACTGGCGCGAACACGGGCACGTCACCATTGCCTCTGGCGTGACCGTCGCTCTCAACGGATACAAGCTCAAGGTAAAGGGCTTGACCTGCAACGGTTCCATCATCGGCATCGAAGGCTACCGCCAGCTCACCTACATCCAAGCTTCGCGCGAGCAGTGGATTGACACCGGCTTCGTGCCCACCGCAACAACTGCGCTCGATGTGGATTTCACCACCACCGACTGCAACGACAACCGCGCGTACTTCGGCGCCGGATGGGCGAAAGATTACATGTTGCTTGTGAACACGGGGTATTTCCGGTTCTGGGCTGACGGTGGCAATCTCCTCGCCTTCACGGCGAACAAGCACTACCGCTTTGCCACGTTGCCAGACGAGACTCCCAACGTCGTCATGTATGACGGCGAAACCGGTGCGCTGCTGGGCAGTGCCACTAAATCTCTCGCGAACAATAAAGGCTATACCATGCTGATCTTCGCCTGCCACCAAGACAACGGCACGAGCGGCTTCCAGCCAAGCCGGTATCGTCTGCATTCGTTCCAGATGACGGACAACGGCACGGTCGTGCGTGACCTGGTTCCGGTGGTGCGCACATCCGACGGCGCGGCGGGTCTGTGGGACCGCAAGAACTTCCAATTCTACGGTAACGTTGGCAGCGGCACGTTCATCCAGGGACCTGACCTGGCGACGCTGATACTTGATTTGTCTGACGGCGCAACCTACAGCGTCAATGGCACGTGCGACGTGCCGATGGCCGTGGGCGATTCAACGCTATCACAGGACTGCGACCTTCGTGCGCTCGGCAACGTTGAAATCGCAGGCGAGGTGGCGCTCAACGGGCACAAGCTCTATACCGCCGGCGTGGTCGGTTACGGGACGGTTCTCAACCAGTTCGGGATGTACTCCCACTACCGCTTCAAGGTCGAGGACATCGGTAACCCCTCTTCCCAATGCCTCGCCTTCACCGAACTCTGTCTCTACAGCTACGGCGTGAACGTG
>CACWIW010000196.1 GCA_902761035.1 uncultured bacterium | reverse complement strand
ATACAGCGGCGACAGCGATGCCAACGCGAGCTACGACGAGGTCCGCATCTGGAACGGCGCATTGAGCGACGAGGCGATTGCGCTCAGTGCGACGAAGGGGCCGGACGCGACGGCGGCGGACATCGCGGAGATTGTGGCCGCATCTCCTGCTGTCCGTACGCTCACACTTGAATCCGGCACGACGCTGGACATCGGCGCAGGCAACACGCTCACGCAGCCCGCAGTCAATGCGAACGGCACGCTTGCGTCCGGAAGCCTCGTCGTGACGGGGCTGTTCAACGTGACGCCCGGCCAGTCGATGACGGTTGCGAGCGGCGCGACGCTCGACCTCACGGGCGCGGATATCGTCGTCACCGGCGAGATGCCTGCGGGCGGCTGCGTGATCGCCACGGCGCCGTCCGGCGGCATCGTCACGGCCAAGCCGCGCAAGCTCACCGGCGATCTGGACGGCTACTGGCTCTACCTCAAGTCGGGCAAGGCGCGCATCGGCAAGCATCCCGGCTTCACGTTTATCGTGCGGTGATGTCATTCGGCGGTCGCGGGGCGACCGCCCTACCCCGGAAGGGGCGCGCTTGTCGCGACCGCCCTACCGCAGGAGGGGCGCGTTTGTCGCGACCGACTGGTAGGGCGCGCTCGCCGAGCGCGCCGAGATTGGGCCGCGACAAGCGCGGCCCCTCCCGCGTTTCGTCACGAAGCGCCCCTCGTTCGCATTTCGCAAAGGATGCCATTGAATAGAGCGGATGGAAATGATACACTACCGGTAATTGCTCGCTTCCATCAGGAAAAGAGCAAAGCCATCAGCAACAAACCTAAAAGGAAATCAGTATGATTTACCAACGAACATGCCATGCAGCGCTATCGCCGTTGTGTGCGTTTATGGTTCTGGCTGGGTGGCTTGATCTGCAACTGCCACGAAAGAGGGGTTTATGAATTGCCTCGGAGGTGTTCAACCATGAAACATTGCATTGCTTTTGGTATCGTCTCCCTTGCGCTGGCGGTCTGTGCCTATCTGCCGCCCGTCGAGGAACGGTGCGGCGTGAAGGTGGAGATCGGCTCGTTCCCGCAGGCGACAGAGCGCCCCGGCACGAATCCGTACGCCTGGCCGCACGGTGTCACCGAGGTGCAGGCCGGTGCGCCGCGCGACTTTCCGGTGACGCTTGAGAACAAGACGGAGAAGTCCGTTTCCGGCGAACTCGAGGTGTGGATGAACGATGATTGGGACGTGGTAGGTCCACAGGGCCCCCTCACGCTTGCGCCCGGCGAGAAGAAGGAGTTCGCCTACACGGGCACGGCGCGTCCGCGCGCTCTCAACGCGCTCTATCCAGTCCATGCGCGCTTCACGCCTGTGGGCGCGAAGAAGGAGGACGCGCCGCACCCGATCGCGGTCTTCATGTACAACAATCCCAACGCGCCGCGTCCTGTGCGCAAGGTGTCCAAGCCGAATCTCGGTCCGCAGCCGAAGGCGCCGGACGAGGCCGACTGGAAGGCCCGCTGCGCGGCGGCGCTCGCGGCGGCGAAGACGGCGTGCGCATCCGGAACAGACGCGTCTGCGGGACGCTGGCGCCTGGACGCAGGCGACGGGGTGTACGGCGCGGGCGTGGCGTATGGAGAGCGCGGTCTCATCGACGGTGCGCTCGCGTTCACGGACGGCGAACGCTCGGTGGTTTTCCGCGGCTTCACTGCGCGGGTGGAGACGGGTGATGGTTCCGTACCGCCAGAGGCAAAGGCGTTCCTACGCGAGGAGAATGGCACGCTGCGAATCTCCTGGTCGATTCCCGGCGTGAAACGCGACTCGGCTGGATTCCCGCGCATCGCGGATCTTGCCGTGGGACCCGCCTCCGAGACGCCGCATCGCGTGTACATGGGCTTCGGCAACGTCGTGGAGGGCCCGAAGAGGTTCTCGCTTCACGCGAACGGGTTCGGACTTTCCACGCGCCACGTGGGCGCGGACTACGCGAACGGACTTTCGGTGGTGCAGGCCGTGGACGTGGTGCAGGATTCCGTTTCCTGCGATGGCGAGAGGAACCTCTTCTCCCTACACGCGCACCATGATGCGACGTTTACTTTTGTGCCCTCGTCGAAGGGCGCGTTCGAGGCAGGGCGCCGCTTCCGCGCTGTCGCAGGCTACAAGGCGAGTCCCGGACTGGCTGCGCTCGGCTCGCGCATGTGCCTCGACCAGTGGAGCGGCGACTACGCGAAGGCGGCGGAAGACATTGCGAAGGCCGCCAAGTACGGGCTGAACGACTCGATCTTCGTGAAGCACGACTGGCAGCGCTGGGGCTACGACTACCGCCTGCCCGAGATTTATCCGCCGCGCGGCGATCAAGAAGCGTTTGGCGCGATGCGCAATGCCTGCCGCGCTGCGGGGATGCTCTTCTGTCCGCACGACAACTACACGGACATCTATCCAGACTGCGACCGTTACTCGTACGACCTCACGGTGTTCAACCTTGACGGTACCCCGCAGCTTGCGTGGTTCAACGCCGGGCGTCATGCGCGTTCCTACCGCTGGGCACCGCATGCGTTTCATCCGTGGTGCCTCCGCAATGCCAAGCTGCTGAAGAAGGGCTACGATCCCGATGCGATCTTCATCGACGTGTTCACGGCGCATGGTCCGTTCGACTATCTCGACCGCGAGGGGCGCTTCCACTCGAAGAACGAGACGTCGGCGAGCTGGGGACGCGGATTCGAGCTGTACCGCGAGGGCTTTCGGCGTCCGGACGCTGTGTGCGTGAGCGAGGCAGGACAGGACCACCTCGTTGGCATTGCGGACGCCGGACAGAGCGACCACTTCGGCGCGCCGAAGCTGCTTGGCGGGGCGAACTTCGCCGACAGCGAGCGCACGCCGTGGCATGACATCGCCACGCACGGCTACTATGTGCTCTTCGCAGGCGGACTTGGCGGACGCTACCAGGAGGAGGCGGGCTGGGACACGGGCGGCGACGCTGAACTCCACGGCTACGGCTCTGACGACTACCTATCCAACTGCATCATCGGCGGGCGCAACCCGATGTGCGACGGGCCGTTCTCGCGCAACGCGGTGAAGACGTACTGGCTCCAGCACGACGCATGCGCGGAGCTCGGGCACGCCGAGTTCCTCGACTTGAAGTACGAAGGCAGCATCCACCGCCAGCATTCGTTCTTCTCCGACGGCGGGGAGGTGTGGGTGAACCGCCAGACGAACGCGACGTGGCGCCTGCCGAACGGCATCGTGCTGCCGCCATACGGCTACTACGCGCGCACGCGCAGCACAGTGAGCGGCGTGGTGGAGAAGGACGGAGTGCGTTACGCCTTCGCGAAGTCGCCGAAGGGCATCTTCATTGACGCGCGCAAGCCGTCCTTGAGCCGCGCCTATGGCGGCATCACGTATCCGCTGCGCGCCGAGGTCGTTGCGCCCGATCGGCTGCGGCTCCACGTGTTGTGGGAGATAACTCGTCCTGCGCCCGAATACCAGCCGTTCGTGCACATCTGCAACGAGAGCGCGGAGCACGAGGGCATCGTTTTCCAGTGTGGCATGGCGCGCGCGAAGGAAGTGTTCGCGAAGGCCGGCAAATGCGAGACGTTCATCGATCTGGTCGTGCCGTCCGAAACGGCAGCAGGCACCTACCGGGTGCGCTACGGCGCGTGGAATCCGAAGGGAGGCCCCCGCCTTTCGCTTGGCGGCGCGCCGACGGATGGTCGCCGCCGCATCGAGGGCGGCATGATCGAGGTGGCGCGCTCGGGCGGCAAGATATCCGGCGTCACGTGGAAGCCAGCGGGTCCGTCGGACGAGGCGACGGCGCGCGACAGACTGCTTGGTGTGAACCGCGCGGGGCGTGAGGTGCAGTTCGGCGGCGTGAAGACAGACGGTTCGTTCCGCTTTGCGGACTGGACGATCACGCCGCTACCGGACTCCGACGCCTTTACCGCCGAGATTGACCTTGCCGCGTTCGGCGCGGCGGGCCGCGTGGTGGCGGGTGTGGACGCGATCGAGCCGGAGAAGGGCGCTGCGGTGCCGGTCTGGAGCCAGTCCGGTAACGTGTTGAAGGTCAAGTGCGACGCAAAATCCTTCGCCTACCGCATTCGGCTATGACTCGCTTTCACCGGAAGCCGATTATAACTTCAACATGGACATTAACCCGGAAAAATGATAACATATTGACCGCTTACATTCCAGGAGGCATGCGATGATTGGACGAAAAGAAGAAGTTGAGGTGCTGCCAAATCAAGTCTGCGCTCGGGATTGCCGGCGTATCGACCACTGTCTGCGCGTGGCGGAGCTCCAAGCGGAACGGCGGCGCGCAGATCGATTTGCTCATTGACCGCAAGGACGGCGTCATCAACGTCTGCGAAATGAAGTTTGCCACAGGGGAATTCTCGATCGGTGCGAAATATGCTGCCGAATTGGAAAACAAGCTTTCCGTGCTGAGGGAAGAGACGCAGACGGACAAATCATTGCATCTGACCATGATCACGTCTTCAGGCGTCAAACGTAACGAATACGCTTGTCTCGTTCATTCGCAGGTTCGCCTGGACGATCTCTTTCACGTATAACCCCCGCTGTTTTTGATAGAATTCGCCGATGGCCAAGGAGGAAAGAATGAAAAACTTGAAGAAAACGAGAGTAATGCTGGCGTACGCTGCGTTGGTGCTGACGTGCACTGCGCACGGGGTCGAGACGAAGTGCCTCGACGGACTGTGGGAGTTTGCGTTCGCGGAGGGGAAGTCCCTCGCGGAGGCGAAGGCCGACTTCGCAGCGACAGACCGGATGCCCGTGCCGGGCTGTTACGACCTCGTGCCCGGTTACTACATGAAGCGCGGAACGGGGCTCTACCG
Source organism: uncultured bacterium (assembly GCA_902761035.1). Taxonomy (GTDB): domain Bacteria; phylum Verrucomicrobiota; class Kiritimatiellia; order RFP12; family UBA1067; genus RUG572. Next base: position 3,665 of record CACWIW010000196.1, on the reverse strand, counting down.
CCGCGAGTTCACGCTGGCGCGCGACGTCCCGGGCGCGCGGCTGCGCGTCAAGGGCATGGGACTTCGCATGAAGCTCTGGCTGGACGGACGCGAGATCGGGACGTCCAAGCTTGTGTTCTCAGACCTCGAGTTCCAGACGGGGCCGCTTGCCGCCGGGCGCCACACGCTCGCCGCCGCGCTCGACAACCGGCTGTTCAATGCGAACAACGAGATGTTCCAGCCCTACTACGACTATGTCGCGTCCGGCGGGTTCTACCACGGCGTGGAGCTGCGCCTGCAGTCGCTGCCCGTCGAGATCGACCGCGTGCTTGTCCGCAACCGCGACTACAAGACCGGGCGCGTGGAGCTGGAGCTGTGCGTGCGCAACGCGGCGGACGGGACGAGCGCGGCGGACGTTGTCCGCGAGGCGCAGGTCTCGTTCGACGGCGGCGTGCCCGCGACGGTGCGGTTCACAAACGGCCGCGCGGAGATGAGCGTTCCCAACTTCCGGCTGTGGAGCCCGGAGACGCCGCACCTCCATTCCGTCCGCGTCGCGGCGGAGGGCTTCGGCGCGGCGGAGGCGCGCTTCGGCGTAAGGCAGTTCACCTGCGGCAAGGGCAAGTTCTGGCTCAACGGATCTCCCGTCTTTCTCAAGGGCGTGAACCGCCACGACTCCGACTACGCGAACGGCTACGCGACGTCGCGCATCTCGATGTGGCGCGACCTCAAGCTCATCAAGGGGCTCGGGGCCAACTTCGTCAGGACGTCGCACTACCCGCCGAGCGACGAGTTTCTCTCGCTCTGCGACGAGATCGGTCTCCTCGTCTGGCAGGAGTGCATCGGCTGGCAGAACAGTCCCGCCCAGATGTCCAACCCGGAGTTTATCGCGCTCCAGCTCGAGCAGGCCCACCTGATGGCCCACTCGACGATCAACCACCCGTCGGCGGTCATCGACGCGTTCCTGAACGAATTCAAGTCCACTTCGCGGGAGGGGCGCGACCTCGCGGAGAAGATGGTCGACGCGCTCCATTCGGAGGACACCGGGCGGCCGGTCTCGTACGCCACGTGCCGGTACGTGAAGGAGCTCGCGAACGACAAGACGGACTTCATCGCCTTCAACCCCTACCCCTCCTGGCACCAGGAGATCGGGACGGCCACGACGCACGAGAGCCTCTCCTCGACTGTCCGCCGCCGCTTCCGCGAGGTCGCCCAGGTCTACCGCGACCGGTTCGGGCCCGACAAGCCGATCATGATCGGCGAGACGGGATGCTACTCGTTCTACGGGCAACATGACTCTGAGGGGGCACAGTGGTCCGAGGAGTTCCAGGCCGAATACCTCTCCAATTCCGTGGACTTTGCGATAAGGGACAAGGACATCCAAGGCGTCGCGGTCTGGCAGTTCTGCGACTCGCGCTCGTACTTCCGCGGTGGCTCGGACATACGGACGCGTCCGCTTGGTTGCAACATGGCGGGTCTCTTCGACATCCACCGCCGCGAGAAGCTGGCCGCCAAGGCCGTCCGCAAGCTCTTCACCCCCTCGGCGAAGTGACGCGGACGACCTGTTCAGGTTTTGTAAATGTCTCAAATGAGAAAACGAGGTGAAGCAAATTTGCGCTGCGCAGGATTGCGAAATTTTCTGCCTTGTCTTGCGCAGCGGCACTCACCGTGGCGGGGGATAGCCCATGCGAATTCGTGTCCAAATACTGAACGCTATCTGTTTGTGCGGGTGCGCCAGTGTTCGGGGGCGAGGCCGAAACGGGCCTTGAAGACGTGGGAGAGGCGGTTCTGTCCCGAGAAGCCGCAGCGAGCGGCGATCTCCTTGATTGGAAGGGCTGTTTTCTCTACGAGCCGTCTTGCCTCCGCAAGCCGCTTCTCCTCCATCACCTGATGGATGCTCTTTCCTTCCAGTTGCCTGAACCTCTTTTCAATGAGGCTGCGCGAAACGCCGAGATGCCCCACGACGTCCATCACGTCGATGCGCTCGTGTGCATGGTCGGCGATGTATGCCTTCGCGCGCGCGACGAGCGCGGCCGCCGGTGGGACGGGCCTGGTGGAAGCCCGCTCGACAACCGAGACCGGGGGAATGTAAATCTGCACCGGCTTTGCCGGCGAGCGGCGTCCGTGCATGAACTTTGCCAGTTCCTTCGCCGCCAAGTACCCCACCCTCACATGTCCCATCTTGATGCTGGATATCGGGGTTGACGAATGTCGGACAAGGAGCTCATCGTTGTCCGTCCCGAGAAGCGCCATCTGTCCGGGTACGGACACCTTCGCCGCTTCCGCCGCCGCAAGAACCTTCGTCGCGCACTGGTCCGTCGCGGCGTACACGGCGGCCGGCTTCGGAAGCGCGGCGAGGAACGCCGCGAGCCCGTCGGCATCTTCGCAGGGCGTACTGGGCGATGATTCGGAATTGAAGATGCGACATTCCTCTCCGCTTTCGGCGAGCCGCGTAGCAAACCCCTTGCCGCGATCCCGGCACCAGCCCGTGTCGAACTCGGGAACGTATGCAAAGGAAGCGTAGCGTCCGTTCTTCAGGAACGTCGTGGCGGCGAGTCGTCCAATCGCATCATTGTCGTTGTAGATGAACGCCGTTGGACCGCGACGGGCCGCGAAAGCGGGGCTACGCACGTTCTTGACCACGACGGGGAGCGGCGTCTCGACCAATGCGGCAAGCGTCTCCTCAGAGCCGGGAATCGTGGCGATGATGCCGTCGAATCCCTTGTCTTTCGCAGTCCGCACGAGCTCGGGCGTGAATTCCGCGTCGCTCTGCACAAGGACAACCTGCCAGTCGGGATGCGTCTCGACAAAGCGGAATATCCCGCTCAGCGTGTCGCGTCCGCCCGTACGTGCAATCCATATTGCCGCTAGTACACGGAACCTTCTCTTTATTGTGCTGTGTCGCATGGCGCATATTATACCAAAAACGACACGATAATTGTTCCGCAAAATGACATAGTCGCCTATTGCATCGGAAACGAAAAAATGCTAACATTTTGACAGTTCAACAGGAGGAAAAGGCAATGGTGCGCCAAGCAAAGCTCGGCAGAGCTAACAGAATGGTGCGCCAAGTAAAGCGCGATAGCAACTTGCGAAATGAAAGGAGTTCGCACTGACAAGAAATCGACAGTCAGTTAGGAAGACAGGCGGCATGAGGGGCGAGTCAGTTAGGAAGACAGGCGGCATGAGGGGCGACCCGAGTGCCGAAGCCCTGTCCTACAAACAGGTGAGCCGCAGCGCAAGCGAGCCCTTGCCGTTAAGCCTCGTTATAGTTAAAACCCCATGCGGCCAGCGCGTCATTCTGCGTGAAGCCGAAAAGAAGCGCCGGAGTCGATTTGCGGCGCAGAAAGCATGGCGGGGCATAGAGGGGCGGCGCGTCTGGAAAGTTGCATCGGGAACTTGGGAGGTCTGCGGCGCGAAAGCGACCGCAGAAGTCGGACGAGGCCATAGTAGCGTTGAAGCGGGGCAATGCCCGTGGAGCGAAGGGCCTCTACGTGCAAAAGGAAACGTTTCAATCAAATGGGGGCAAGCCGCTTGACTGCGAAGTCCTATACGGAAGAGGAAATCCGCGAGATTGCCGAAAGGCAGCATCTCGTCGGCTATCCGCACCTTGCGCTCATGAGGGAGAAACTGTCGGTAAAGGCGAAGAGCGAACCGAAGTTTCGGTTCTACAACCTCAAGCGGCTCGT
>CACWIW010000195.1 GCA_902761035.1 uncultured bacterium | reverse complement strand
GGTCCGCGCCGCTGTTCTCGCGCCAGAACGCCTGGAACGCCGCCATCAGGCCGGGCATGTCGATTCCGTCCTCGGTCGCCCACGGCGGATGGGGAATCGCCATCTGGATGTTCTCCTGCTCATCGCGGGAGAGGTAACGCCCGATAATCTCCGCATACATCCTGTTCGCGGGGACAAGCGACCCACCCTCCTCGCGCATAAGCCCGAGATCGACAACGAATCTCCAGTCCTCGCTGTTGCTGGACACGGTTCGCTGCCCGCCAAATATGACAGGTTCGATCACGCGGCGGACGCGCGGTTCGCGCAAACGGTCCATGAGGCTGTCCACATGCGTGTCGCGGCGGCGGATGATCGTCTCCTTAGCCGTCTCGATGTCCGCCACGGTGATCGGCTCGTCGTAGCGGAAGTCGTGAATCTTCTCTATGCTTTCGCGAGCCAGCGCATTCACGAGCCACGGCTGCCCACCGCTCCACTCCATAACGGAATCAAACACGTCCGGCTCGAACACCTGTCCCGTCGCCGCGGTGTGCTGGGCGTAGAGTTCCCGCACTTCGTCCTCATTGAAGTTACGAAGCGTAAAATCCTCCGTTATGACATTGAACGGGCTCTTGCTGCCAAGCGTCTCGGAATACGGACGAACCTTCGCCTTCATATCGCGAATGTCCATCATGCCGACAATGGCCACGGACGAAGGAAACGGTATGTCGTCGCGCGTGACGTAGCCATCGCGCAGTTCGCGAAGAAAAGTAACCGCCGTTCCCTCAGTGAGGCCGTCCACTTCGTCAAAGAAGATGACGAGCGGCTTGCCGGCCTTTTGGGCAAGCATTGTCAGGAAAAGTTTCACGCCGAGATCAGGAGGCTGTGGCAGTAGTTTAGGGACGGGCGATGACGGATCACGGACAAGCTCCCCGAAAAGTGGGTGAGAAAGCAAATCTGACCTCATCCGCTCCACGATCTTGAATATCCCATCGTGCGGGTCGGGATACGCCTGTACGCTCTCCACGGTGAAGTAGAGCGCGATGCGCTCCCCTGATGCGTTGATATCACGCACGAGCCCCTTCAGCAGCGTCGTCTTGCCGGATTGCCTCGCGGCGTGTATGGCAAAGTACTGCTCACGCGCCACGAGACGCATGACTCCCGGAAGCCTCGCCGTTGCGGGAAGCATGTAGTGTTTCGCCGGATTGCACGGCCCTGCGATGTTGAAGAACTTTTCCATGGCTGAAAATTATACCATAAATCCCCGTTCCTGTGCGCGACCGGGGATGGGTGACCATGGCGTACTATTTCCTTACCGCACGCCCACGTTCGACACGGCGGCGCGTTTCACGGCGGCGGCGATGTCGGGGCCTACGCCGGCAACAGCGGCGATTTCCTCTTCTGTTGCGCGAGCGATACCGTAGATTGAATGGAAGTGGCGCAGGAGCGCGGTCTTCTTCGCAGGGCCGATGCCCTGCACCTCGTCGAGGACGGACTCGCGGATCGTCCGCTCGCGCAGACTGCGGTGGTACGTGATCGCGAAACGGTGCGCTTCGTCGCGGAGACGCGTCGCCACGAAGAGGCCCTGCGAGTCACGCGGCAGGAACACGTCGCCGCGTTCGTCATCCGTGACGATGATCTCCATTCGCTCCGCAAGGCCGACCACGGGGATGTCCGTCACGCCGATTTCCGCAAACGCCGCGCGCGCGGCGCGCAACTGCGTAATGCCGCCGTCGCAGATGAAGAGGTCGGCGCGCGGCGATTTCGCCGTGAGCGTTGATTCCGGGCCGTAGCGCCGGCGCACGACTTCCGCCATCGAGCGCGGATCGTCTGCGCCCTCCACCGTCTCGATGCGGAAGTGGCGGTAGAAGCGGCGGTCGGGAAGACCGTCCACGGCCACTACTAGCGACGCGACGGAATGCGTGCCGAAGAGGTTGGAAATATCCGCGCACTCGATGACGTGCGGCGGCTTGTCGAGTTTCAGCGCGGCGGCGAGTTCCGCAAGGCCCTGTTTCGCCGCCTCGCGCGTCTCCTCCGGACGCCGTCGCACGAAATGCGCCTTCGTCATTTCCTTGAGCGCGCCGATGGTGTCGCGCAGACGCGCGGCCTTCGTGAAGTCCTCCGCCGCGGCGGCGGCCTTCATCGACTCCACCAACTCCGCGATGACGGCGGGGCGTTCCCCGCGCAGGAACGCGCACGCCTCGTCGAACCGTGCCCGGTAGTCCGCAGCCGTAATCTTACCTTCGCACGGCGCGGTGCAGAAGCGGATGACGTCCGCATGGCAGTGCCGATGCGTCTCCTCGTCCGGCGCGAGCGCGTCGCAGCCGCGCAGGCCGTAGTGTTTCTCCACGAAATCCTTCGCGGCGCGCACGACGGGGGCGGACGGAAAAGGACCGAAGTAGAGCACACCGTCGTCGCGCACGATGCGACACGTGGCGAAGCGCGGGAACGGGTCGTCGGGATCCGCACGCAGCGCGAGGTAGCGCTTGTCGTCGCGCATGAGGATGTTGAAGTGCGGCTTGTACTGCTTGATCAGCGAAGCCTCCGTGAGCAGCGCCTCGGCCTCGTTTCGCACGCACATCCACTCGAGGTCGGCGACGGTGTTCACCATCGACCGCACCTTCGGCGCGAGGTCTGCGCCTGGACGGAAATAGGAAAGCACGCGCCGGCGGAGGTTCTTCGCCTTGCCAACGTAGATGATGACGCCCCGGCGGTCCCTCATCAGGTAACAGCCAGGGCGCAACGGAACGCCCTTAAGGCGTTCTCGCAGGACGTCGTTCACGCGACGGATCAGGCTTTCTCGGTTTCCTTCTGCTGCTCAAGAGCCTTGGCCTTCGCCTCTTCTTCCTTGAACAGGGCCTCGCCTTCAGCCGTACCCTTCTTGAACTCGCCTTTAGCCTTGCCCAGCGCACGCGCAAGCTCCGGGAGCTTCTTGCTTCCGAACACGAGCACCAGCACAACTATAAGCAGCAAAATTTGCCATGGACCCCAGGCCATCTTTTTATCCTTTCGTTTTTTGGAGGTAGTTTACCGAATCTGAGGGCACAAGTCAAGCCTCACGCCCTGTCTAACCAATGATCTTGAGCGCGCCGGTGGGACAGTTCTCCGCGCAGAGGCGGCAGTCCTTGCACACGGCCGTGGCGGCGGGATCCTTGAACTCGGGCTTGATGACGGTCTTGAAGCCGCGTCCGACGAGACCCAGCAGACCCTGCTTCGCCTGTTCGGCGCACACACGCACGCAGAGGTTGCAGAGGATGCACTTGCGCTGGTTGCGCTCGATCGTGACGAGCTTCTGCTCCGTGAAGCCGGGATGGAAGTCGCCGCGGAGGCGCTGCGTGTCCGCCTGCACGAGGTTCGCGTAGCGGATGAGCTTGCAGTCCTCGAAGTCGTGGCAGCCACACTCCAGGCAGCGCTTCGCCTCCGCCTGCGCCGCCTCGACGGAGAGGCCGAGGTTGACCTCCTTGAAGTCGTGCTTGCGCTCTTCGGCGGGACGCTGCGGCATCACGGCGCGCGCGATGCGCGGACGGTCCTCGAAGTCCTTCTCGGTGAGATTGCGCTCGGAGAGAATCGGCTTAATCGGCTTGTACTCGCCGCCGCGCAGGAAGGCGTTCACGGCGAGCGCGGCCTCGTTGGCCTGCGCAATCGCGCCGATCGCGATGCCCGCGCCCTTGTTCACCGTATCGCCGCACGCGAACACGCCGGGGAGCGTCGTCGCGAAGTTGCCCTCGTCGGCGGCGATCGTGCCCTTGGGCGTCTGCGGCAGATCCGCGAACCCTTCGGGGTCGTTGCGCTGGCCGATGGCAGCGATCACGCTGTCGAGCGCGATCTCCTCGAACTTGCCTACGACCGGCACGGGCTTGCGGCGGCCGCGGATTTCGTCCGGGGCGTAGAGGAACTTGAACTTGACGCCTTCCTCCTCGGCCTCCGTGATCTCGATGTCCTCCGCCGGCATCTCCTTGCGGGTGCGGCGATAGACCACGAACACCTCCTTCGCACCTACGCGCACCGCGGTGCGGCAGGCGTCCATCGCGGTGTTGCCGCCGCCGACGATCGCCACGCGCTCGCCGATGTCCGGCTTCTCGCCGGTGACGACCGCGCGGAGGAAGTCGATGCCACCCCACACGCCTTTAAGTTCCTCGCCCTTCACACGCATCGCCGTCGATTTCCACGCGCCGTTCGCCACGATCACCGCGTCGAACCACGAACGGAGCTTCGCAAAGTCCGCGTCGCGTCCGATCTTGAAGTTGTTGATGAACTGGACGCCCAGCGCCGCGATGGCGTCCGTCTCCGCCTTGAGAATCGCCTTGGGGAGGCGGTATTCGGGGATGCCATAGCGGAGCATGCCGCCCATTTCCGGCATCTGGTCGTAGACCGTGACGTCGTGTCCCCACTGCGCGAGCTTGAACGCGGCGGTGAGTCCGGCGGGGCCGCCGCCGATGATGCCGACCTTCTTGCCCGTCGGCGCGGCGACCTTGATCGGTCGCTCGTTGCCGTCCTTGCGCACCTGGTCGGCGGCGAAGTACTTGAGCTGCGCGATGGAGATCGGCTGCTCCACGAGGTTGCGGCGGCACGCCTTCTCGCACGGGTGCGGGCAGACGCGGCCGATGGCCGCCGGCAGGGGGAACGTCTCCTTCACCGTGGCGACGGCGTCCGCAAAGCGTCCTTCCGCGATTTCCTTCACGTACTTCTGGCAATCCGTGTGGGCCGGGCAGTTCAGCTTGCAGGGACCCTGGCAGTCGCCGTCGTGGTCGCCCATCAGCAGCTCCAGCGCGAGCTTGCGCGTGGCGAGCGCCTTCTCGCTCTTCGTGTGGACCACCATGCCGGGCGCGACCTTCGCGGAGCAGGCGCGGAGCATCTTGGGGCAGTTCTCCACTTCCACCACGCACACGCCGCACGCGCCGTAGGGCCCGAGTTCCTTCAGGTAGCACAGGTTCGGGATGTCGATCCCGGCCGTCTTCGCCGCCTCGAGGATTGTGGTGCCGGCCGGCACGCGCACGGGCACATCGTCGATGATGAGATCAATCAGTTCGTTTTCCATGATCTTAAAGCCTTCTTTCTAGATTTGCTAGATGTTCTAGAAGTTCTAGTTTTGCTAGAATCTCTAGAGCGCACCTCACCCCACGGTCACCGCGCCGAACTTGCAGGTGGCCACGCACTGGCCGCACTTGATGCACTTCGACTGATCGATCACGTGCGGCTGCTTCACCGTGCCGGAGATCGCGCCCACGGGGCACTTCTTCGCGCACATCGTGCAGCCCTTGCACTTCGCGGGATCAATCGAGAATTTCTTCAGCGCCGCGCACTCGTGCGCGGGACAGCGCGCCTCGCGGATGTGGGCGTCGTACTCGTCGCGGAAGTAGCGGATCGTGGTAAGGACCGGGTTCGGGGCCGTCTGGCCGAGTCCGCAGAGCGCGCCCGCCTTGATGCCGTTGCAGAGGTCCTGGAGGAGCTCCACGTCGCCCTCCTTGCCCTTGCCCTCGGTGATGCGCGTGAGGATCTCGTGCATGCGCTTCGTGCCGATGCGGCAGTGGACGCACTTGCCGCAGCTCTCCTTGGCCGTAAAGTCGAGGAAGAACCGCGCCATGTTCACCATGCACGTGTGGGAGTCCATCACCACCATGCCGCCGGAGCCCATGATCGCGCCCGTCGCGCCAAGCGCCTTGTAGTCGATCTTCGTGTCGAGCAGGTGCTCGGGGATGCAGCCGCCGGAGGGTCCGCCCATCTGCACGGCCTTGAACGTGCCGCCGTCGCGGATGCCGCCGCCGATGCCGAAGATCACGTCGCGGAGCGTGAGGCCCATCGGAATCTCGACGAGGCCGCCGCGCTTGATCTTGCCGGTGAGCGCAAATACTTTGGTGCCCTTGCTCGTCTCGGTGCCCATCGCGGCAAACGCCGCGCCACCGTTGAGGATGATCCACGCGACGTTCGCGAACGTCTCGACGTTGTTGATGTTCGACGGGGCCTGCGTGTAGCCCTTCTCCGCCGGGAAGGGGGGCTTCAGACGCGGCATGCCGCGGTTGCCCTCGAGCGACTCGATGAGCGCCGTCTCCTCGCCGCACACGAACGCGCCCGCGCCCGCCTTGATGCGAATGTCGCAGGAGAAGCCGCTCCCGAGGATGTTCTCGCCGAGAAGGCCGGCCTTCTTCGCGGCCGCGAGCGCCTTCTCAAGACGCACGATTGCGAGCGGGTACTCCGCACGCACATACACAAATGCCCTCGTCGCGCCGATCGCGTAGGCCGCGATCAACATGCCTTCGATGAGGGAGTGCGGGGCGGATTCGATCACCGCGCGGTCCATGAACGCGCCGGGGTCGCCCTCGTCGGCGTTGCAGATAAGGTACTTCTGCTCGCCCTTCGCGTTGCGGGCGGCGTTCCACTTGAACCAGGTGGGGAAGCCCGCACCGCCGCGTCCGGCGAGACCGGAAATCTTGATCTCCTCGATTACCTGCTCTGGCGTCATCGCAAGGACCTTGCGAATCGCCTTGTAGCCGTCCACCGCCTCGTAGGCCGCGATGTCTTCCGGATCGATCAGGCCGCAGTGGCGCAGCGCGATGCGCGTCTGCTTCTCAAGGAACTCCTTGTCGTCCGCCGAAATCTCCAGGTCGGCCAGCTCCGGTAGGGCGGTCGCCCCGCGACCGCCGCCCGCAACCGCGCGGTAAATCCGCTCCGCGTCCTTCTCCTGCACCTTCACGAGGCGCTTCACGAGCGTGCCGCCGTCATAAACGTCCACGATCGGCTCCAGATAGCACATGCCGATGCAACCGGTGATGCCGATCTCGACGGCACCCTCCGTGTTCAGCTTCTCCACGGCCGCGCGGACCTTGCGCGCGCCGGCGGCGATGCCGCAGCTTCCCTCTCCGAATACGAGCTTCATTTCGACGCCTCCCGAATCTTGCGCACGATCTCCTTGGCCTTGGCGGGCGTGAGGGAGCCGTAGGTATCCTCGTTGATCATCATCACGGGCGAGAGCGAGCAGCAGCCGAGACACGCGACCGTCTTGATGGAGAAGATGCCGTCGTCGGTCGTCTCCCCGTCGCCCACGCCCAGTTCCTCCACGAGCGCCTTCTCGATAGAATCCGCGCCGTTCACGTGGCAGGCCGTGCCCTTGCAGAGCAGGATGAGGTTCTTGCCGACGGGCTTGAGGCGGAACTGCGTGTAGAACGTGGCGACGCCCATCACCTTGGCGGGACTGTTCCCCGTCTTCTCGGCGATGGCGTACAACACGTCAGTCGGCAGGTAGCCATAGATTTCCTGCGCCTTCTGCAGGATTGATATGAGGGCGTGATCGTCCCCGGCGAACGCCTCAAAGACAGGCGTTAGCTTCGACAGATCGCTCTTCTCGCAACAGTCGCACATGATTTTTTCTCCAAAATTACCCAAGGGAAACATCCGCTTTTGAGATTTGCCCTTGGAAATTAAGTGTTAATTATACCAAATCACCCCGCCTCAATGGAAGCGCGAAATGGAGAATTTGGGAATTTAGGCGTAGTTGAAGGTCATGTCGGCGGATTGGATCATCGGGTGCGTCTCGCGGCCGTCTTGGTCACAATCGGGGTACCCCGCGTCGGCAGGCGACACGCCGAAGAGGTATTCCGACTTCGACCCGTCGATCCTGATGCGCCCGTCCGGCCACAGAGTGAGAATTGCCGAAAGGGGCGACTTCCAGCCGAGGTTGTGATTTGCTCGACGGTGCGTCTTCATGTACTCTTCGGGGTATTTATCGTGCTTTTTGGCGTAGTACTGGTAGTTCGCGCTGTTGACATCCCAGTAGAGGATGTTGTCGAGAACGCGGAGGTGGTCGATGTGGAGGTGTCCGTTCATGACGAGACGCACCGTACCGGGTTTCTTTGCATTGGCCTCGTTGAAGATCGCCTGGACCTCTTTCTTGTTCATGACCGGCGCGCCGTGTCCGCGCTCGAAGCTCTGGTGCGAGAGCACGATGCAGGGATAGGGCGACCCGACGATCGTGGCGCGCAGCCATTCCAGCTGTTCCGGCGGTATCCAGTTGATCGTCGAACCCTCCACGCGCTTGAAGTAGTTGCCCCGCCCGTGGTGGATGAACTTGCCCGGCTCGTTGCAGAAGTAGTTGGGATCCGCAATCACGAAGCGGAAGCCGCCCTTGTCGAAGGAGTAGTGTCCGTCGGGCATCCGGTACGCCTCGCACGTCTCCTGGTACGGATTGCCGTCCTGGTCGTGGTTGCCGAGACAGTGGTAGCCCGGTATCTTGAAGTCGTTGTAGAGCTTGAGAAACGCCTTCTGCTCCGGCGTGCGCACCCCATGCAGCAAATCGCCGCAGTGGATCATCATGTCGCACCGCTCGCGTTCGGCGCGCGCCATGATTTTTTCCAGAAAGGAAGTGTTTTCGGTGTTCGTCCACACTCCTGGATGGTAATGCAGGTCCGAGAAGATGCATACCTTGAGCGGCCTGGCGGACACGTCCTTCCCCGCTCCGGCGAACACGGCAGGCGCGGCAAGCGCGGTGACCGACAGGAATTCTCTACGGTTCATTTTTATTTTTCCTTTCTGCAAAGTGAATCCTACCTAAATCTTCCCCGTAAAACAAGAGCCCCGCCGAAGTGGCAGGGCTCTTGCTTTGCGTGCCTTTCTTGATGGCATTACGCCTCGAAGTGGTAGACGTCGCGCTTGTGGTACTTCGTGTGGAGGAGGTGGTGGGCCTTCTCGCCGCCCTGCGCGCCGGTCTTGCCGTCGAGGTAGTCCTTGTAGAGGGCCGTGACCTCGGGGTTGAGGTGGCTCATGCGGAGCGTGCACTTCTCGTCGTCCGTGTAGATGCCGGCCGTACGCTGCGCGCGGACCTCGTCCGTCGCAAGGCAGGGCTGTCCGCCGCCGCCGATGCAGCCGCCGCGGCACGCCATGACCTCGATGAAGTCGTAGCGCGGCTTGACGCCGTTCTTGCGGTCTTCGCGAATCTCGTTGATGATCTTCTCGACGTTGCCCATCTGGTGCGCGACGGCGATGTTCACCTTCGTGCCCTTGATGTCGATCGTCGCGGTCTTGACGCCGTCCATGCCACGCACCGCCTGGAAGTCGATGCTCGGGGGCTGCGCCTCGCCGGTGATCAGGCAGTAGGCCGTGCGGAGGGCCGCCTCCATCACGCCGCCCGTCACGCCGAAGATCGTGCCCGCGCCCGTGTAGGCGCCGAGCAGGTCGTCGGCCTTCTCCTCGGGGAGGTCGTTGAAGTCGATGCCGGCCGCCTTGATCATGCGGGCGAGCTCGCGCGTGGTGAGCACGACGTCCGTATCCTGCTGGCCGGTGGCGCTCATGTTCTCGTCGCGGGAGATCTCGTACTTCTTCGCCGTGCAGGGCATGATCGAGGTGACGTGGATCTTCTTGGGATCGACGCCGTTCTTCTCGGCCCAGTAGCTCTTGCAGAGCGCGGAGAGCATCTGCTGCGGGGACTTGGCGGACGAGAAGTTGCCCGTGAAGTCGGGAGCGTACTTCTCCATCCAGTCGGTCCACGCCGGGCAGCAGCTCGTGAGGAGCGGCAGGTCCTTGCCCTCGGTGAAGCGCTTGATGAACTCCGTGCCTTCCTCCATGATCGTGACGTCGGCGGAGAAGTTCGTGTCGAACACCTTGTCGAAGCCGATCATGCGGAGGGCCGCGTAGATCTTGCCCGTGGTGAGCTCGCCCGGCTTCATGCCGAACGCCTCGCCCACGGCCACGCGCACGGCCGGGGCGATCTGCACGAGGCAGGTCTTCTCCGGGTCCTGGAGCGCGGCCCACACCTTGGCGGTCTCGTCGTTCTCGTAGATCGCGCCCACGGGGCAGTGCGCGGAGCACTGTCCGCACTTGATGCATGGCGACTCCGCGAGCGGCACGCCGGCGGCGGGCTGCATCACGGTCTTCTCGCCGCGGCCGATGAACTCGAGCGCCCACACGTTCTGCATCTCCTGGCAGACTTCCGCGCAGCGGCCGCACTTGATGCACTTGTCCGGGTAGAGGACGATCGACGGCGTGGACGTATCCGGCTCGTGGTGGAGCACTTCCTTCGGGAACGGGTTCTCGCGGATGCCGAAGTCGGCGGCGAGGCTCTGGAGCTCGCAGCGGCCCGAGCGCGGACACTGCAAGCAGTCGTTCGGGTGGTTCGCGAGGATGAGCTCGAGCACGGTCTTGCGCACCTGCACGATGTCGGGATCGTGCGTGACGATGTGCATGCCCGCCGTCGCCTCCGTGCAGCACGCGCGGAGCAGCTTCGGGCTCGGCACGAGCTTGCCGTTGTCGGCGGGGTTGCGGCTCGGGACGAGCTGGCGCACCACGCAGATGCCGCAGCTCGCGCCCGCCCGGAGATCGGGATGGTAGCAGAGCGTGGGGATCTTGATGTGCGCGGCCTTCGCCGCGTTCAGGATCGAGGTGCCCTTCGGAACCTCAACGGTCTTGCCGTTGATCTCAAGGGTGATCATTTCAGTTTCCATTGCTGTAAGCCTTTCTTTCTAGATTTGCTAGATGTTCTAGAAGTTCTAGGTTTTCTAGAACCTCTAGATCGCACCTCACCCGTGGCTGATCGCGCCGAACTTGCAGTTCAGCTCGCACTGGCCGCACTTGATGCACTTCGCCGGGTCAATCACGTGCGGCTGCTTCACCGTGCCCGTGATCGCGTTCGCCGGGCACTTGCGCGCGCAGAGCGTGCAACCCTTGCACTTGGCCGGGTCGATCTTGTACTGGATGAGCTTCGTGCACTTGCCGGCACGGCACTTCTTGTCGTTGATGTGCTCCATGTACTCGTCCATGAAGTAGCGGAGCGTGGAGCGCACCGGGTTGGAGGCCGTCTGGCCGAGGCCGCAGAGCGACGCCTTGTTCATCGCGTCGCAGATGGCCTGCATGTCCTTGATGTCCTGCTCGGTGCCGCGTCCGTCGGTGATCTTCTTGAGGTAGTTGAGGAGCTTGCGCCCGCCGATGCGGCACGGCGCGCACTTGCCGCAGCTCTCGTCCACCGTGAAGTCGAGGTAGAAGCGGGCCACGTCCACCACGCAGTCCGTCTCGTCCATGACGATCAGGCCGCCGGAACCCATGATCGAGCCGATCTTCGCGAGCGACTCGTAGTCGATCGGCGTATCGAGGAACTGGGGCGGGATGATGCCGCCGGAGGGACCGCCCGTCTGGGCCGCCTTGAACTGGTGGCCGCCGCGGATGCCGCCGCCGATGTCGAAGATGATCTCGCGGAGGGTGGTGCCCATCGGCACCTCGATGAGGCCCGAGTTGTTCACCTTGCCCGTGAGCGCGAACACCTTCGTGCCCTTCGTCGTCGCGGTGCCGATCTTGTTGAACCAGTCCGCGCCCTTGTTGATGATGACGGGGATGTTCGCGAGCGTCTCGACGTTGTTGATCACCGTGGGACGTCCCCAGAGGCCCTTCACGGCCGGGAACGGCGGACGCGGCTTCGGCATGCCGCGGTTGCCCTCGATGGACTGCAGAAGCGCCGTCTCCTCGCCGCACACGAACGCGCCCGCGCCGAAGCGGAGCTCGATGTCGAACGAGAAGCCCGATCCGAGGATATCCTCGCCGAGGAGGCCCAGCTCATGTGCCTGACGGATGGCGATCTGGAGGCGCTCGATGGCGAGCGGGTATTCCGCGCGGATGTAGATGAAGCCCTTGGAGGCGCCAATCGCGTAGCCCGCGATCGTCATGGCCTCGAGGATGGAGTGGGGATCGCCTTCCAGCGTGGAGCGGTCCATGTACGCGCCGGGGTCGCCCTCGTCGGCGTTGCACACCATGTACTTCTGGCCCTTCGGCTGCTGCTGGGCGAACTTCCACTTCATGCCGGTGGGGAAGCCCGCGCCTCCGCGGCCGCGGAGGCCGGACTTGAGGATCTCCTCCACCACCTGCTCCGGCGTCATCTCGAAGAGCACCTTCTCGATGGCCTTGTAGCCGTCGCGCGCGATGTAGTCCTCGATCTTCTCCGGGTCAATGATGCCG
>CACWIW010000194.1 GCA_902761035.1 uncultured bacterium | reverse complement strand
GATGCCGGACGGCAGGTGGATGGACCGCCTGCGCATCCTCTCCTCCGGCGGGTTCCGGGCGAGAGGCGTCGGTGGCGGCGCATGGACCAACTACCCGCCGCCGTTCACGCAGAAACTCTCCCTTGCCCCCGAGGCCAACTGGCACCTGCTCGGAGATGCAACGGGCGGGACGCCCGTTGTCCCAGTGAACGGGCAAGATGCCCGTTCTCCCAGTCTGTTCTGGCACGCCACGACGCCGTCCAACACGCTTGTCGTTTCTTGGATCCGAGGACTCTACGCCCGTTCGCACACCAACCTCGTCGACTTCCAGGCTGAGATATTCAACGACGGGGCGCTTGACTACCGCTACGCCGACCGCACGGAACACTTCGCCGCGTCGCTTCCGTTCGACCTCGACGGCGACGGACTCGAAAACTCCGTTGATCCCGACCCGCTCACGGCGGGCCCCGACGCTCACGGCACGAACGCGGAATGGTACAACACGGTGTGCTCAAACGTACTTGAGACAGTGGCGAGCGGCAGCACTGGGACAACGGGCATCTTGCCCGTTGGGAATGGTGGCACTGGGACAACGGGCATCTTGCCCGTTGATGGTGACAGTGTCTTGTCCTGGCGCGCCGACGTGAACTCCAACGCCTATTACTTTGTTGATGTTGTTACGGAACGCGGCCCTGCGCCGATCTACTTCACCGGCGACCGCGACTCGCGCCTTGGCAATCCAGTCGTCGTTGCACTTGCGGGTGTAACGAACCGCGTGCCGCTTCTCATCGGCGTCGACTACGCCGTCACGTCCGACACGCCATTTACAGTCTCATTCCCCATAGACTACATCCATCCGACCGTCACCACGAATGGCGTCGCGGACTACAATGTGTACTGGCCGATCAACTTCGTCTTCACTGAGAGCCTAACCGAATCCAACCGCGTCTATACGGTAACTGTCGAACCATACGACCCCGGCGGGGTACTGACGTGGGAGGGCGTCGGAATGCGTTCGGGAGCGTCGTCTGGATGTGGTTGCGGCTGCCTAAGTTGTGTTGGATTCTCCATCGGGTTTAATTGTCCCGCCACCTGTACATGCCATGGGGAATGTCAAGCCGTCGGGGACTACGCATTTGAGAATGCGTATTTCACAGTCACGGGCGGAGAGTGCAGGTGTGGTTTCGACGACCCGTATGAATCTGGAACAGGAAACGAAACTAACGATACCCCAATGCTTTCCGTGTCGTTCAGTAAGCAGGCGGTGATTTTTGAGGACGCCTACGAGGACGAGCCTGGCGTCATGAACCCGAGACGTTCGTCGCGGGTGCGTATCACGGTGGACGCATACGGTGGCGCGTATGGCGGTCGATTATCGGTCACGTCGGAGAACCTTGGTAAGCTTACCCCGGTAGGCGGCGGAATAACTATGCCTATTGATGAACGCATTGCGGTGGATGAGCACTTCCACGTCACGGGTGTGTACGAAGGCGTTGAGGCGAGCAGCTCGGCGAACGACGTAACATTGAGCGGAATGTTCACGGAATTCTTTACTTCGCAGCACCACCGGTCCGATGACAGGCTGACTGTGGTGAGGGTGGAACTGACTCCATGTGCAACCGCCTCAGAAAACCCAAGTGTACATAGACATCTTTTGGGTGTTGGCGAAATTGTAAATTGTTTACAATATCCGAGTAGTCCTACAGTGACATGGCAGTCTTTGTCGGGGTGGACTGTGTCAAACAGCATGGGAGTAACAACTTTTACAGCTCCTTTGCTCGCCGATGAAAATGGTGTGTGGGTTAGATGTGGCGGACAAACCTATTCGCCGCGAGTTTGTGTCATTGAGCCGGATGGCATTGTTGCTGAAAACGCTACACCTGTACGTTATGGTGTGCCAAAGGGCGAAGCGGGGGGGATTGGGATGAAACTCGATCTTTACGTAATACCGAGAACGGTGTCATTTAGCAATATTGCCATGCAGGAGACGCCTTGTCTTACAGGAACCCATTCGGGTTACTTTGATAATCCTGAGTTCGCAGATGAATGGTATCATTGGACAAATCATGGTGCTGGAGAGTGGCATGACATAGGGGGTGACAATTTCTTCTTTGAAGATTACCCACGGGTTCACGGGGCGTGGCCTCGCATGATGGATGACGGCACGATTACAACCAACAAGTATTATGGATGGCAATACGGTACGATGGAATGGGACATCCCGATTGGATGGGGACCTAAAGGAACAACAGACAATTCAGGACTGGTTGGTGTAATCGAAGGCTATAAGCAGGAATTCGTAATCTTTTCAGATGGGTTCGCTGGAGTGCGAAAATTCTCGAATCAAGTCACTCGGGGAACGAACGATGTTGTTTATCTAAACGGAGTATTGAAGCCATGAAAAAACGAGCCATAATCTTTCTCATCATCCTGATGCGAGCGGCCATCGCCGAGACATCACAGCAGCAGAACAACAGAGTGTCAAGTGCAGACAACGGCACTGCTCAAGAGCTGTATGCTCGTCGCGTAGAACAGATTCGAGAATCTTTGCATGATGTCAAAGGATATGGGGACGACCTTATAAAAGACATACTCGCAATCTCGAATCAGGAGACACAGGTAGCGTTTCTGAGGCTTTTCGCGCAGAACGTCAAGGCAATGTCTTCCGACAATCTCGATTTAAGGGTGAGGCATCAAGAATTACGTAGGTGCTACCATCTCACCGAATGCGGCTGCAAAGGCTTTCGACAAATCGGGGGGTGTTCTGATGACATCTGGGATTTGCGTTTCGCTTTGTTGTCTCGTTACGTGAATGTGACGAACAACTGCCAAGTGAAATGGGGCGAGATCGAACGATACGATGTTATGAAACGGAAGGAAAGAGAAGCGGACGGAAAAAATTCTTATGTGGGGTCTGGCCCCATACTACGCGCTTGGCCAGAATATTTTGCCCGCATGTTGGACGATTACCTTATGGAGGTGTGGAACCGGTGGTATCGCACCGACACACAGCAACTCACGACGGAGGATAAGAGAAAGGTGAAGATAACTATTGAGCGAATCGTGGGAAGGGAATTTGATCTCTCCAAACCGGTACGGCTTTTTAAGATTACGCAGCCAAGTGATACTGTCCGCCCAACCAGTACCGATGTCAAAGTTGATGTCGGAGATTTATGAGTCGCCCCCCGTCGTACAAGGTGTTCGGCGAATACATCCAGGATACGATCATGCTTGACAGGCATGGGAGGGTCGGCGTGAATCTAGTGCCCGTTGGCAAGCGGATTATGAAAAAGTGTAGATGCGGTAAACGTCCCGATTGGGATGCTTAGGACAACGCCTTAGTTTCCTCCGGACTGTCTTCGGTTTCCGCGCCGGTCACCAGCGGGAGCGGTCGCGCTTGCCGTTGCTGGATGGATTGGCTCCCCGTAGGCTGTGCCGCGCCCGCGCCCGCCGCTAACCCCCAATTGCGAATTGGCAACCTTTCCCAAAATTCCCGCGTGAGATTTTGCCTCTGACTGGCAGTATAAAGTAGAGGCACGGTTTGCCCTTTGCCTCATGAGAGAGACTGCAAGGTTCAAGAGGCGATTGCCGTGAGACGTGTAAAATGTAGACTAGGCGGAACACGGAAAACATGGTATACTGATTGCCAAATGAAAGCATTCTATCTCGTTCTGTACTGTGCTGTTACATCGACGGCGTTGGCCCTGCCGCCCGTGTGTCCTGTGTTGCCGCCGCCGTCGCCGTATGCGGACACGGAGTCCGTGACGAGCGTCGCGTTCAACGCGGGCGTGGCGGGTGACAGTGTTTTTCAATATCGCTGTCGCTGGATGCCTCGTCCAGCAACAACGTGGAGGTCGCCTTCGGGTGTGACGCCAATGGTAACGGAACGGTTGACGATTCCGAGGTATCTTTCGCCGTCGGCTGGGACTGCGGCGAATGGTTCTTCCGCGACATCGTGGCTGATGTCGCAGATTCTTACGCAGGTTCATTTGGACGCAAGAAGCTCGACTGGAATCTCAGGCTCGACCAGTCACTGGCTCCCAAGGCGCTCCGTGCGAATGCGGGCGGGGCTGCTTTGCCGTTTCCGATGACGACGACTATGTACGATCCTTCGTGGAACGTTGCGCGCGTCACTGCGCGCGGTTTCGGGAACGCCGAGGCGGTCTTGAAATTTGGCGCGACAAAGGAACCTCTTGTCATACGAATAAGGTGACACATGATTGAATCAATCCAGAGGTTCATACAGGATGCGTGCCTATCAGCGCTGGGGCTTATTGGCGGAGTCTGCATCTTCTACTGGATTTCCGTCATGGCGCGCCGCTTTTTTGCGCGGGTCCGAGCTGTCGGAATCAGCCTTGCCTTGCTTCTTTCGCTCGCCGCAGTAATCGTCACTTGCGAGGCGCAGAAGCAGAGCGGCGGCACTGGGACAACGGGCATCTTGCCCGTTGCCACGGTTGCGAACGGCCATGCTGTTTCAACGGGCGGGACGCCCGTTGAAACAGTAGGGGCGGCGAGTCCGCGCACGTCCGCCACGATGCCGTTCCGCGCCGCGAAGTGGAACGTCCGTGGCGCGTGGAACGACTCATTCCGATACGCTTTCGCGGATGGCTGGGAGTTTCCTTTCGGTACTGGCCATCTCGACCGCGTGGAAGTCTGTTCGCAGGGGCGCATCATTCCGCGCTACGGCTCGACGGACGTGATTGCGGACATCGGCGTTCCGCTGCAGATCGTCAATCCGATCACCTCCTTCGGCTGCGGCCCCACCGACCGCAACTCATGCATCTTCTCTTGGACGAACGCAGTAGTCGGGCGCGTGTTGCATGAAGATATTTCGAGCGCCGAAACCATTGATGCCTCTATCGAGTTTTTCCGTAGCGGTGATATTGCTGTCACGACCAACGGCGTAACGGAGCTGATCCCACGCATCCACCCGTCCGACACCGATGGTGACGGGATTCCGGACGTGATCGATCCAAACCCATCAGTCTGCGACGGTGACTTCTTCGGTCCGCATATCGATCTTCCAGAAAATGCGAACACTAATGCATACTGCTGGGTGGACATCGTCGTATCCAACGCGGACGCTGAGGTGGTGTTCGAGGGCGGCGGCCCGTCCGACTTGCCCGACCCCCACTTCATGGCGAGGGCAGGCACGACGAACAGGGTGACACTGCTCATTGGCAAGGGCTATGCCGTAAGCGCAGACGAACATATCGAGTGCGTGGGGACCTCCGACATGGCAATAGAAGTGACACGGACCGGCGAGAATGCGCTCTACATCCGCTGGCCGGTTACCATTACTTTTGAAGACGAGGTGGCGCCTCTCATGAGGGGTGGCGCCGGAAGTGGCATTGCGCGCAGGTTGAGCGTGGTCCCGGACTGCCTCGGCGGAGAATTCGAGTGGGCGACTAACCACTGTTGCGGGATCTCCGTGGTCGGGCTTTCATTTTTGTGGGGATGTTCCGGTGAGTGTGGCTGCGGAGGCTGTCAGGCGATCGGCCTCTATGCGTACGAAGGCTACAGAGTCAAGTTTGCCTGTGGTAATTGCGGATGTACTCCGCAACCGACGCCGAACGCGGAGTCGCCGTCTGTGGGCGTGTCGTTTTCGGAAGACGCCTTGTTCTACGAGGAGGCGTACACGAACTCGCCCGGAGAAATCGTTGGGCGGCGTGTTTCCACGAATGCGACATTCACCTGTACGGCATACGGAGGGCAGCATGGCGGCACATTCAGTCTTACGACGGCTAACTTCGACAAGCTTGCTAAAGTTGGCGGTGATGACCTGCCGACGACCTCCGTGGGCGTGGCGCCATACGAGACGCGCACATGGAACACAGAATACGAGCCCATGAACTGCAGCGGCGGCACAAACGACATCACGGCGACGGCGACGTTCACGGAGACATTCTCTGGGAGCGTGACGTGTGTGACAACGGCTACGACCGTTGTGAAGCTTACCCTTACGCCGTGGGCGAGTAGACAAGGTTGCGAAAACAGGCACATAGTGGGTGTAGGTGAGACTGTTCGATGTGTGGCCGTTCCAAATGTTGGTCACTTGGGAAAGAATGGAGGAGGAACGATTTTCACCGATCCTGGAGAAAACTATATATGCCCGTTGATATCCGACGGAAGTATCCTTTGCTATGACATTGGAAACTCACATTATAATTTCGATTTGACTATCTTGGAGCCTACTGGTATCGTTGCCAGATTGCCGTATGCGCGTGATTTCGGTGTGGAGACCAACCATGCTGGAGGTGCAGGGATGAATGTTCGGATATATGTACAGCCTGAAACTGTGTCTTTCGATGGAATCGCGATGGAGGAAATCCCCTCGTTGGAAGGGGTGCATCAGGGTTACTTCTCGAACGTTTTCTTTAGTGACCGCTGGTATCACACTACTGAAATGTCTGCAGGGAGATGGAAGAGGGTCGACAGGGACAACTACTGGGGCGAAGACAGGGCTTGGATGGGCGACGAACTGCCACGCGAATTACCAAATGGCAACATGACGCTTGACATGACGAGAGGTGAGTGGTCGGACGGTCTGCTTGTTTGGAACATCACTTGGGGTTGGGGGGAACAGAACAACAGTCAGGACGATCCGCCGACGAAGGCGATGACGGTACGGTACGACCAGACGTTCTCATTTGACGAATACGGCACGTTGACCGTCTTGAAGTTCCAGCACACCGTATCTCGCAGTACCAACGATGTCATTCGCCTGAATGGAAACATTGTCACAGGGGTTCCATTGACCGAGGAGGAGATAAATGAAGCGAACGGAAATGAGTAGGTTGATATGTAAGGTCGTATCGAGCCTCTGCATGGCTCTTGCGGTGGCTTCGTGCGGTAACGGTGGCGATGCCGGTGCGGAAGTTGGTAATGGAAAAGCAGATGGCGAAAAAGCAACCAACGCCGTCGTTACCGTAGAAGCGCCGGAGAAATTGACGCAAGTAGATCGCCTTGAAGCAGAGTGCAGACGCTTGGTGGTAGAGCAAGAACGTAAACCGGAGGGAAAGGACGTATTGCTAGCCATCTGTGAATTGTGCAAAGAAATCCGCAATCTGCCCAAGGAAGAAGCGTTGCCATTGCTTGACTGTTGGATTGAAATGGCAATTGAGCAGCCATTGACGTATGCCAACTATTCAACAAGCGCTAAACTGCCTGAAAGATTCTTTCACATTGCCTTCTTTTCGTTCATGACGTCACAGAGTATGCGATCAGATACTTATGGTCATTGGGACAAGATGTTTCGCTTCTTCGCAAAATACACCGATGAGATAACGGCTGAGGAAAGGCGCATAAAGGACCTAGACCAGCTGCAGACTAACTTACATCAGAAATATAAACATTTTAGATATCTGCACGACCTCCAATTGTGTACCGAGAACTGGGTTTATATGATAACAACTGTTTATCGCGACATACTACTTGATAGGGGGTTGACCGAAGAGCAGAAAGCTGACATCCTTCGCCGTCTTGATGAAGTAAAGAAATACACCGTACCGCCGCCCAATTCGCCGTATAGCAAAAAACAATAGTCTCTTGCAAGGCGATGATGACTACGCCTTGCTGTTCCAGTAGGCGGAGGCAAGCGTCTTCGGACTGCTGAAGCCGCGCTTCTCGCCCGTCCGCGTCGCATCCTTCGCGAAGGTCTTTTCGTGTAGGCGCCAGTAGGTACTCGCCCGTGCGCCGACGGTGCGCGCGGCGATGCGCTCGTTCACCGGATTGTCGCGCAGCCACGCCTTGAACTCAGCAAGTTGCTCAACCATGCGCTCCGTACGCCTCCCCTTGAGCCCGCTGCCCCGCCGCCCGCGCGACCGTGCACCCCCACTGGGACAACAGGCGTCCAGCCGAGCCGCAGGGTAGGGCGGTCGCCCCGCGACCGCCGCACCGGACGCGACCGGCTCTCCAATTGGAAATTGGCAACATTGGTAACTGGCAACATTCCCGCATTGGCAACATTTCCCAAAATTCCCGCGTGAGATTTTGCCTCTGACTGGTAGTATAAAGTAGAGGCACGGTTTGCCCTGTGCCTCATGAGAGAGACTGCAAGGTTCAAGAGGCGATTGCGGAAAAATATGAAATTCATGCGCACAAACGCGCCGGGATTTGGTATCATATCCGCAG
>CACWIW010000193.1 GCA_902761035.1 uncultured bacterium | reverse complement strand
GGCGAATATAGTATCTCAAAAAAACGCCGATTTGTCAAGCGGGGGCGGAATCCACCGTGGCGATTGCCCTGTTCTCACCTATCTGAAATCGCCGTGTCGTACATCATGGTGCCTCTCCTTTCTGCAGCATCATCGGCGTGCATATCTCCGGACATCTATATCCATTGACTTCGCATATCCTGCGGATTAACGGTATCGTCTGTGCATTGGTGATGTGCTTGAAATTCCATGAGACCAGATAGTCCATTGCGTTCAATGCCGCCGTTGCGATATGAAGTGCACCGTCAGGATATTCCTTGGGAACAGCTTTGCCATCAATGATTTTAATCGCCAATGCCACCGCTCTTGAATCTGCCACAAGTTCAGGAATGTCCCGCAACGCCTCAATACGCCTTTGCGCCGCTTCTGAATCGCCACGTCGCACTTCCTGACTTACCACTGTAGACGAAAACAAATCGAATTGTTCCGCCGCCGTCTTCCACCACTCGCGGGTAGCCATCTGACGTCCGGCAAGAGTCAAGTCGTTCGTTGGCAAAGCGGTGGCGTCGCTGACGACCGTAGTCTCAACGTACACCTTTTTCTTCTCTGGTTTAGCCGCTTCTGCCATTTGTTTACCTTCCTTTGCCAAGGCACGCGGAAAGTATAGCAAACCCCCGTTCCACAGACTATCCCAAAATTTGAGCAGTCCGCAGACCGTGTCGTTACCCGACCAACCCAAGTCACCGGCCACGAAAGGCTTACACAGGGCGCACGACGCTACCCGTACGAAAAAACAGGTGAGCTACTTGAAGATGATCAGTTCCGCAAGACCGAATCACGGGTAGATTTTCACCGTCTCGATCGCGTGGTGGCCGAGACGCAGGGTGAGCGCGTCGCCGTGGGCCTCGACGGGGCCACCCTGCTCCTCCTCGACGATGTTGCACCTGACGGCGCGTGAGACCTTGAACGGAAGCTTCACGGTCACGGTCTTGTCGTTCCCTTCCATCTCGACGAGACGCAGGACCGCCGCGCCGCTGCGGTCGTCCGCAAGCTTGAACGCCATCACGGACGTGAACGGATCCGACACCGCGAGCAGGCTCTGCGACGGCGGGAGCGCGCCACCGTCGGACTTCTTGCGCACCGCGCGGAACGCATGGTTCTCGCCCGCCCCGTGCAGATAGCCGTTCTTCCACCCCTCGCCGTGCGTCGCCAACGAGAAGTGGTACTTGTGCGTCCCCTTCTGTTCGTACCAGTTGCCCTTGCCGTGGCAGCTCTTGTGCGACGAGAGCAGCACGCCCTGCAGCACGACGTACGACGCCTCTTCGCACGCCGGATCGACCCAGTCGGCGACCGCGACGCAGGAGGACATCGTGCAGCCGATTCCGCCGCCGCTCGCCGTGATGAAATCCTGCACCTCCCTCGGATGCGAATCTGCCGGATGGTGTACGTAGCTTCCACCCCACGACCATCCCATCGGAACGCGCTTGATCTCGTCATGTCCCACGCGAGAGACGGCGGCCGGCGTCTCATAGCGAATGTCGGACTCGCCGCGTTCCATCGTGAGCGGGAACATGATCCTGTACTGCCGATTGTGCGCGCCGGTGAAGTTTCGCAGCTCCACGTCGAAATCAATCTTCTTGACCGCGTGGTGTACGGTCACGCGCTGCACGATCGTCGCGAACTCCGTCCTGACACTGTTCTCGAATACGGCGAAGAGCGGACCCGACTCTTTCAGTCTCCAGTTTTCGCCGTATGCGGCCAGGCTCTTCCCCGAACGGACGTCTAAACCCTTTATCTGCACGAACTCGCCGGCGCCGTTCCCGGAATACCTGGCCTCATAGATGTCGCCGAAGGCATATTTCTCGTTCTGGGCTATCTCGCGACCCAGTTCCCTGTCGAAGAGGCGCGTGATGCCGCCGGGGCCGAACGTCACGTCATAGTAGCGGTTGGAGCAGAAGTTGCGTCCGCATTCCGCGGGCGAAACCGCCGACGCGGCGTCTCCGCCGGACGAAACCACACGGTAGCGGGCGTAGCCGAAGCCAGGCACAGAAGCGAGGAAGCTGACTTCCTGGCCTCTCCGCTGGCAGGGAACCGCCGTGCCGGCGGCGTCAAACACCTGCACCGACGCGGCCTGGCACGGAACGGAGGCGAGTGCGCTGCGCGGATGCGCAAACGTGTTGAACAACACGACGTCGCCAGACTTGCCCGAAACGTCGGACGCGAGCGTCTCCAATCCGGCGGCGAGCGTTTCGTCGCCGATTCTGCGCGCTTCCGCGAGATGTTCCCCGAAGATGCGGTCCGTGATGTGGCCGTTCTTCCCGCCGAGGCCGTGGTCGGGATAGATCGACGCCATCCATCCGCGCGAAAGCGCATCGTATGGATAAGGCTTGCCGCGCGCGATCGCGTTCAGGGCGGAGATTCCCTCGGCGGCGGGCAGCGAGATTGCCGCGCGGCGCTTGTCGAGCGTCTGCTCGTAGTGCGCGGGGCCGTGGATGTAGAGCCACAGGTTCGGACGCTCCCCGCACACCTCGTCGAGACGCGGCTTGGCGGCGGCCATCTCCGAGAGGAAAGTGTCGGAACACGCATACCTCACGCGCGGCAGCGGAAGTCCCGACGCCTTGGCGATGGCGTTCCACTCGTTGAATATCGCGGAATAGGAACGCGGCTTCGTGGCGTCGCAGCTCATCACCACGGCGTAGCGGGGGGGCAGCCCGCGCTTGCGGTAGTAGTCGTCCCACAGTCTCAGGCGCACGCGCATCTTCCTGAACGCGGAGACCACGTCGCCGTCGAAGAACTTCCAGAATAGCGAGGCCCACCCGTAGTTGCCGGGCGAGTAGGCGAACACCCCCGAGCCGTCCGGACTGTTCCAGCGGTAGTACCCCTCGCCGAAACGCGAGAAGAACAGGTTGCCGATTCCGCTCTTGGCGAGGATCTGCGGCATCTGCGACGCCCTTCCGGGGACGTCCATGTTCACTGCGGTGTGTTCGTCGCAGCCTGGCAGGTTGTCCTTGATCCACTTCCTGCCGAAATACGCCTGCCGCGCAAGCTGTTCGCCGGACGACAGGCCCTCGTAGGGCTGGTTGAACGTGGCCCCCCAGAAGAAACGGCCTTCGCGGTACCGCCGCACCACCTCGTCCTTGCGCTCCGGACACGCCTCCAGAAACTCCATCAGGTTGAGGGTCTGTTCCATCTCGAACATGAACGCAGGGTCTTGATCCATTATTTCAAGCGCGGGCTTGATGGTCTTCTCAATCCGGTCCCTGCGGCAGTAGTCGGGTGTGTCCATCCACGCGATGTCCTGGTGCGAGGACTGTATCATGCAGATCTCGCCGTTCGCGAAGTATCCCCAGTCGCCGTCGATGGGCGCGGCAGTGCGGAACGACGACGCGACGCGTCCGCCCTGGATGACGTCCAGACGACTTTCACCGCCCACGAACGGCAGCCATGCGCAGAGGGTCTTCGGTTTCGGCCCCGCCTCGCAGGCGAGGGGCTTCCCGTCGAGCGCGAGCGACACGGCCCCCTCCGGCGCTTTCGAGAGCGTGATCAGCGAACGCACCTCCAGCCGCCCGTTGCGCTTTTCATAGCGCAGGGGCGTGTCCGGAACGACGTTCAGCACTTTCAGCGCACGGGACGAAAACGCCGGATGTTCGACGATGACAGGCACTTTGCATGCCCCGCCAATCGAATACGAAGCCCCGACTGAGCTGTCGACGACAATCTTTCCGCCGGTCACGTCGCCTCCTTCAAACTCGCCGCTCCCGCCGTTGCCGAAGAACGCCTTCGTCACGTGGTCGTAGAGACCGACCGCCCCATCCGCCGCGCGCTTCACGGGAACCATGTCGCGCACGAGCTTCCCCTTGTGCGTCAGCTTGAAGCCGTGCAGACGGAACGAGGACGCATACTCACCCTTGTCGCTCGCGGCGAAGATCGTCATCTCCCCCTTGCCGCCGTGGGCAAGCGTGTCCTTGGACGAACCGATTTCGGCGCCGGTATCGCCGTTGGAGAGAATCAGCGTCTTGTCGCCGCCGGGAACCGTCTTGAACTTAAGATGCCGATTCTCGTGGAAAGAGCCGACTCGGGCGCAGTTGCCGAAAAAGCAGAAAACGACCTTGTCAAGCGGCTTGGCCACGAGGAGGTGTCCGGAGTCCGCCCAGTCGCCGCAGAAATAGGCATGGTTGTATTTGTCGCCAAGCGTCGTGAAGTCCATCTCGATCGCCGTCTCGTCCGTGGTCGTGAACCCGGTGTTGATCCATTGCGTACCGCCCGATTCGATGGAGTGCAGCGTCCAGTAGCCGGGAATCGCCTTCCCGTCGACGACAGTGCCGTTGCACACAAGCCCCTTCACCTTGAGCGTATGGCCGTTCAAATCGACGGTTGCGCCCGACGCGATCGTCACCGTGCCTCGATCGCCCCAGTCGGCGTCAGCGTCGAGCGAAACGTTCTCCGTGACGTTCCTTGCACCGAACAGCGCGCCGGCCGCCATGATGCACGCGGCAGCGGTGCAGCATTTGAATCCAACCGTTTTCATGATGTTGCTCCTTTCAAATTATGCAGCAATTATAAACCTTCAATTCGTGTAAGTCAATTGCACTCTTGCGATATTCGTAATTGCACTTTCTCGATGAGTTTCTGGCAGTTGGGAATGAGCGCGCCATCGGCGCGATCACTTCGCCCGCAGCAGCTCGAGCATCTTCTTGTCGATTTTGCGGCCGTCGACTTCGATGTATTCCGCATCCTTGCGGTCGGAGTCCACATATCATCCGCTATTCGTTTCATGGCAATCAATCCGTTTACAATCCAAGCAAGCGGCGAAACGGAATGATCGCATCGAAATACCCGTTCGCCTCCACCGTCGGCGCGATGGTTCCGTCAAACACGAGCGCCGTGCGTATCGAGACGCCCGGCGGACGGGATATGCATGACACCTTGTCATCGACCTCTTTTATTATCGACTTGTCGATGTCGCGCCTCTTCACCTCCACGATGCAGATCATCCCCTGCGACTGGATGAGAAGATCGATCTGGCACCCCTTGCCCCTGCCGCGTACGGCTGACTTGCGGTACGGGGCCGCAGACGTTATCAGCGTTCCCCCAAGATGCAGGAGCGGCAACAGATCGACGTAGTTGTTCACGACAAGGTTCTCGAACGCCAGCCCCATGACCGCATCCCATCCGTCAAGCATCGGAAGCGAGACGAAGCGATAGGATCCGTCATCGATCATGCGTCCGACCGGTTCGACGAACTTCAGGTAGAACCGCGTGTAGTTGTCCCGCAGGCGGTACCGCCGCGTCCTGATCTCCGCGCCCGTTTCGGGATTCAGTCCGGCGTCCGACGAGACGAGCCCCGTCTCCGCAAGCGTCTCAAGCGCCTTGGAGATGCGACCGCTCTTCTCCGTGCCGAGGGCGGCTGCAATCTCCGTGACGCTCCTCGGGCCGTCCACAAGGATGCGGAGGACCTTGCCGACGAACACGGGCTGCTCCGTTATCACGTCGTTGAACATCTCGTCGAAGTCGACGCGCAGAATGGCATTCGGCAGGTAGCACAGCTGTCGGATGTTCTCGGAAGCGGAGAGCCCGGGGGCGATCTCCTCCAGATAGCGCGGAATGCCGCCCGTCACGGAAAGGACGTCGAGGATGTCCCGTGCGTCAATCCTATTTGCGGACTCGCCCCAGAACTTCACGCACTCCTTCAGGGGCAGTTCCTTCAGGACGATGTCGAGCGAGCGCCGTCCAAGGAACGCGCCGTTGTCAATGATGTTCTCCCGTATCCAGCTCGACACGCTTCCGCACACCACCAACACAAGCCTGTCATGCTTCTTGAAATAGTTGTCCCATGCGATCTTCAGCGTAGCGGCGAAGGTATTGTCGAAATACCCCAGCCAGGAAATCTCGTCGAGCAGCACGACCGTCTTCTCGCCGTCCACCACCTTGTCCGAAAGCCGGATGAACGCATTGAGCCAATTTGACGGCGGAGTCGTCTCCGCGCCCGTCTGCGCCGCAAGCTGCTCCGCAAACGCCGCCAGTTCAGTCGCGTTCGTCCACCCCTTCTCCGGACGCCACCCCTCGATCTTCACGAAGCGCGCGCCGGTGCGCTTCGCGAACTCCTCCACAAGCGCGCTCTTGCCGACGCGGCGGCGCCCCCTGCATGTGACGAGCGACGAAACCCGCTTGCGCCACAGAGAGGCCAGTCTGTCCAATTCGCTGTCTCTACCGAAAAACATGCATGTATCCTTTTTGGGCTTGGATAAAAATAGCATACCAAACCACCGCCGGAACATCAACTGAAATTTCACCTATTCGCGTTTTTGTATTTAGGTGAAACTTTTATCGGCCCATTTTTCTTTCACCAATTTGCATTTTGCGGAATAGGTGAAATGGAATCTTTCATTTCTGCGTTCCTGGCCAAAGAACAAGATTCACGTGCTTTGACATCAATGTGAAATGCCTGTCGGGCGAAAAGAGCGGAATGCCAAGGCGAATGGCTTGCTGCGCGATGATCAGATCGGGCAACCCCACCTTGTTTATCCCCGAGCGAAGGCACGTCTCCTGAAGGGCGCGAATGTCCGGCCAATCAATCTCAAGCGCGGTGTTCCATGCGCTCGAAGTGCCTTCGAGCTGGTTCTCGCCCGGATAGACCAATCCGCCCGGCACGTCGAATGCCAGCTTCTTGCCGTTGAACGGGAACGCCACGTAGAAGGATGAAGGATGTCCAGACTTCGTGCGGCGCAGCGTGTAGGCGAGCTCGATCGCGGGCCTACCGCGCATCAACCGCACTTCGACAGAGAAGCCCGACGAGCCATCCTCGGGGAAGTCGGCGGTGAACTTCACGCTGTCGTAGATTTCGTCGCGCTCACCAGGCGCACCTTATGACTGCCCGAAGCATTCCAGCGGCGGATGAAGTCGCACTGCTGCCAGTTCGGCGCCGAGTCGTCGGTCGGGAAGCCGCTGTAGGGAACGGCGAAGGCGTCGAACGGATAGCCCGCCCACCGCACGCTGTCATCAGAACTACACAGACCGTAAGAATTACCGCGCGCATCATTCCTCACAACTGACGATTATAGGCAACCCTTTGATTTGCCGCACAGGCAGCGGCACGTCCCGCCGCCTCGCCCATTTGGTTGCAGTTGACCATGACGCGCAACGCGCCGTAGGCTTCACGCTCGCAGTCAATCATCCGCCCCGCGCAGCACAGGTTCTCCGCACCGACCGGACGCAGGGCGCGCATCGGAATTTCGTACCATGTGGGATACGGCCCCTCGTCCGTGCGCCAACGTCCGCGCCGCCAACGCACCTTCCCTTCGGGCGTGGCCTCCATCCTGTGCTCTTCGCCGTTGAGATAGCGTAACGTGATGCCGGAACCTTCGTGGATGTCCACGCGGTAGGAGCCCTTGGCGATGCAGTCGTCGAAATGCCGTCCGTATAGCACGTCCTTGGACGTCACGCGGTACTGCGCTTCGATGTGCCGCGACTCGCGTATTCCCATGTCCGGCGCAACGGCGACAAGCGCCAGCCTTTTCCCTTCGGGCATCGGGAACATCCGGTTCGCGGCATCGACGATCCGCTTCAGCTGAGCGCGTCCCTCAAAGAGTCCTTCGGTAAGGTCGCGCGCAACGGACGGATCGCAGGCGGAGATGCGCGTTGCGGCCAGAAACGTAAGCCCCGGCGCGCCGATCACGGGCGCGGACCACTGGAACACGTGCTTGAGCCCCGCCCCGCCCGACGGCCCCATGAACTTGTCGAACGAGAACGACGGATGGACTTTTCGAATCGCGTTCACGCCGGAGAGGATTGCGCACAGCGTATGTGCCTGAATGTCGCTGCGCGGCTGCGTCAACGTCTTGAACCCGGCGCGCACCGCAATTCGCCACCATGTCCACGTGCGAAGATATGATCACGGCCGGTTTGCTGGGATCAAAATCCGGATGTGTATAGATTCTCGACAATCGCCCTTTCACAAGCAAATGCCAGCGCCCATCAAGACATTCCGCGATTGCATCCAACCGCTGCGTGTCCGTAAACCACAACCCATTGTCCCTGCACGGCAAGGCAATCTTTTGTAAGATTGTTAACCCGACTTTCCACGTTCATAAGTAACGATCCATATATGCACTTAACAGGGGAGAATCAGCATAAAAATGACAGATACCGTATCAAAAGTCGTGTAGTGAAACAAAACTGCTTATATGAAAAAACATCTGATTTACGCAATATTTAAGACATTTCACTGCGAACGTGGAAACACGGGTTAACATGGCCCAGCTCCGTTTCAATTGATCGCACCCATCAAACACCCAGCGGCCCATATTTGTCACAGTACCTGGCATCATAACACTCGTCAAGCCATCGCAACAGTAAAACGCAAAATTTCCGATATCCGTCACGCTCCTAGGAATTGATATACTCTTTAAACCGGGATGTCTATGCTAGTCAATCCGCTACATCCACTAAAAGCAAATCCTTCGATACTTGTCACGCTACTCGGGATCGCCACGCTCGTCAGGCAACGGCATCCACTTAATGCTCCTTCTTTGATAATCATAACTCCATTCGGAATCGTTACGCATGTCAAGTTGCTTGGGACTCTAACAAGGACATCCCCCTCTTTAGAAAGAAGCAATCCTGCTTCTGATTTGTATTTTGGATTATCTGCATCCACAGTAAAACCAATGTTGGAACAACCATGAAACACCCAGTGTCCGATGTTCACCACACTGCATGGAATCACCATGTTGGTCAAAGCAGAACAATCTTGAAATGCCCGATCTTCTATATTCGTCACGCTACACGGGATGGTTACGTGCGTCAGTTCATGGCAATTCGCGAAAGCCCCATAGCCGATGCACTTAACACCATCTGGAATTGTTACGTTCACCAATCCGCAAGACGCCTTGACAATTGTTGTGCCGTCTTTAGAAAGCAACAATCCAGCCACAGTTTTGTATTTAGAATTATCTGAAGCGACTATAAAGTCTGTTAAACAACGACAGCCACGAAACGCATCAATCTCGATCCTAGTTAAGCTCTGCGGAATCGTCACACTAGTCAGACCACTACAACCGCTAAATGTATCATCCTCAATGGTCGCCACTCGGTTAGGGATTATCAAACTTTTCAAGCTGCGACAATCCTTGAACGCCGCCTTGCCGATATGTGCCACGCTATCCGAAAGCGACACACTCATCAAGTTACGGCACCCATAAAACGCATAATCCCCAATACTCGTGACACTATCAGGAATCAAAGCACCCTCCAAACCACTATGCGCGAATGTCCCGTTCCCGATAGAGGCAACACCTTCTGGAATCGTTACGTGCGTCAAGTAGCGACATCCTTCAAACACTTTTTGGGCAATATCTGTAACTGGCTTTCCTCCAAGAAAAGGTGGGATATTAACATGTCCGGCAGGTTTTGGGGAAATGCCGGTTATTACCGCCCCATCACCATAGATCTGATACTCCCACTTGTAGTTGCCTATCGTTTCCGTTTCCATACAACATTCCTTTCTTCTACAAACCTGTACGTGGGCTACACGTTATAAACTGCCTCTAGTACAATGTACAGACTAAAGTTTCGGATATAGTCGCTTGAGCTTCGTTCTTGCGTCTGACGTTGTAAACTGCCAGTCTACCCTTGTCTGTGCATGA
>CACWIW010000192.1 GCA_902761035.1 uncultured bacterium | reverse complement strand
AGACCGTGACGAACGTGCGCGGGAGGCAGCGCGAGAAATCGAACCTCATCGACATCTACTACGACATCGAGGCGACGGACGGCGGCAAGTACACCGTGACGGTCCAGATCGAGGGCCGGACGAACGAGGTCACCGCCGCCACTTTCACGGGCGACGTGGGCGACGGCATCGCGCCCGGCAGGAACCGCCACATCCTCTGGAACGCCGGTGCCGACTGGCCGGGCAAGAAGGGCGACGTGAGGGTCATCGTGACGGCTACGAAACAGGACGACAAGCACAAAGGCGTCCAGCTCTGGGAAGGCGGCCCGTATTGGGCCGATAGGAACGTCGGCGCGTCGCGGCCCGAAGATTACGGCCTCTACTTCTGGTGGGGCGATACCGTTGGGTATCGCCCGTCGGGGACGACGTTTGGGTTTAATTTCTGGGATATTTCCGCCATTTACACATGCGGGAAGAGCATATCGGAATTGCAAAGCGCGGGTTGGGTGACTGAAGACGGCGTCCTCGCGCCGTCGCACGACGCGGCGCACGTGCATTGGGGCGGTGCCTGGAGGATGCCGACGGACCAGGAACTATACGACCTTTGCTATAAATGCGACTGGACATGGACGACGCAGAACGGCGTGAACGGCTGGGTCGTTCGCGGCAGGGGTGCCTACGCTTCTAACAGCATCTTCCTCCCCTGCGCCGGCTACGGCAATGGGACTTCGCTCAGCAATGCCGGTTCGTACGGCGCCTACTGGTCGTCCGTCCCGTACTCGGACCACGACCTCTACTCGTGGGGCCTCTACTTTTATTCGAGCTACCACAGCACGAACTACGGCTACCGCCGCGACGGGCGGTCTGTTCGTCCTGTCCAAGGGTTCACCAAATAGCGAACGAAGTGAGCGCATCCAATTCTTCAATTCTTTAATTCTTTCGAGTTGATAGAGCGATGGCATCGATTGAGAACAGCTTGAGTGAACCGCACAACGCGCTGGCAGCGCGTTGTACTACGATGCCTAGTAGAACGGGCTGCCAGCCCGTTCATAATCCCGACGCGGGGCGCTTAACCAAACAAGTCGCTGTGGGTGCCGAGCCGGGCGCAGATGAGTTGAAGCTGGTCATCTACAATCCGGTAGATCAACACAAGGTCGGATTCAACATGGCAGTCGCGATACCCAGCATAGTCGCCGGAAAGCGCATGGTCGCGGAGCGTCGGCGGAAGCGGCTCCTGGGCGCAGAGGAGGTCGATGACACGTGTGATTTTCGCCAGGTCCTTGCCGCGCCTGACCGCCAGCTTGAGGTCGCGGGAGAATTGCTTCTTGAAAACGCGCGTGAGCATGGAGGTCAATCCTCCATGTCCAATGCGGCTTTCAGCATCTCCTCGGTGCTGTTGAACGGCCCGTATGACGGTTCAAGTCCGGCCATGTCTCGGTCAAGGACGGCGCGGGTCTCCGCATTGGGGTATTCGTTCGCCTCCTCCTCGTCGGTGCGCGTGTCTTCCAGCGTAATGCCATGCGGAAAGCCGCGGTGCTCAAGGGTGTACATGAGAAGAACGTTCATGCCAGTGGACGTGGTCATCCCGAGGCGGGAGAAGAGGGCATCGGCCCGGCGCTTGATTTCGGGTTTGACGCGGAAAGCGATTGTTGACGTAGCCATTGCAAATGCTCCTGTTTGTTTAACGGATGTGAATAGTCTAGCACAATTGCCTTACGGATGCAAGAGGGGCAACGCGCTGGCAGCGCGTTGTACTACACCTCGTAGAACGGGCTGTCAGCCCGTTCAAGACGAAGAGTGCTAAGAATTTGAAAGGAAACGAAAGATGAAAAAAGCAATAACCAAACTCATCGCGGCGGCAACGCTTGCCGCTTGCGTAATCACGGCGGAGGCCGCTACCGGCAGTTCGGGGTGGTTCTTCGTCGATACCACGGACGGAAAGCTCAAAGTCTCCGACGTGACGAGCACGTACTGCAACGGAAATTACGGAGGTGGCCGCAAGGCGACATTCCTGACTGGCGTCCAATGCAACGTGGATTTCAAGGTGAAGGTCGAGAAGCCGGATGGAAAAACCGTCAGCCACCTCCTTGTCAACGGCACGCGCTACGACACGACGGATTCATTTGAGTTAAACGTGGGCGGGCTCGGCGTAGGTGCGGAACTGAACGTCGTCGCCGTTGATTCGGATGGAAACAAAAGCAAGTCGTTCAGGGTGAACCTCGACATCGCCGACTACCCGCCGCTGTGGAGCCGCATAACGTGGATCAGCGCGGAGCCGCAGGACGAACGTCGGAGGGTCGAATACAAGGCATCGGAAATCAACGCATTGGCGATTTTCGACACCATAGACGACGGGTTGGACATTGCCGGAGCGGAATCGCCTTTTTCGCTCGTTCCCACGATCAAGCTTTACCAGACGTTTGAAAGCGACACGGCGGAATTCTGCGAGGGCGGCGACTACGGCGCGGCGAATAAGAGCACGACCCAGAAACTCGGGCAGTTTTCGAATATGCAGATTACCGGCTCGCTTTCCGGGGGACGAAAATACAAGTGGGATCCCCATTCCCGGAAGTGGGTGGAGGCGGGCTTTGAGCTGGGCGTCAAAATCGGCGGCATGGCGGAGACCCCGAAGTTCAGGCTGCCCGCGTTCCCTCTTGCATACGCCAAGGCCGGTCTGGTCGCCTCCGGCGACTTCATCGCGCGGATGCAAGACGAGCTGTGGTATTGCGACATCAACTGCGATCCGCTCATCGCGCTCCGCGGGACGATAGGCGTAGGCGTTGACGGACTGCTTAGCGGCGAAGGTTCTCTGCAGGGCGGCGTACTCCTTCATTCGGTCGTGCCCGGCACGCCGAACCACATCCAGCAATTGGGACTGCAGTTGAAGGCGGAAGTGCGCGGCGTCGCGCTTGGCTTCGAGCGCAGCCTGTGGTCGTATGATAAGACGGCGTGGCTGATCGGCGGCGGAAAAGCAGCGCGTCTTGGCGCGGCGGACGGCGGGCTGTCGTTGTCCGTCGGAGATGCGGGTTGGACGGTGATTCCGCGCGACTATGCATCAGGTGCGGGAGCTGGACGCGGCGGCGCGAGACGCCTTTTGGCGTCGCCTGGTGCGTCGGCTTCGCTCGGAGACGGCTATCCGAATCCTTCGCCCGCGCTGTCGGTCGGCGCGTCGGGCGACGTGCTGCTCTACCTTCATGACAACACGTCGCGGACGGCGGCAAACCGCACGGAGCTGGTCGCCAGGACCGGCGTGCGCGGCGAATGGTCGTCGGAAGAGGTGGTCTGGCAGGACGGCACGGCGGACTTCATGCCGAGCGTGGTCCTGCTGCCTGACGGCACGGTGATTGCGGCTTGGGCCAACGCGAATGCCGCGCTAGGCGGCGGCGCCACGCTGGAAGATGCGTGCCGCAGCATGGAGATTGCGGTTGGCGTGAGGGATCCGGCGACGGGAAGCTGGTCGTGCCGGAATCTGACGGCTGACGCGGTGCTCGACATGCTGCCCAAGGTAAAGGCGGCTGGAGATGGTTCCGCCGTTGTCGTGTGGGTCAGGAACGCGGCGGGCGAGTTCATCGGCTCGGCTCAGAAACCCAGTTCGCTCATGCTGGCGACCTACCGTAACGGCTCGTGGTCGGCTCCCGTCACGGTCGCGGCGGACGTAGGGTTGCTCTATTCGTTCGACGTAGCCTACGACGGCGCGACGGCGTCGGTGGTCTATGCGAAGGACGGCGATGGCGACACGACGACGGACGAGGGACGCGAGGTGTACGGCGTCGCCGTCTCGAACGGAGCGGCCGCTGGGGCGGTGAGGCTTTCCACCGTGGGTACGGATGCGGCAAGGCCGTTTGTGTGGCATGACGCGCAGGGCACATTGAGGACGCTTTGGCTGGAGGACGAAGCCTTGGTGTCGGGAAGCCAGTTCGGAGCGGGGAGCGTCGTCTCGGCGGACTGCGACATCTCGCCTGACTTCTCGCTTCTGCCCGGGGCGGACGGCGGCGTAGTGCTGGTCTGGAGGCGGCTTGCCAAGAGCGAGGCCGGAACCGAGACGGTGTGCGCGAGCTACGACCCGGCGAGCGGAAGCGTCGGCGGAGCGTCCGTGCTTATCCACTCCGATTCCGCGCAGGAGCGCGCCTTCGCGGGCGCGGTCGGCGCTGACGGGGCGCTGAGGCTCGCCTACGAGTCCGTGGCGGTGACGACGAATTCCGCAGGGGTCGCGGAGTTCGGCGCGGTGGAGCTGAAGACGCTTTACGGGGAGGCGGGCGTCGATCTGGGGGTATCGGCGGTGTCGTTCGGGGACGACGCGGAGGTCGGCAGTACTGTTGATGTGCGCGTGACGGTGGCGAACGGCGGCGCCACGGCGGCGCAGAACGCGAAGGTCTATCTGTGGTTCGGCGAGGGCGACGAAAAGACGCTAGTCGGCACGGCGACGGTGAACGTGCCGTCGCTGTCTTCGGCGGCGGTGTCGATTCCGTGGAACATGGACGCGGGGTTGACGGACGTTGTCTTCACGGTCGAGGTAGATCCGCTGGAAGAGACCGCAGACGTTGACCGTTCGAACAACTCATTCACATGGCGGCCCGATCTCGGAGTGCCGCAACTCTCATTCTGTGATGTGCAATGCATCAATTTCACGGATACAGTGAGA
This sequence comes from uncultured bacterium, assembly GCA_902761035.1. Lineage (GTDB taxonomy): Bacteria > Verrucomicrobiota > Kiritimatiellia > RFP12 > UBA1067 > RUG572. Next base: position 3,648 of record CACWIW010000192.1, on the reverse strand, counting down.
CTGCTGAACGCGACCATCCACAACGACGGCCCCGCTCCGCTTGAGGCGGGCGCACGGGTCAATTTCTGGCGCGGCGAGGTAGGCGGCGAGCTGCTTGGGACGGACACGCTCGGCGTTGTCGCGGCGGGCGGAGAATGGGGCACGGGAATCTCGGTGGACGTTTCCGCGTTGGCGGGCATGGCCGACTATGAGCGCGTGGTGATCGAGTTGGAGGGGGTGAGTTCGCGCCCGACGGTTTCGGTGATGATGGCGAAGGAGAGGGCAGGAGACTCCGAACCGATCTGGACGATTGAAAACGGCGTGCTGACGGCGGTTGACCTGAACGGCTGCACGGAAGTGACGATTCCCGACGGCGTGACGAGCATCGGTGATAGGGCATTCTACGGTTGCAGCGGTCTTACGAGCGTGACGATTCCTGTGGGCGTTATGAGTATCGGGGGTAGTGCGTTCAGTGGTTGCGGCGCTCTTACGAGCGTCCAGCTGCCGAGGCGGTTTGAGGGTAATCTCGATCCGTCCGTGTTCGAGGGCTGCCCGTCGAGCCTGAAGATCACCTACTACGACCATTACGCAATCCGTTTCATCCGCAACGACGGCGCCGGGACGATGAAGACCTGCGACTTCGCCCACGGCGTGAACACGTCGCTGCCGACGCTTGTTTCCCTGGGCTTCGCGCGGCGCGGCATGGTGTTCAAGGGGTGGGCTACCAGCTCTGCGAACGCCTCGGCCGGGAAGATATGGAAGGCTGACGGGGCGGTCGTGGCAAAGCCGACGGCAGCCGGTGCTACGATGGACGCGATAGCGGTGTGGGAGCTCGCGGACGGGTACTACGGGATCAAGTTCAACAAGAACGACGGAACCGGCAAGTGGCGCGGCGTGGCGTGCAAGTACGGCGAAGCGACGGCCCTGCCCTCGTGCGGCGCCGGGCTGGGGTGGACCCGCGCCGGCTACACGTTCAAGGGGTGGGCTACGAGCGCGGCTAACGCCGCGGCCGGGAAGGTCTGGAAGGCCGACCGCGGCACGGTCCAGACGGCTGCTTCCGCAGGAACCACGCTGAACGTCTATGCTATATGGGAGAAGATCCCGATGTACACGATCAAGTACGGGAAGTACGACGGTACTGGCGAGACCTTCTCTAGCAACTACGTCTGGGGCGCGGAGAGCCACGTGCCCACGGCGACGAAGGGTCCGCTTTTCTGGCAGCGCGCAGGCTTCGACTGGCTAGGCTGGTCCACTTCGCCGGCCAACTCCGACGCGGGGAAGGTCTGGAAGGCGGGCTGGGGTTCAATATCGAAACCGGTTGACGAGGGCGAAACCCTGTCCGTGTATGCATGCTGGAAGCTCCAGTCCGGATACTACGCGATCAAGTTCTTCAGGAACGACGGCACGGCGGCCTGGCGTTCCAAGGCGTTCCAGCACGGAGTGGACACGCGCCTGCCATCCATGGCGAACGGGCTCCGCTGGTCGCGCGCGGGCTATGCCTTCGCGGGCTGGGCGACGAGCGCGGCGAAGGCGGCTGCCGGGACGGTGTACAGGGCCGACTGGGGCATTGTGACCGCGCCCGTGGCCGAGGGGCAGACTTTGACCCTCTACGCGATCTGGCGTCCGATTGCATCGGCCAACCAGGTCCAGGCCGCGCGTAGTGCGTCGGCTGGCGTCTCGCACGCGGCGGCCGGTGCGGCACCTGCGGATGGTGCAGCGCGTGCGGCGACCATAGCCGTGCCTCAGGCGACCATCGCTCTGGGGTATTACGTCGGCCGTCTTGTAGATGGCTCTGGCGCATACGAGCTGATTGTCGGCGGTGATCAGGAGATTGGCATCGTCCGCATAGACTTCGACTCAGGCGAGTCGCTTTTCGCGGATGTTGAGGTCATAATGTTCACAGATGCCGCGATTGTCGTTGCGACTGAGGCCGGGGACGTCTACTGGCTATTGCAGTAAAGTCAATTGCAATGACGAGGTAGCTACAAAACTTGCCCTGTCGCGGCCGCACCGGGAGGGCCGCGCTCCGTCGCGGCCGCACCGGGAGGGTCGCGCTCCGTCGCGGCCTGGGAAAGGGAAGTGCTTCGCACAAACCTTTCACCCACCATGCCCATCCCTCGCGCGTCTTTGCGGAGCGCTTTGCCTTATGCGAAGCATTTGCTCACCGTTGGTGCGCGACAGGCGCGCACTGCTGAACTGCTGGCGCACAAACCAATGGCAGGTCATTGCTGAACCATTGACGAGGGGCCGCCGGGTGGGGCGAGCCCTCCGGGCGAGCCGAGGACGGCCCGCCCCACCTTTTCGGCTCGCCGGGACGGCCCGCCCCACCTTGGGTCGCGACGGAGCGCGACCCTCCCCGGCTCGCCGGGACGGCTCGCCCCACCCTTGCCCCCCCGGCGGGTTTAATGGGGCTTGCGCATGGGCGCAGGGTTTGGTATAATTCCAAACATGATACGGCTTTTAAGGCATATTCCGCGCGGCGGGAGGGCGGATGGGCATGTTGGCTCATCTGGCCGTTGCGTTCTTTTGCCTTCACTTCCAAACTGAAAAGGCATTTTCACTATTTTCTGCAAAGGAGTGTCAGACGCCCTGTCACAAACCCCCTCACCCATCATAAAGGAAAGGAAAAGCAAATGAACATCAAAGGAAAATTGAAGAAGTTGGCGGCGGCCTTTCTGGCTGTTGCCGGCACGTTCGCGCCGTTCGGCGCGTGGGCAGACACATGGGAGGATACGTCCGGAAACGTGTGGACGTATAGCGGAGGGACCGTTACGGCAGTCTCTTTCGAGACGACGAACCTCACAATCCCCGATACGCTGGGCGGGAATCCCGTGACGGCGTTCAACGCCAATGTGTTCGCCGGCCAGACCAGAGCCGTGCGCGTGACGATTCCCGACACGGTGACGGCTATTCCGGCTGAGGCGTTTCTCAATTGCGGCAACCTGAAGGCCGTAACAATTCAGGGAGAAGGGCTTAAGAGCATCGGCGCGCGGGCGTTCAAGGGATGCGGAAACCTCGGGTCGTTCACCATGCCGAACTCCGTCACGTCGCTCGGGCAGGGCGCATTCTCCGGATGCTCTGCGATGGAGTCGGTGACGTTGAGCGATGGGTTGACTACGCTTACTGACGTTCCGTACTGGAGCGGTGACGGACACTACTGGGAAACCTCCGGAGTCGATTTAAACGGCGGATACGCCAACGGCCTGTTCTACAACTGCACGTCGCTGAAGACGATAAACTGGGGCAAGAACATCAAGACCATCGGGAACATCGCATTCCTCAACTGCTCGTCGCTGGAGAGGGTGGAGATTCCCGACACGGTGACGAGCATTGGCTGGCATGCATTCGTCGGATGCTCGAGCCTTGGCGAAGTGAAGATCGGCAACGGCGTGACGACTGTCGGACGCATGGCGTTTCGTGCGCTGCCGAACCTGACGAAGGTGACATTCGGCGCGAAGGTGAACGAGATCGGTGTTCAGGCTTTTCAGGACTGCGTGAACCTCCAGAATTTCACGTTGCCGAATACGATCCAGTATCTCCGCTACCGTGCGTTCGCGGGATGCAACAAGGCCCTGACGTCGGTGACGATTCCGACGAACAAGGACGAGCTGGAGACGGAGCTAGAGAAGGGGGTTTTTTCCGGCTGCTCAAAGCTGGCGACGGTTACGT
>CACWIW010000191.1 GCA_902761035.1 uncultured bacterium | reverse complement strand
AAATGTTGCCAATGCCAATGTTGCCAGTTCCAATTGAAATTGAAGATTGGGAATGGCAACATTGGATATTGGCAACATTTGATCAAGTTATAGGCAAGAACATGTAGAACGTGTAGTTGTGCGCGGGCTACTTGACGAGGATCATGAGGCCCTTGGTCGTGCGCTTGATCGTCACGCCGGGAACGGTCTTCACGTGAACGTTGTTGTACGTTTCAGGAATGACCATGTTCTCCGTTAGTCCAGTCGGGTCAATCGAAATGGGCGTGGTGGCGGGGAATGCGCCGAGAATGGCATTCAACTGCGCCTGCGTCTTCGCGGAGAACATCAGCCTGTCGAACGTCACAGCCGACGTCATAGCTTCCGTAATCGTTACGCCCGCGAGGTCAATGGTGTTCGTCACGCTGATACGCGTGTCAAGGCCGAAATGCTCCCTGAAGAGCGGCGCGGCCTCCATCATCGTCACAAGTCTGGTCGCGTTCGTGGGCGTCGCGGTCAATTCGTTCCGCGCGGCGTTTACCGAAATATCGACTCCGCGTCCGGGGCCGTAGTATATCTTCTCCACGCCAGGTGCGTTTGCCGTGTAGAGGTTCAGCCAATTTCCCGTCGCCGGCATGAACACCTTGAAAGTTGCTGCCGCGTTATCGGTGAACTTTGCCGAGGTGACGTTGGGATTGCTGCACGTCGTATTAGGCCCTGCGAAGAAGATTTCAAGAGGCGTCGTCGCGCCAAAACAGTACTTAATATCGAGATTCGCCGCCCCTTTGAGCCATAGCGCCTTTAACTTCGTCTCGGCGAAAGCCGCGTCCTTTATGGAAGTCAGCGACTCCGGCAATGTAATGCCCGTTACTGGCACACCCCTGAACATGCAGCTACTAATGCCCGTTAGATTCGGGTGAAAACGGGCATGTCCGAAGCACTTTGACTTCCATGACCCTTCCTTACTTTGATTCCCTGCATCAAACGGACCGTATTGACTATTACCCATCGGAAATGACGTCACACTCGCCAATTCAGACAAATCGAAAACCATATTCTCGCAATAGAGAAACGCCCAATTCCCACTGGTCGTCACATTCGGGCCGAGCTTGAGTCCGGTCAAGCCCTTACAATTGTAGAAGGCATGAACGCCAATGTCAGTCACCGAACTGGGGATGGCCAGATTCCCCGACAGTTTCGAGCAGTTCCTAAATGCGTATTGTCCTATTTTCGTGACCGTATAGACCTCGCCGTCCGCGCCGATGAATTTCCACGGGATGTCGGCGGCGTATGCGGAAGTACCAGTGCCTATTGCATTGCCGTAGGTTGTAGTGCCGTCGCCAAGGGTGACGGTTTTGGCTGTGGCGTTGTTGACGGTGTACGTCCACGTCACGCCGTTGGTTGTGACGGTATCGGCGTTCGCCGCCATCGCACTTGCCGCGATTGCCGCCGTTGAGACGGCGGCTTTCCAGGTTTGTTTTTTCATGCTCATTTTGTTTCTCCTTTTGTTGTTGCCCTTGCGGGCGGTTTGTTGAAGTTGTTTGTTTGAAGTTTGAAGTTCAGAGACAGAAACAAGCAAGACGGCTCGTCGCGCACGGTGCGCAACAAGTCGCCTTTAGAATGCCCGTTAGGGCGTCATAGAACGCGCTCTGGGCGCGTTCAGCTGTTAGGAGTGCCCCCCCCCGATAACTGCGCAAACGCGCCCGCACGCGCCGTTTTAGCGCTGTTGTAGGCGGTTTTATGGAGGGCGGTCATGTGCATGTTTTACAGTGCCCTGATTTCGCCGACGGCGAGGCCGGTCGCCGCCGCGATTTGCTCAATGGTAAGATTCATGGCCTTAAGGTTACGTGCGGTGTCGAGTTTGTCTTGCCGCAACTTCTCAAGTTCTGCTTTTGCCGCGTCGCGCTCGGCAGTCGCCGCATCGCGCTCAGCAGTCGCCGCGTCGGCTCGCGCCGTTGCCGCGTCGCGCTCGGCCTCCACATTTTCAAGTTTCGCAAGCTTCTCTTTCGCACGTTTCCAGTCGGCCTCTTCCGTCGCCTTGCGGCTGGCATAGTCCCAGAACCTGTCGTAAGCGTACATCTCCGCCGCGTTGTAGGCCGATTCCTCCAGAATCCCCAGAGCCTGGTTCACATGCGGATCCTCGACCAGTTCCCGAGGAGCAGTTTTCGTCGCCTCGCCGATCTCGGTGAGGAAGCGAAGCCAGAGGACCTGCATCTTCTTCTCTGTGAGGTTCTTGGCCTTGAACTTCGGAAGCTCAACGAACACGAGGTGCAGACCTTCAAGGACCTTGTTTGAATGGAGGTAGTGCACCATGCGGTAGTAGTGGTAGTAGTCCTCGACGTCTGGCTCGAAAATGTCGTTTACAAGATTCAGGGAATAGACAGGCTGAAGCGACTCGTATTCGTCGCCCTTCGGCAGTTGCATGACATACGCCTTCGAGGCGTTGAACAGCACGCGACGCTTGAAACTCGCCCGCCAGTTCATCTGCATTTCGACGATGAACTTGCGCCCGCCCGTCTCCTCGCAGCGCACGTCAACCGAAGTGTCCTTGTCAACAGGAGTGCGCGGCACAAGCTCGGGCGGCAAATACTCGATCGACTCGATCTGCTTGCCTTTGTCAAGCGGCAACAAGGCGTTAAGGAGGCTTATGACGAGATTCTTGTGCTCGCCAAAAACCTTCTTGAAGGTAACGTCCGCCTTCGGATCTAGGTATTTTGCCATGTTCTTTGCCTCCTTTCTGTTCAAGTGCATAGTTCACCTAAAAGAAAGTAATATTATTCTATCATATTTGACGGTTGTAAGTCAATCGCCGCGAATCGCGCGAAATGCGGAAACTTGATGCAAAAAGCGCGGCGGTCGTGTTCGGCCTTGTCGGCGAAATGGCAAGGGCGGCTCAACGAGCCGCCCGCTACTCTTGTACAACGCGCTGCCAGCGCGTTGCCGAAACTGTCTTTGCTTTAGATTTCGCTTTTGTTTTTGTCCATGTAGAACATGTAGAACGTGTAGTTGTGCGCGGGCTACTTGACGACGAGCACGAAGCCGGCAGTCTGAATGTTAATCTGCGCCGTGCGCGTGGTGTTGTCGGCAAACGTGAGCGTAATCGTCCACACGCCCTTCGCGTTGAACGTGAACGATTGCGCGCCCGTGCCTGTCTTGTTCCACGTGGTCGCCTCAAGTCCCGAACCCTCCGGCGGCGTAAACGTGATCGTTGACGCCTTCGTGAGGTCGCCCTTCCAGTCGTCGCCGGAATAGGCGACGGGCGGGACTTCGCGCTTCGTCAGTTTGCGATCAGGACCAGGCTGCGTGCTGTCTGCGGTATAGACGATTTCCGCCCATGCGTACTGTCTTCCGTCCGCCGATGCGACGATTTTCCACACGCCTTCTCCCGCCTCTTCCATACGGCACCCAGCTGGAAGGACAAGCCGCGCGAGAAGTCCGTCCACACCATCTAGCGTGAATGTGTAGTTTTCGTCCGCACCGTAATCCCGCAGCTCGTCGCCGTCCACGAGCTTCGCGGGAGAAGCCGCCGTACCGTCGCCGAGCGTACCGTCAAGCGAACGGCGCACGGTGAACGTGGCCGAGCCCTGCTTGGAGTTCGTGACAGTCCACATGCCGCCCGCATTGAGATTAAGAGCTGAACCCGTGAGCGCGGAGGAATTGCCGGATGGCGAAGTGAGCGTCACCGTCTCGCCATCGCGGCGCATGACCGTCCACGTACCGTTCGCGAGTTCCGCCTGCTCCGCCGCCGTCTTCACGGCGCGCGGGGACGGGCGCGTGTCGGCGAGATAGGTTGCCGACGCGCTTGTCGCCACGAGGCCGTTCACCGTCGCGTCGATCCGCCACACGCCGTCACCGAGTTCCGTAAGAGACAGTCCGCTTCCAAGCGCAAGCGGCGCGAGGTCGAGCCCGTCCGCGCCGCGAAGCGCGATGTGGACGCCGCTCGTCAAAGACGTGCCGTCGATCTCCGCGATTTCCTCAGCGTCAACCACTTTCAGCGGATCAGCCTCCGTGCCGCTTCCGGCCGAACCGTACAGCGAATAGCGCACCGTGAACTCGGCGTCGCCATGTTTCGAGTTCGTAACCGTCCACACACCGCCCGCGCCCAACGCGAGCGTCGCCGTGCCGGGTGCCGTTGTATCCGAAACAAGCGTCGTCGCCGTGCCGTCTGGTGCGGTCACAGTTACCGTTTCGCCCGCGCACCATGCGACCTTAAACGTTCCGCCCGTGATCTCGCCCAGCTCCGCCGCCGTTTTCACGGCGCGCGGGGACGGGCGCGTGTCGGCGGCGTATGTGAGCGCCGCCGACTCCGCAAGCGGCGCATCATCCGCAAACGCAGTCGCGGGAAGCGACAGGAGCGCAGTACCCCCGATAGCGTACCCCGCCGCGAGGATTGTTGTAAATTGCGTTCTCATCCTTCATTCCTTTGAGGCTAGCCGTTCATTCGGCGATCATGGCAACGCGGAAGCCAACATTGCCCAACCGGGACGAAGAGGAAACGCCAAGGCGTTCCGACGCGTGGAAACTCGCATGCGACGACGCATTGCCCGAATCCCCACCGCCACGAACCCTCCGGGAGGTCCCCGACGCCCAGGCTGGAGTGAACACATCCGTCCGCGCCGTCAGGTCGCCATTTACCGTTTCGTCCAGACACCATTCCCACACGTTACCCGCTGTGTCGTACAGGCCCCATGCGTTCGGGAGGCGCGAACCGACGGCTACCGTGCTGGAGCCGCTGTTGCTCTGGCAGACAATGTAGGACGTGTCCATTGTATTACCCCAGAAGTAGGTAGTGGTCGCGCCTGCACGCTCCGCGATCTCGAACATAACCTCCGTCGGCAGGTCGAAGCCAAACTTGTTACCCGTAATGTAGTTCAGCCGCTGGAAGAACGTCCCCGAGTTGGAGACGACCGCCGGTATGGACGAGGTGACTGTAGTGGTGGAGAGGCGCAGGTCGTCCCACGAGACCATCTCCACGGGACGGTGGTCAGTCGTGTTGCCGGAGATGGTCGAGGTTTTCGCCGACGGATTCGACCCGTAGAGTTTCTTGTACTGGTACTGCGTGACAGGAAACACGCCGATGTAGTAGGCACGGTCTGTCGTCCATGTCTTACTGCTGTTCGCTTTGTTACCAGACGAGTAGTTCACGCTGTCGCCCGTGGGGTACGGACCGCCGGCGGGTACCTTGCGAAGAACGAGCTTATCCGTCTTGTAGATTGTAGTGTTGTAGCGTTCATTCGAGGCGGCTTGCGTGGCGAGCAGTCCCTCGTAGGCCACGTTGTCCGAAGTCTTCGTGAGGTCGATGACCATGTAGTCGTCGCCACTCGGCGCGTCGGAGGCATAGACTGCGGCAGACATCGTGCAGCTGGTTGACTTCACGCCGGAGGGAAGCGTCCACGTGACGGTGTGCGTGCCAGCGTTCGCGCTCGCGCCCACATCCTTCACACCGTCAATCGTGTAGGTGGTGCCGTCGATGACGGTGGTGAACACGATCTTCTGGTAGTTGCCACCCGCGAGGTCCTGCCCGCCGCCGATGGTGTAGGTGATGTCCACCTTGTTGTTCCACGGCCAGCGCTGGACAACGCTGTCCACGGTGATGGTTGTCGCTGCGAACGACGATGCTGTCGCCATGCAGGCCGCAGCGGTGATCATTTTTCTCATGTTCATTGTTGGGTCTCCTTTTTGTTGTTGCCCTTGCGGGCGGTTTGTTTAAGGTGTGGCAAAAGACATCGGACTTCTGACAACGGACGATTTGCGAAGTCCGATGTCAGAAGTCCGAAGTCCTTCCGAAATACCGTGCGTAAACGCGCTACAGGCGCGTCAGCGAAAAATTGTGCCCCCCCCCCCCGATAACTGCGCAAACGCGCCCGCACGCGCCGTTTTAGCGCGGTTGTAGGCGGTTATATGGAGGGTGAACATGGCCATGGTCATGCTTTATTTATCAGCGCACATTTGCTGCGCAAGTTTAACGACAGTTTCTATGAATTGCCCTGTCGGCTCGACAAAAGGCAAAACATCATCTTCTGAAATGTCGTATGCGTCGTCATAATCTCCCGTCTGACGCATTGAGAAGAGCTGATGGTAAAGTCGTCCGATTTCAGGAGTGAGGATTCCGGCCTTGATGAACTTTAGGCCGAAGATATGGCGAACGCCGCTATGGGTTTGCGCGGAATCGCCGTTGGCGACGAGCAATGCCGTCACTGCGTTGTATGCGGCATAGTAGAGGCGGTTCGCCGTGGTCTCCCAATACTTCATTGCCGCATTGCCCTTCGCCTCCTCGTATGCACGGCGGGCTTTGGCGACGCGGAGTCCCACGGTCAATTCGCGTTCTTCTCTGGTCATGTCCATAGCGGGATTCCGTCTCTCATCACGTTTTTGTAGAAAGGTGTGCCGCGCCGTGCGTCCCAATCGCGAATCGTGTACATGATAGGGTTCACCATCATGTCGGCACCCCATCCGAATTCACAGACGGGGTAGCTCACCTCGTCCATGTCGGATCGGGTTATGCGGTCTTTGTCAAGAAGGATAAGCACGTCCCAATCGCTGTCGGGACGGGCGTCGCCGCGCGCACGTGAACCAAACAAAATGGCCCTGCTCTTCCCCGGCGCCGCCTTGGCCAACGTCTCGCCGATGAAACTTGCGAGCGCACCGCCAACAGGCGCAAACGCGCCCGCACGCGCCGTTTTAGCGCGGTTGTAGGCGGTTTTATGGAGGGTGGTCATGTGCATGTTTTATTTACAGTGCCTTGATTTCGTCGGCGGTGAGGCCGGTCGCCGTTGCAATTTGCTCGACGGAAAGATTCATGGCCTTTAGGTTGCGGGCGGTCTGGATTTTGTCTTGCCGCATTTTTTCAATGGCCGCATCGCGTTCCGCCGTAGCCGCGTCGAGTTTCGCCGTAGCCGCGTCGGCTCGTGCCTTTTCTGCGTCGCGTTCGGCTAGTGCCGCATCACGCGCACGCACTGCACCCGCCGCACGTTCTAGTTCTTTCGACGCACGCTCTAGTTCTTTCGCCGTGCGCTCTAGTTCTGCGAGTTCCCCCTTCCGACGGCTGACGTAATCCCAAAAGCCATCGTAGGCGGCCATTTCCTCCTTGCTGTAGGCGGACTCCCTCACGATCTCCAGCGCCTGCCCCGTCTGCGGATTGTCGAGAAGGTCTTGTGACACCTCGTCCGCGCCGTCGCGGTCGATTTCAGTCAGGAAGCGAAGCCACAGGACTTGCATCTTCTTCTCAGCAAGGTTCTTGGCCCTGAACTTCGGAAGCTCAACGAACACGAGGTGCAGCCCGTCCAGCACCCTATTGGAGTGGAGATAGTGGACCATCCGGTAGTAGTGGTAGTAATCGTCCAGTTCCGGCTCAATGGTGTGGTTGACCAGATTAAGCGAATAGACGGGCTGAAGCGAAGCGTACACCTCGCCTTTTTCAAGCTGCTTCACATACGCCTTCGAGGCGTTGAACAGAACGCGCTGCTTGAAACTCGCCGTCCAGCTCATCTGCATTTCGACGATGAACTTGCGTCCGCCCGTCTCCTCGCAGCGCACATCCACCGAAGTGTCCTTGTCAATCGGAGTGCGCGGCACGAGTTCCGGTGGCAGATACTCAATCGACTCCACCTTCTTGCCCTTGTCAAGCGGCAACAGAGAATTAAGGAGGCTAATGACGAGATTCTTGTGCTCGCCAAAAACCTTCTTGAAGGTCACATCCGCCTTTGGATCAAGGTATTTTGCCATCGCCTTATCTTTCTGTATCAGAGTATGATTAACCTGTCACCGCACATTGTACCAAAAGCCTTGTTCGTTTGTCAACGGGCACAAACGCGCAACGCGCCAACACGCGTTTTAGCGCGGTTGTAGGCGGTTTTATGGAGGGCGGGCGTCATTATGTTTATCACGCCACCGACGGCCGGAGCTTCTTGACCTGCGCGAGCGACAAGCCTGTACATTCAGCGATCTCCTTCAGCATGAGCTTGCCGTTGGAGAGCAATCGCTTCGCCGTCGCGATCATGGTCTCGCGCTTGCCTTCGCGCTTGCCGCGCACAACGCCGCGCGCCTCGCCGCGCGCCTCGATTCTTTCCATTGCTTCGCACATATAGTGCCTCCCTTCTTCTGAATTCTTGAATTGACTGACTTGCCTCTTGAGAATATCGAAATACATTTCCGCTGCGTTGCTGCACAGGAAATCATGCATCAACTTGCCGATGTCGGATTTGCTGCGCGTCGCACCGTTCACGTAAATGATGTGCGTACCATCATCTAAATGCTCACCAGACACATTCTCTATCCGATCATACACATACACGTCTTGCCCACGCCCCATCACGTCGTTCTCGGTGATGAAGATGACGTAT
>CACWIW010000190.1 GCA_902761035.1 uncultured bacterium | reverse complement strand
CCAGTTTTTGACCCCCCTGAAAATATTTTTGAGCCAATGTTTTCAGGGGTGCGACGCAATTTCGGGATAACTCATCCCGAAAAAGTCGGGATAAGCGTGATAGTCCGTACCGCTTGAATCCGGCGGCGGGATGTGGTATCATGTGCGCGTTTCTCAAACGCGGGCGCAGTGCCCCCGAACGAAATGAGGTCAATACATGAAAAAAGTACACTTGAAGATGAACATGGCAGTTGCGGCGATCGCCGCGCTTTTCACCGGGGCCGCATACGCCGACGCGCGTGTGTGGCTGGACGAGCTGTCGGTCAGGGAGATGATGTGCGGCTGGAAGACGCCGCGCCGGAACAAGACCGTGGAGGGCGGCAGTCTGCAGATCGGATCGCAGAAATTCGAGCGCGGCGTGGGCACGCACGCCGAGTCCATAGCAATATACGACGTGGCGGGCAAGGCTCTTGCGTTTGACGCGGACGTGGGCATTGATGCGGAAGTCTTTCCCAGCGAGAATGGCAACGCGAGCATCCGCTTCATCGTGAAGGCCGATGGGCGGACGGTGGTCGAGACGGCTGCCCTCAGGGGGAAACGCGATCCAGTACACGTCCATGCCGACCTCGCGGGCGCGAAGACGGTGGAACTTCTCGTCTCGACGGCGGGCGACGGCGACAACTACGACCACGCCGACTGGGCCAACGCCTACTTCACGATGAAGGACGGGACGCGTCCCGTGCCCGTGCCGCTCGGCCGCGAGCAGCTGGGCATTCTCACGCCGCCGCCTCCCGCCTCGCCGCGCATCAACGGCGCGAAGGTGTTCGGCGTGCGGCCCGGACATCCCATCGTGTGGCGGCTTCCCGTCACGGGAGAGCGTCCGATGACGCTCAAGGCCGAGAACCTGCCCGCCGGCGCCGTCTTCGACGAGAAGACGGGCATCCTGAGCGGCGCCGTGTCGACGCGCGGCAGCTACGTGATCACGTTCACGGCCTCCAACGCGAAGGGCACGGCGAAGCGCACGCTGCGCCTTGAAGTGGGCGACAAGATCGCGCTCACGCCGCCGATGGGCTGGAACAGCTGGAACTGCTTCGCCAGCGCGGTGACGGAAAAGGACATCCGCGGCTCGATTGACGCGTTCGCCGGAAGCGGCCTCGCCGACCACGGCTGGAGCTACGTGAACATCGACGACTACTGGCAGAACAAGCCCTCCGCCAAGAACGATCCCACTCTCCAGGGACCCGAGCGCAACCCCGACGGCTCCATCGCCGTCAACAAGCGCTTCAAGTGCATGAAGGCCCTCGCCGACTACGCGCACTCCAAGGGACTCAAGATCGGCCTCTACTCCTCGCCTGGGCCCTACACCTGCGGCGGATGCGTGGGCAGCTGGGGACATGAGTGGCAGGACGCGAAGACGTACGCCGATTGGGGCTACGACTACCTCAAGTACGACTGGTGCAGCTACGGCCGGGTGGCCGTCGGTTCCGGACACGGACGCCTCATGCTGCCTTACCGTCTCATGGGCGAGGCCCTCAAGGCGCAGGGCCGCGACATCGTGTTCTCCCTCTGCCAGTACGGCATGGGCTACGTCTCCACGTGGGGTGAGAGCGTGGGCGGAAACTGCTGGCGCACCACGGGCGACATCACCGATACGTGGAACTCCATGAACGGCATCTTGCACCAGCAGGCCGATTCGTGGCCCTACGCGCGTCCGGGCGCCTGGAACGACCCCGACATGCTCGTGGTGGGCCGCCTCGGCTGGGGACATCTGCGTCCAACGCGCCTCACGCCGAACGAGCAGTACACCCACATGTCCTTATGGGCGATCCTCTGTTCGCCGCTCCTGATCGGCTGCGACCTCACGCAGCTGGACGACTTCACCCGCTCGCTGCTCACGAACGACGAGGTGATCGAGACAAGCCAGGACGAACTGGGTGCGCAGGCCGCGTGCGTGGCGAAGGGGCCCCGCGCGGAAATCTGGGCGAAGCCGATGAGCGACGGCTCGCTCGTGTTCGCACTCTTCAACACCTACGCCATCCCCACCCGCATCACGGTCGACTTCGACTCCCTCGGCCTCGTGGGACGCTGGCGCGTGCGCGACCTCTGGCGTCAGAAGGACCTCGGCACGTTCTCCAGCCAGTACACCTCCGACGTCCTGGCGCACGCCACGCAGCTCGTCCGCCTCTTCCCCGAGAACGGCGCGGGCCTGCGCGTCGGTCTCAACGACATACGCGACAACGCGGTGTACATGATGTATGCGGACAAGCGTCCCATCGACAAGCCCGGCTACAAGGCACCCTCCGCGCCGCCGTGCGCCGAGTGTCCCCGGGCGAAAAAGCAATAACAGATAAGAAGGATCGAATGACATGAATAACTTTACCTACCACAATCCCGTCAAGGTCGTGTTCGGCCTCGGGACGTTGAAGCAGGCCGGCGAAGAGGCCGCGAAGCTCGGAAAGCGCGCGTTCGTCGTCTCGTACGGCGACGCGAGCGTCACGGGCACGCTCGCCAAGCTGAAGGAGCTGCTGGACGCGGCGGGCGTCGCGTCGCAGGAGTTCCTGGAGGTCGTGCCCAACCCGCCGATCGAGATGGTCGCGCGCGGCGTGGATGCGGCGAAGGCGTTCGGCGCAGACCTCGTGATCGGCGTGGGCGGCGGCTCGGCGATGGACGCCGCGAAGGCAATCGCGGCGGGCGTGCTCTACACGCACGGCGATTTGTGGAACATGGTCTACGCGAGCCACTCGAACGTGACGGCGCAGCCGCCGGAGAAGGCGCTGCCGCTCCTCCTCATCCCCACGCTCCCCGCGACGGGCAGCGAGATGAACATGTGCTCGGTGGTCAGCTCGACGACGCGCGGACAGAAGAGCTACATCTGGGCGGACTGCCTTTTCGCGAAGACGGCCATCCTCGACCCGGAGCTCACCTACTCCCTGCCGCCGTTCCAGACGGCGTGCGGCGCGATCGACGCGATCAGCCACGTGCTCGAGATCTACATCAACGGACAGGACGAGAGCGATCTCCTCCATGCCTGGCAGCTCGCGCTCATGCGCACGATCGTCGAGAACCTCCCGAAGGCGCTCGCGAACCCACAGGACGCCCACGCGCGCACGGAGCTCATGTGGTGCGCAACGTGCGGTCTGAACGGCTGGGCCTCGCCGGGCGACGCCTGGACGCCCATGCACCAGGTGGGACACGTCCTCACGAGCCGCCACGGCATCAACCACGGGTCGTCGCTCGCGATCGTCATGCCCGCGTGGATGACGTACCACAAGGCGCTCAAGCCCGCCCGCTACGCGCAGTTCGCGGTGAAGGCAATGGGGATTTGTCCCCACGATAAGACCGACGCCGAGCTGGCGGACGCCGGCATCGCCGCATTCCGCGACTTTATCAAGGCGAGCGGCGTGCCGGTGACGCTGGGCGAGAAGGGCGTGACGGAAGGGGACATCCCCGGCATCATCGAGGGCGTGCGTACCGTGAGCTTCAACGCGGACGGCGTGCTCGCCTCGAACCCGCCCGTCACGGCGGAGGCCCTTGCCGAAATCCTGAATCTGGCGCTGTAGGGTGGTAGGCTTCACTGTGATCCAGCGTGCGTAGCATCAAGAATGTCACGAAAATTGAAAAATTAATTTTCGTGACATTCGCTTCCTGTAAGTGAAATAAAAATGCTATAATATCGCTCATGCGACAGAAACAAAATCAAGAAAACCATAATTCCGTGCAATTTATTGGACGGAGAGAGTATCTTGATGACTTGGAGTCGCTCTGGCGCAAGGCAACGAGTTCGCTCATTGCCTGCCGTGGGAGACGCCGCATTGGAAAGTCAACGCTGATTCGCGAGTTTGCGAAACGCACGGCCAACGCCTACATCGAAATCGAGGGTTTGCCGCCGGACAAGCAGATGACCAATCAGCGCCAATTGGATCACTTCATCGAGTCGCTTGCCGCGCAGACCCAAGCATCCAAGGCGCCGGTCACCAATTGGATTGAGGCGTTCCAAAGGCTTGACGGGCAGATCTCTGACGATGTGCGCACGGTGGTTCTTTTGGACGAGGTTTCCTGGATGGGCGGCTATGACGTCAACTATCCGGGAGCGTTGCGCACGGCATGGGAGAGGTTCTTCCATCGTCACCCAAAGCTTGTCGTCGCCGTGTGCGGTTCGGTTTCGACGTGGATTCGTGAGAACATTCTCGACAACACCGGTTTCACGGGACGTTTCTCGCGCGACTACGTCCTTCCCGAATTGACTCTGAGCGAATGCGCCGAGTTCTGGCGCGGAGCAAAGGATCGCGTATCTCCTCGGGAAATCTTCGATGTCCTTTCCGTCACAGGCGGCGTGCCCAGATACCTTGAGGAAGTGGACCCCGGTCTATCCGCAGAAGAGAACATCAGGCGCATGTGCTTTTCGACAAGTGGCGAGCTCTACAAGGACTTCGATGCGATTTTCAGTCCGTTGTTCGGAACCGAGACGGAACTGAAGCGCCGAATCCTCGTGGCCCTGTCGGACGGGCCGCAGTCTGGCGCCGAGTTGTCAGGACGTTTTGAACTCAAGCGCAATGGCCGCATGTCGGCAACGCTCAGGGAGCTGAAGGAGGCCGGGTTCATATCCGATGATCCGGGACTCAATCCCGCGACGGGGGCCGACTCGCGCACCGGCAAGTACCGTCTGAAGGACAACTACACGCGGTTCTATTTGAAATACGTCATGCCGCGCAAGACGCAGATCGAAACCGGGAGTTTCAAGTTCGCTTCGCTTGGAACGTTGCCGGAGTGGACGGCCGTGATGGGCTTGCAGTTCGAGAACCTGATCGTGAACAACGCGATGTCGCTCCTGCCGTATCTCCACCTTGGGAATTCCCTCGTCGAATCTGCGGCACCATATCGGAATGCGCGCCGAGATGCGGAAGGCGTGAAGTGCGGATGCCAGATTGACCTTCTGATCCAGACGCCCATGGCGGCATACGTCGTCGAGATCAAGCGTGTGCGCGAGATAGGCGAATCGATCATCTCAGAAA
Source organism: uncultured bacterium (assembly GCA_902761035.1). GTDB lineage: Bacteria > Verrucomicrobiota > Kiritimatiellia > RFP12 > UBA1067 > RUG572. Next base: position 10,664 of record CACWIW010000190.1, on the reverse strand, counting down.
TGCAGGAGAGGCTTTCCCGCCTGCCTTTGCGCAAGGGGATGTCCGCTCGCCCCGTTCTCGTGTACGAAGGAGAACTTGCACCAGCCGTCGAGGGATCGGGATTCTTCGACGCGATAATCCCAGCCGAAAAACTGCTCGCGCGTCCATGACGTGCAACGGCGGGTTCCACATGAGCGATGTTGTCCAGAATGTTCAGTAAATGGAGAATGAAAAAATGACAGTAGAAGAAATAGCGAAGATGATGGATGTTTCCGCCGTGCAGGCGCAGAACACGCTTCAGGACATTGATGCGTGCTGCGAGCTGGCAGCGGAGTTCGGCTGCGCGGCGGTGTTTTGTCTGCCCGCGCACGTGCCGTACTTGCGCGCGCGGCTTGACGCGATGAGCCTGAAGGTGCCGATGGCGTCCGTCTCCGGATTCCCTGGCGGATCGGAGACGTCGCGCATCAAGGCCGCGACGGCCCGCGAGCTCGTGGAGTTCGGTTGCGACGAAGTGGACATGGTGAACAACGTTACCTGGCTCAAGGCGGGAAACAAGTCTGCATACGTGGATGACGTGGCGGGCGTTGTCGAGGCGGCAGGTGGGCGTCCCGTGAAGGTGATCCTCGAATGTCATTGGCTTACGGATGAGGAAATCGCGCGCGCGTGCGAATGGTGCGTGGAGGCGGGTGCGGCGTGGGTGAAGACCGGCACCGGCTGGGCGCCGACCGGTGCCACGGTGGAACGCATCGCGCTCATGTCAAAGACCGTCGCGGGCCGCTGTCAGGTGAAGGCTGCGGGCGGCATCCGCTCGCTCGCCACGCTTCAGGCGCTCTACGATGCCGGCGCGCGCCGCTTCGGCGTAGGCGTGGGTTCCGCCCGCAAGATTCTCGCCGAGGCGTGATTGCGCACGGGGCGGTGGGGGAGAATATGCGCCAGAACGAAGGAACAAGTCAAACATGGAAAATGTGGTATCATGCAGCCGGGCAACATGTTGGCCTTGGGTACGGGGACACTTATTGGCGACCGGTGACGACGGATCCGAACAAGGCCGGAGCGTGGAATGACGCAAACCTCTATCCGCTGAACTATGGCGACACGACGCACGCTCGGGTGTCCTTCGCGGCAGGATCGCAGACCCTTACGGTCATCAACGACGAAACCGGGGCCGAGAAAATCTGGACATCGCTCTCTAAAGCCGACTCGGTCAACACGGGCCGTAGCCTCTACGTTTTCGCGAGAAACAACAACGGGGTGCCGGACGTATACAGCGTATCTCGCATCTACTTCCTGAAGATCTGGCAGGACGGCGTCCTCGTGCGCGACTTCCGTCCGTGCCTAAAGAACGGCATCGCCGGACTCTACGACGACGTGTCTAAGCGCATCTTCTACTCGCTCGGCACGCCGCTCGTCTTCAATAACGTCCATCGGCAATCGGTCAAGCCGAATGAGGTCGTCTATGTCGAGTACATCGAGTCCGACGGCAACAACACGCTCGACACCGGCGTCCCCGCCCGCAGCTGGACCCGCGCCAAGGGCGTGATGATGTGGACTGCCGAGGACGAGGACGGAACCGGCCAGATGCGGACTTATGACCGTGAGAGCCATCTCTATCTGGAAAACACGGCCGCCGTGTTCTGGCGTCAGAAGCGCGCGTATCTCGGGGCACGAAACCTCAGGGATTCAAACGCATGGTTCAGTATGCTCCACGAATCCGATGCCGCCCTCTTGTCGCAGTATGGCAACAGCGGCGAAACCAATCTGGAAAACGGCTCTGCCAATGTTCCCGCGACTGTCGGCGTGATGAATTCGTTTGACGTGACCTTTGCGGATGGATCGCAGACGATGGAATGGAACGGCACGCAGGTCTTGAGCACGAACATCACCGGCAACGTCGATACCGGCAACAACCTCTGCCTCTTCTCGTCGAGCCACTGGCGCTGGCGTTCCGCCGCGAGGTGCTATGGGCTCAAGATCTGGCAGGACGGCGCACTCGTGCGCGATTTCAAACCCTGCCTTGTCGATGGCAAGGGGATGCTCTACGATACGGTGACGGAAAGCATCTACCGCCCGTCGCCTGACATCCCCGCCTCGCGTGTGGGCAGAATTCTCTCTGGAACGAAAATCTTCATTCGATGACGGACTCAACGTTTGCAATCGTCAACACGACAAAGGAGAAACAATGTTGAGGAAATTATCTTTGGGGACGGCAATATCGTCAATTATATTCTCTGCACTTGCATTTTCCGCGTGTGCGGAAGATTTTCGCGTTGCCGCCGAGGGCGGGCGCGCGGAGATTCAGCAGGCGATTGACGCCGCCGCGGCAGCTGGCGGAGGACGCGTCGTCATTGCGCCGGGCGTGCATCCAACCGGCTCGCTGCGCCTCAAGAGTCACGTGGAGCTGCACCTGGAGAAAGGGGCGGTTCTGCTTGGAAGCACGAAGAGAGAGGACTACGACGATTTCCCGCGCGATGTGTGCAGCGTGTCGCCCGAAAGCTCGTACCGGGCTCTCATCCAGGCATGGGACACGGAAGACATCGCGATCACGGGGAAGGGGACGATTGACGGACAGGGCCCTGCCTTCTACGACCGCAAGCCGCCGCACGGACACTGGCCGAAGCCGAAGTTCCGTCCGCTGATGGTCCAGTTCGTCCGCTGCAGGCGCGTGCGGCTGGAGGGCGTCACCTTCAAGGACAGCCCCCTGTGGACGATGTTCATCCGCCTGTGCGAAGACGTGGTGGCGGATGGGATAACGGTCGTCGGCGACCAGCGCATGATCAACAACGACGGAATCGACTTCGATGCCTGCCGACGCGTGCGCGTGGGCAACTCGCACTTCAAGACGGGCGACGACTGCATCATCCTGCGGGCGATGCGCGAGTGGAAGGACGAGCACGTCGTCTGTGAGGACTTCGTCGTGTCGAACTGCGTGCTGAACAGCAGGTGCCAGTCGATCCGCATGGGCGCGCCCTCGGACGACACAATCCGCAACGCGCTCTTCAAGAATATCAAGATGTCCGGCAACAACGGCATCTTCTTCGACTACCCGATTCGCTACACGCGCCCCTACGACGAGGGATACATGGACATGTCCAACATCGTCTTCGATGGATTCGAGGGATGCTCATACGGAAGCTCGGTGCAGATCGTGGCGGGACCCGGCATCAAGATACGCGGCGTACGCGACGTCACGTTCAGGAACTTCAACGTCAAGTGCGCGAGACCGCTGCGCTTCATCGGGAACCACGACTCGATCCTGTCGAACATCCGTCTGGAGAACTTCACGGCGGATGTGAAGGCGAAAACGCCGTTCGAGGCGGTTGCGACGGAGCCGTTGACGTTCCGCAACTGCACGTTTCCGCTCCAGGGGCGGGTCGTGGGAGACGTTGAATCAGTCCACGGCGAAGTGAGGCCAAGAAAACCATGGCAATGTCCGGGGACTGTCCCCATCGGTCATCCATTGGACTTGTGGCAGGTTTTAACGGCTGGAAGTGCGTTATAATGTGCCACAAGTGTGTTTTCAGGTTGACTTGTGGCAGAAAATAAGGTATGCTATGCGTCGAAACAGCCAAGAAAGGTTTGTTTTTGATGATAATTGGCCGAGAAGTTGAACTTGCTAAACTAAAGAGCGCGGAGAATTCGGGTAAGGCCGAATTCATTGCGGTCTATGGACGCCGCCGAATTGGAAAGACGTTTCTGGTTCGGCAGGCATTTGGCAGTTTCGCGTTTGAGCATACGGGCATACGCAAGCGTGGCACCGCCAAACAGCTGGAGGAGTTCGCAAAGTCCCTATCGGCGCAAGGATATCCAAGGTGCAGGCGTCCGTCAGATTGGTACGAGGCATTTGATTTCCTCAAGGAGCTTCTTCTCGGAAAGGGAGTGGGGCGCAAGATCATATTCCTCGACGAATGTCCGTGGATGGATACGCCGAAGTCTGATTTCGTCGGAGCCCTTGACCATTTTTGGAACGGCTGGGCTTCCGCGCGGAATGACATCATGTTGGTCATCTGCGGGTCGGCGACGTCATGGGTCATCGAGAAGATCATCGACGATTACGGCGGACTCCACAACCGGCTGACGCGGCAAATCTACCTTCGTCCGTTCACACTTGCCGAATGCGAGGCGCTCGTGCGCGCGAATGGACAAGTCATGAACCGCGACCAGATACTGGAAGGGTACATGGTGATGGGTGGCGTACCGTACTACTGGGATCTGCTTCGCACGGACATCAGCCTCGTGCAGAACATCGACGAGTTGTTCTTTGCTCCGCATGGGGAGCTCTCCGACGAGTTCGACCACCTGTTTCTTGCTCTCTTCCGCAAGCCGAAGCTGTACATTTCCGTCATTCGCGCCCTCGGGACGAAGAAGTGCGGGATGACGCGGAACGAGATCATCGCGGCCACGCGCACGAAGGGGAACGGACGCCTTTCGCGCGTTCTGAAGGAACTTGCGCAATGCGACTTCATCCGCGCATACGCTGAACCGGGGCGCCGGAAGCGCGATCTTGTCTATCAGCTGATCGACAACTACGTCCTGTTCTACTTTAGGTTCATTGACGGAGAGACCAACTTGATGCCGAACTTCTGGTCCGTGTCGCAGACGACGCAGGCCGTGCGCATCTGGTGCGGACTCGCCTTTGAGCGCGTGGCGTTGCAGCACCTTGAGGCAATCAAGAGGAAGCTCGGCATCTCCGGCGTTGTGACTCGTACATACGGCTGGAGGTTCCGCGATGACGGCAAGGACGGGGACGGCGCGCAGATCGACCTTGTCATCGAGCGCGACGACAAGGTCGTCAACCTGTGCGAAATGAAGTACACCGCCGGTCCGTTTGCGATAACGGACGAATATGACAGGCGGCTCAAGATCAAACGTGAGGTCTATGCGGAGCAGACTGGGACGTCGGACGCAATTCACCTTACGATGGTCTCCGCGCATGGGCTCAAGGCCAACGCGAACGCCTCCGACGTTCAGTCCGTCGTCACGCTCGACGATTTGTTCAAGGGGTAAATGTCGGGGACGGTCCCCACAGATTGTTCTTAAAACAGATTGCTCTTAAAGAAAAAAGGAAACAAAAATATGACGAATAAAATTCGACAAGTAGCTATTGTGGCGGCGATGGTGCTGGGCGCTTCGGCGGCGCTGGGCGCTGAAAGCGATCTCGCCAAGAAGGCGGCGGAGCGCAGGTCGCCCGACTGGCCGAACCTCGAGGAGGTGATCATCGTCACGAAGTGCCACCTCGACGTGGGCTACACGCACACTGTCCCCGAACTGGTCAAGCTGTACAGGACGTCATACATGGACAAGGCGCTGGCGCTGTTCGATTCCGACCGGACGATGCCGCCCGACCTTCGCGTGCGCTGGACGTTGCCGGCTTGGCTGACCGACGCGATACTGAACGGACAGTACTCCCCCGAACGTCGGGCCAAGATCGAGGACTCCGTGCGCCAGCGACGCCTGATGTGGCATGCGCTGCCGTTCACGAGCGAAACGGAGGCTTCGGATCCCGAAGAACTGGTGCGGATGTTCTCATACGGCTCAAACCTCTCGCGGAAGTTCGGCTTCGATCTACCGCGCTACGCAAAGCAGACGGACGTGCCGGAGCACGCATGGGTGATGCCCACGCTGCTCGCCTACGCCGGCGTGAAGTTCCTGCATCTGGGCAGCAACCCGTGCAGCAAGCCCTATTCAGTGGTGGAAAAGATTCCGACGCTCTGCTGGTGGGAGGGCCCTGACGGCTCGCGTATTCTGCTTGGATACTCGCCCAAATACGGATGGATGGGTGGCGGTAGCGTGACACCGCCCAAGGGGTGGCGGCACAAGACGTGGCTCGCCTACTACATGCGGGGCGACAACGCCGGCCCGATGTCGCGGAAGGAAGTGGACAATATCCTGCGCAAGGCGAGACAACAGCTGCCCGGCATCAAGGTGCGTTTCGGCGACCCCGACGAATTCGTGGACGCCATCATCGCGGAGGAGAAGGCGCATCCGTCCCTTCCCGTCGTGCGCGGCGACATGCCCGATACGTGGATACACGGCATGATGACCCTGCCCGAGGCGACGGCCATCCACCGCCGTACCGTCGGCGACCTCGTCACGCTCGGACAACTCGATACCACGCTGCGGGCGTTTGGTGTCGCGACCGAACCCGTCGCGGAACTCCTGGAACGCGCCTACCGCGACTCCGGTCTCTACTCGGAACACACCTGGGGGCTCGCCGGCTTCCGCGTGCGCGGTCCGCGGCTGTACCGTCCCGGCTGGCGCCAGCGCTACGACTCCGGCGAATACAAGGAGTTCGACGAATCGTTCCAGTACCATGCGGACTACGCGCGGCGTGCGCGCAAGGCGGCGCAGGACGGCATCCAGGCGCGCATGGAGGCGCTTGCGCGGAACATCGCCGTGGAGGGCCCGCGCGTGGTGGTGTTCAATCCGCTCCCGTATGTGCGCGATGCCGTGGTGGAGGTGGAGATGCCGGAGGGCTATTCGCTGCCCGGCGGCGAGCGCGACGGCGGCAAGGTGCGGTTCCTCGCGAAGGGCCTCCCTGCGGGCGGGTACAAGACTTATGTTGTCCATGGAGAACAGGTAAAACATGTAGAAAATCAAAATGATCTACATGTTTTACATGGACAAATCAAAAGGTTCCGCCACTTCACGGTCAAGTTTGACCTAGAGAAGGGCGGCATTTCTTCGCTCGTCGAAAATGCGACCGGGCGCGAACTCGTGAAACAAGGCGGGCACGCCCTCGGGCAGTTCCTGCACGAGCGCTTCAGCCGCAACGAGGTGGGCCGCTACTCGAAGATCTACAACGAGCGCGAGAAGAACGATGGACTCAGCAAGCCGGGAATGCCGGACGTCGCGCATTCGCCGTATGCCGCGATCACGCCGTCCGGCTGGCGCGCGCGCATGAAGCGCTCGCCGCTGGGCGTGGAGGTGGTGATGACGCCCGACGACACGAAGGGGCTCGCCAAGGCGTACGAGATGCGCTTTTCGTTCCCGGACCATCTGCCGTGCGTGGATATCACGTGGCGCGTCGAAGACAAGACGCCCGATCCGATTCCCGAAGGCGGCTGGCTGTGTCTGCCGTTCAACGTGGAGGGGCCGACGTTCCGCGTCGGACGCATCGGCGGTACGATCGACCCCACGAAAGACATCATCTTCGGCGCGAACAAGGACATCCTCTGCGTGGACCGTGCGATTACGGTGCGGAGCGGACCCGGCGGCGCGGGCGTGGGCGTGGAGTCCGCCGACCTGCCGCTCTGGAGCCTTGGAAGGCCGGGCCTCTGGCGCTACGAGCCGGACTACGTGCCGACGGAACCGGAGGTGTTCGCGAACCTCTACAACAACCAGTGGAACACGAACTTCCCGCTGTGGATTCCAGGCTCGTGGTCGGCCTCGCTGCGCGTCTATCCCGTCGCCCACGGTGCGGACGAGGAGCAGGCGGTGTTCACGCCCGCGTGGGAGATTCGCCAACCGTGCGTCGCGGCGTTCGTGGCGGGCAATGGGCAAGATGGCCGTTGTCCCAGTGAGGCAAGCGGTGTGGCGCTGTCGCGGAAGGGCGTGCGCGTGACGGCGTTTTGCCCCAATCCAGATGGTGCGGGAACCGTGCTGCGCGTGTGGGAGCAGGCTGGCAAGGGCGGCGACATCACGGTTACGTTGCCGCCGGGCATGAAGGCAGCCACGGCGCAGCCGGTGAACCTGCGCGGCGAAATCGTCGGTGAGCCAATCGCCGTCAAGAATGGCAGCTTCACCTTCGCGCTCGGCGCGTGGGCGCCGAAGAGTTTCATTCTTTCCGAAACAAAAAAATGAAGGATCATCACATGTACATCATCGCATACGATTTTGGAACGGGCGGCATCAAGGCCTCCCTGTACGGCGCGGACGGCGCGTGCGTGGCGTCCGGTTTCGACGCCTACGAGACGACCTATCCCGCGAGCGGTTTCCACGAGCAGTCTCCCGAGGACTGGTGGCGCGCGACCGTACGTTCCACGCGTCTCCTCGCCGAACAGGCGGGCGACGAGAAGATGAAGCGCGTGCGCGCGCTCGGCATCTCCGGACACTCCCTCGGCGTGGTCCCGCTCGACGCGGCGGGTAACCTGCTGCGTCCCACGGTGCCGATCTGGAGCGACTCGCGCGCGGGCGCGGAGGCACAGGCGTTCTTCCGCGAAGTGCCGGAGGAGGCGTGGTACATGAAGACGGGCAACGGGTTCCCGGCCGCGCTCTATTCGGTGTTCAAATTGATGTGGTTCCGCGCGCACGAACCGGAGTGGTTCGGCCGCGCCGCGACGATCCTCGGTACGAAGGACTACATCAACTACCGTCTCTGCGGCGTACGGGCGACGGATTTCTCCTACGCATCCGGAACGGGCGTGTATGACCTCGCCACGCGGCGGTATGACGAGGGACTGATTGCCGCTTCCGGCCTGCCGCGCGCGCTCTTCCCCGAGATCGTCCCCGCCACGCAGGTGCTTGGTACGCTTACGCCGGACGCCGCGCGCGAGCTGGGTCTGCCGCAAGACGTGAAAGTCGTCGCGGGCGGCGTGGACAACTCCTGCATGGCGCTTGGCGCAGGCGCGTGGCGGGAAGGGCGGGCGTACTGCTCGCTCGGGTCGTCCGCGTGGATCGCCGTCTCCTCCGCGAAGCCGCTCCTCGACGTCGCGACGCGTCCCTACGTGTTCGACCACGTGGTGCCGGGACAGTACGCCTCCGCGCTCGCCATCTTCTCGGCGGGGACGTCGCACACGTGGTGTCGCGACGTGCTGTGCGGCGGGATGGACTACGTGTCCATGGACGCCGAGGCGGAGAAGGCGTGCCGCGGCGCGCACGACCTCTACTTCAACCCCTCGCTCGCGGGCGGCAGTTCGCTCGACCCGACGCCCGCGCTGCGCGGTGCGTTCGCGAACCTCGACCTCCGGCACACGCGCGGCGACGTGATCCGCGCAGTGATGGAAGGTGTTGCGTTCGGGCTCCGGAACGCGCTCGACGAGCTGGCGCGTCTTGCGCCGGTTGCAGAGCCGCTCACGCTCGTGGGCGGCGGCGCGAACTCGCCGCTGTGGCGTCATATCTACGCAGACGTCTACGGACGCCGCGTGGCGCGTGCCGCGATCGGGCAGCAGGCGGCGGCGCTCGGCGCGGCGCTCGTTGCGGGCGTGGGCGCGGGCGTGTGGGACGACTTCTCGATCCTCGAGACGATTTCGCGCGCCGATGCGGAGGCCGCGCCGGACGCCGAGTCCGCCGCCGACTACGCCCGCCGCTACGTCCGCTGGCGCGCGCTCACCGAAAAGCTCGGCGAGTGGGCAGTTGCGGCGCGGGCGGACGTTTGATAGAATACCGCCATGCGAAAAATGAAGAAGACAGAAGTCCGTGAGCCGGATGAACGCAAAATCGCGTCGCTCGTGCGCCAGCTCCTCGTGGAACTAGGCGAGGATCCCGGGCGCGAGGGGTTGTTGAAGACGCCGTCGCGCGTGGCGAAGTCCCTTGCTTTCCTCACGCGCGGCTACCGCCAGACGCCGAGGGGCGTGCTGAACAACGCCGTCTTCGAGACTGGCGCGAACCACATGATCGTGCTGCGGGACATCGAGGTCTACTCGATGTGCGAGCACCATCTGCTGCCGTTCTTCGGCACGTGCGCGGTGGGATACATCGCGCGTGGCAAGGTGCTGGGCGTCTCTAAGATCGCCCGCATCGTGGACTGCTTCGCGCGCCGTCTGCAGATACAGGAGCGCCTGACCGAGCAGGTGGCTGAGGCTATTCAGGATGCATCCGGCGCGGAGGGCGTGGGCGTGGTGTTCCGCTGCAGGCACCTCTGCATGATGATGCGGGGCGTTGAGAAGCAGAATTCCGAGATGATTACGTCCGCCATGCTCGGCAGTTTCCGCGAGGACGAGAAGGTGCGGCAGGAGTTCCTGTCGCTCGCTAAGTGAGGATGCGGCCATGCCGATGTACGTCTACGAGGTGAAGGAAGGGTCTAAAGGATGCGCGAAGTGTAGCGCGGGTTTCGAGATCGCCCAGTCGATCAACGACGCCAAACTCACCGTATGCCCAGATTGCGGCGCTCCGATTTTCCGCGTAATACAGGCCCCAGGGCTCGGCCATTCGCAGACCGACCTGCACTACCGTGCCAAACGCGCGGGCTTCTCCTGCCTGAAGAAGGTGCAGAAGGGCGAGTACGAGAAGATGTACTGACGTGCCGGCGCAACAACGCCCTAAGGGCGGGTGTTGGTATACGGACGTCTTTGTGGTATACTATAGGCGTTTTACACAGATTTGGAGAAAATGATGTTTAAACCGGTGTCCAACAAGGTCCAGTTCCCCCAGATGGAGGAAGGAATCCTGAAATACTGGGCGGGAGGCGACGTGTTCAAGAAGTCGCTGGACCGCAACAAGGGCAAGGAACGCTACACGTTCTACGACGGGCCTCCGTTCGCGACGGGCCTACCGCACTACGGGCATTTGCTCGCGGGCACGATCAAGGACATCGTGCCGCGCTATCAGACGATGCGCGGCAAGTACGTGGAGCGCCGCTTCGGCTGGGATACGCACGGTCTCCCGATCGAGGCCCTCGCACAGGAGGCGCTCGGCATCGCCGGCGCGCCCGAGATCAAGAAGATCGGCGTCGACAAGTTCAACGAGCAGTGTCGCTCGATGGTGCTGAAGTACGTCAGCGAGTGGCGCAAGACCGTCACGCGCATGGG
>CACWIW010000189.1 GCA_902761035.1 uncultured bacterium | reverse complement strand
ACACGAGCAAAACTAGAAGTTTTCGCCCCCCCCCTACGGGAGTTGCAGATAAGTTTTTCCATCGCTTTTTCCTCTTTGTAACTGTTGAAGATTCCTTCTATGCCAGTCGAACTGGCATAATGATACCATAATCTCACCGCCGCCCGCAAGCCGAAAATGGTACGGCGCGCTCGGTGATCGCGCCCTACCATGCGAACCGGTAGGGGCCGACCACCGGGCGGCCCGCAATTCCGGCGCGCTCGGCGAGCGCGCCCTACCAGCCCTACCGCACGATGATGTACGTGCCGGACGGCTTGGAGTTGGCGAGGGCGAGGCGGCCGTTGCGAACCGTGAGCGTGAAGTTGGCGGAGTAGTCGCGCTCGCCATCGGTCACGGTCACTGTCGTGCCCGCCAGGTCGGCCTGAGTCAGACCGTCAACCGTTGCAGTCGAGAGGTAATACAAGGCCTTGGTCGGCTTGTCGTTGAAGGTGACATTGAGCGACTTGAGGCCCGTGAAGGTCTCCTTCGTCGGGTTCGCGAACTCGACGCGGGCGAGCTCGCGTACGCTGGACTGGGTCACCGCCCAGCAGTTGGTCGTGCCGGTGAAGCGGAACGCGCCCGAGAGCGTGCCGCTGCCCTTCAGCGTGCCGTAGATCGGGCAGAAGCCCGCCGCCACGTCGTTCTGGAGCGTCGCGCCCGCGCCGATGTCGATCTCGCCGCCGAGACCCGCCGCGCACATCTTCTGCGCGTCCGCCGCGCTGTACGCAAGGCGGAAGTTCCCGCCGTCGAACGCCAGCGCCTTCGCGCCGTTCGCAGGCTTGGCCTTGAGCGCGCACACCTTGCCGTTGTCATCCGTAATCTTGCCGCCATAGTTGCCGACGCCGTCAACCACCGCGATGCGGAATTGGTGCCAGCCTGCCGTCAACTGGGCGCTCCCGGACTTCGACGAGTTGGCCTTGTGGATGATGTTGACGCCGTCGATGTAGAGCGAGAGGTAGTCGTCGTACCATCCAGTAAACGTCCAGCTGCCGGCGTTCTCCTCCGGGACGAGGAAGTAACCTTCGTAGTGGACGGTCTGGCTGTTCGCCACCGAGGCGACGCTGTCGCCATTGAAGCCGTGGAGGAGCGCGAGGTTGTTCGTCACGCAGTCGAGCAATGTAAACGGCTGTGATTCGTCCATGAACGTGTTTCCGTTGCTCACCGGCGCCGCCTTCATGCGCACGGCGGTCTGCGTCGCCGCGCCCTGCGGGAGGCGCATCGCGAGCGTCGTCGTGTCGAACTTCGTGTAGGCGGAAGCGGCAGTAGAACCTTCCGCCGCGGCGTCCGTGCTCCAGCCCACGCCCATCGTGTTGCTCCAGCCCGACACATACGGTCCGCACGATCCGCTGCCGTCGAGGACGCAGATGCGGAAGTCGTGCCAGCCTTCGGCAAGCTCGGCGCTGCCCGTTCCGACGGTGTCGTGCGCAGGCGAGGAAGCGACCTCGACGCCGTCGATGACGAGCGTGATGTTGTCGTCGTAGTTGACGCCAAAGTACCACGTGCCCGCCTTGTCGGCTTCGACGTAGAACTGCCCGCGATAGACGAAGCGCGAATAGTTCCCCATCGGAGCGACATTGGAACCGAAGGAGAGATGCACATGCCCAAGCGTCGAGTTCACATACGGGCACACGCCGGTGTACGCCTTGAGCGCATTCATGTCGGCGATCTGGTTGTTGTTGAAAAACGCCCATTCCACAAGTCCCTCGCCCGGGACGGCGATCTTCGCCGACTTGCCGGGCGCGACCGTGAGGCCGCCCGCAAAACCGGCCGCACCGGAGAGGTCGGCGACCGCCGTGGTGTTCGTCACGGTCCACTTGCCAAGCGGAATCGACTGGAGCGCAGTCACGCTGTTGAACGCACCCGCGCCCGTGACCGTCACGTCGCTCGCGCCCGCGAGCGGCGCGTTCCAGGTCACCGTGTTGCCGTTCAGGTCAACCGTGTACTCGCCGTCCGACGCCGGCGACGCGCCGAACTGGATGTTCACGTAGCCGTACTTGTTGGAGAGATTTGCGGTGGCGCGAAGCGTGCCGCCCGCCAGGTCGAGGTACGGCTTGTCGACGCCGGGAATCGCGCTCATGCTGCCGCCGGAGCCGAGTTCGAGCACGCCGCCCGTCTGCGTGAAGCGCACGTCGTAAGCGTTCTTCCAGTATGCGATGTTGGTGGCCGTCTGTCGGGGCTGGAGCTGCTGCACCACGAGCCGTCCCGACGTCAGGTCGGCATAGCCCGTGCGCGTGTACGCGCCGATGAGGAGCTGCGCGGTCGACATGTTGACCGTGCCGCCCGACACGATGAGCCGCTGCGGCAGCGCGTTCGTGTCGGCTGCGGAGTATCCACGCCCGAGCTGGAAGCCGCTGTTCGCGGAAAGATAATTGAGCGTCCCGCCCTCGGCGACTTCGAGGATGTTCTCCTTTGGGCAACTGATATTGTAGGCCAGGTAAAGTCCCTTGCCCGACGGGATTGTGAGTGTCGCGCCATCGGCAATCTTGAGATACGCTCCTCTTCCGTTGTTTGAGCCAAGCATGAAATCGCCCTTCGGCTCCCATGTCGCGTTCTTGACCGTCACGGTCGCCGCCGTGTCCTCAACGCTGTCGATCATCACCTTGTTGGCGGCGGCCAAAACGGCATCATAGAGATTGTTCGTGACCTCGCATGCGGCCCGCGGCATGAACCGTATTTCCGCAAGCGTTCCATCGACGTGAATCGCCTTGAAATTGGGGATCCCCGTGCCGGGCAGCGTGCTTTGCGCGCCGAAGATAGTGATTCCCGCGTTCGCGCTCTTGAGCGTGATCTCGCTTTCGGGCGAGTCGATCGCGCCGCCGAACCAGAAGTGGTTCCCGCGCACTTCATACGTACCTCCGACGAGTTCCGTGCAGTCGAAGTAGATGTTGCCGCCCTTCGCCTGCACGAACGTCCCGGCGTTCGTAACCGCGCCGTTGAACGTGATAGGTTGGTCAGGCGTGACGTTTACCGTCGCGTCCGCGCCGATCGTGAGCGGACCGTTCACCGTGTTGGCAGAGGTCATTCCGTTGACAGCGACAGTTGCGCCGGCATCGACGGAAAGCGGAATCGTCGCGGGCGTCGTAGTACCATGAAGGTTAAGCGTACTTCCGTCCGAAAGCCTGATGCCGTTGGAGACGCTGCCGCTGATCGTTCCTTCAAGAAGGAGATTACCTGTCACATGGACGCCCGTGAGGTCAAGCGCCGAATTGGCGACGAAGAACGCGTCGTCCGCCGACGGACCGGCGTTGGCCACGGTGAGGGTGTAAGGTCCCGTTATCGAAGCGTCTGTGTAGGCGGAGTCCGAGGCGGCCATTGCTCCACGCACAGTGACGTTCGCACCACCAGTCTTGGCGTCACCCGTCAGCACAAGTCGGCTGAAGTGCGACGAACCTACGCCGCCCGAAGGAACGGAATTGTAGAGCGCGCCCGCGCCGTCGGGTCCGCTGCCCTCGATGCTGACCGTCTTGGAACGCGTGAGCTCATTCTTCTGAATGTCACGGACCGTGGCAGCGGCATTGAGATCAAGTCGTGCACCGTCACGCACGACAATGTCGCCCGCAACCGGTGCATCCGTCGTCACCGCCCTCTCGTCGATGCGGAGCGTGCCAGCATCAACCTCGATGCGCTGTGCCGTCAAGACGGTCGGCCCCGGCACGGCGAGCGTGCCCGCGCCCTTCTTCGTAAATGTCGCGGCGGCGATCGTCGTCGCGCCCGTGAACACCGTGTCGCCCGCAGTCTCCAGCTCGAACGACTGCCCATCGACGCCGAGCGCGACGGGAATGGTGAATGTTTGCGCGTTCGAGGAGAGGTTCGTGATCGCACCGGTTACGCGCAAACTTTCGGTGCCGCCGTGCGTGAACGCGCCTGCCGTATCACCAAACATGAGGCCGCCAAGCGCGAGACCCGCGATGTCGAAGTCCGTCGCGCCGCCTGCCGCGAGGTTGAACGCGGCGGTGTCGCCGTTCTGCGGTGCCTCGCCGCCCGTCCAGTTGCCGCCGGTCGTCCACTTGCCGCCGTCGTTCGCCGCGCCGCTCCATTCCGCCGTCACCTTCAGGCGGTTCGAGCTGCGCATCACGAGCGCGCCGTTCACCACGGCGAGCCGTGCGTCGATTCCGTTCACCGCAAACTTCGCCTCGTCGCCGGAGGTGAGGCCGGACGCGATGACGGTGTAGTCAACGCCCATCGGAAGCTCCGCGATGCCAACCGGGTTCACGACAATCAAGACAGGATTCGCAGACGACGCGCCGGAGATGTCGAGCGCTTCGCTTGCGAAGGTATCGCAAGCCGCGTCCGTCACATCAATCGCGAGGCGTCCGCCGCCGTCGAGCGTGAGCGCGGTGAGGGCGAATGTCTGCCCCGCCGTGCCGTCTGCGACGCTGTACGTCGCGCCGTTCGTGACATAGAGCGAGGACGCCGCGACCGCCACCGGCGCGAGGAGCGTGCCGCCCTCCACGGAAATTGCGCCCGTGAACGTCTGCGCCGCCGGGAACGTGAGCGTGCCCGCGCCGCGCTTCGTGAAGCCGTAAGCGACGCCGCCCGAGACATCGGCAACAGTCGCGCTCCAGGTGACGTCCTTCCCTTCCGTATCGACGATCGCGCTCTTGCCGGCTGCGACGGTGAGAACGGTGCTGCCGCTGTGCCAACTTGCGGACGCCGCACGCGGTGCAAGCACGCCGCCGTTGAAGAGGAACCTGCCGTAGCCGGCGGGCAGGGAAATCGCGTCCGTCCGTATCACGCCGCCCGAAAGGCGCACGTCGGCGAAGGAGCCGACCGTCGCGTCGGCGTACAGACTCGCGGCGACTTCCATCTCGCCGCCCGTGATCTCAAAGTCGAACTCGCTGTTCGTCCCGGCGCAGGCGTGGAGGTTCTCCCTGAGATCGAATTTTCCCCCTGTCACGCGCGTGCGGTTCTTCGTGCGGGGCTTGATGTTCGTGTTGTAGGCTGCCCCCATGCTGACGATGCCGCCAGAGACGTTCACCTCGTTTTCGCAGTTGGCGGCGTATCCACTCTGAAGGCAGTTGGACAGATTCACCGTCGCGCCCGTGAAGTCAATGCGGAACTTGCTGTTCGGCCCGCTATCACTCGTGCCGTTCATGCAGAAATAGTTGCCTGCGTACGTCCCGCGCCGGAACTCCGTCCAGCCCGTGAAACCAGTACCTGCACCCGCGCCCATGAAATAGTAGCTGCCCCTGAAGTCGAAGCCGTACGCGTCGTCTGTCGCGTCGAGGACGACCGGCGCCTGAAGTCCGTTGCGGAAAAGATAGACGAGCCCAGCAGTATTCGTGTATGCATTGTCGAACAAGACCGTTCCGGGATGGTTGAAGATCACATTGACGTCGCCGTTCGTCGGGTAGTGCTCGCGGCTCCAGTTGGCGTCGGTGGTGAAGAGCGTATCGACGCACTCCGCCGCGCTCTTGCGGTAGTTGTTGCTGGTGAGGGAGTCCTTTCTCATGCGCAGCACGACGGTGTTCCCCGAAAACTCAAGCGCCGCGTGGCGCACCGCCGAGCCATCGGAAACCGCGACCTGGGCGGGGGCGATTGCAAGCGACGCTCCCTCGTCGAACACGAGCGTCCCCGCCTCGATGAGCGTGTAGGTCGCTTCAAGTGCGTCATACGCGGCGGGAAGCGAGACCGTAACCGCACCCTTCACCGTGAGCGTGCCAGCGACAGTGAGCGCGGGAACGTAGAGGTCGCCCTGCACGGCAAGCGTCGCGCCCGAGGCGAACTCGGCGTCGCCGTCCACAAAGCTGCCGGGGGTGATCTCCGCCGTGCCGGAAAGCGTCGTCTGGCCGTCCGCGACGCTCCATCCCGCGACCGCCGTGCGGAGGAAGGACACGTCGTCGAGCACCACGGACTTCGTGCTGCCGCCGTCGCCGTCAAAGTGCAGGAACTGGAGGCCGTAGGCGTCCGATGCAGGGATCGCGACAACGGCGTCCCATTTCGAGAACGTGGTGTTGGTGCGGGGGCCCGTGCTGATCGTGTGGACGACCGCGCCGTTCCTGCGGATGCCGGCGTGCCACTTCGAGTTCACGTAGCCCGGGCGCGAGGCGCAGTTGAAGGAGAAGCGATAGACGCCGGCGGGCGTCGTGCCGAATTCCTGCACGGCCATCGGCGTGTCCGCGATTTGCCCCTGGCCGTAGAACGAATACGTCCCGCCGTTCGTCTGACCCGCCGCAAGCCACGTGCCGTTCGCCTTGGAGATGCCGCAGCCGCCACCGCCAGCTTCAGTGCAGTAGTAGTTCCACCACGGGACGCAGAAGCCGCCTGTCGGATAGGAGTAGCTCCAGTTCGGCGCGTTGACGTTCGCCGTGCCGGCAGAGGTGCCGGGGATGTCGAAGTCGCCGTTGATCACCATCTCCGTGCGGGCGGGGTCGATCGCGACGGTGAGCGTGACGGCGTTTTCGCCGACCGTCAGGGTGCGCACGAGGCCGTCCGTCGCGGCGGGCGAATCGAGCGCGAGCGTCGCGCCCTCGGCGAGCGAGATGGCGTTTGCGGAAAAGAGCGTGTAGGTTCCAGGCGCGGACGCATACGCGGCAATCGTGTTCGCGCCGCTGATGGTCAGCGTGCCGGGCACGGTCGCCGACGGCATGTTGCCGCTCCACACGATGTTCGTGCCTGAAAGCGTCGCATTGCCCGTGCCGTCCGTGTCGAAAAAGATGACGTCGCCGGGCACCGCGCCGCGCATCGCTCCGTTGAGGTCGTCGTCGAAGCGGACAACGGAAATGCCCTCGAAGATGTTCGAGCTGTCCTTGGAGACGCCCGGCTGCCGCAGACGGAATGTATAAGTGCCGCTCGGGACGACGAGATCCTTTGAGAACGACTGCGCTGTTTGCACTGTGGTCTTTACGCTCCCGACAGATATGGCGTACCCGTCTTGATCGACAAGCTCGATGTACGTCGTGACCGGATTGGCTGCCGCCCGCACGGCGTAGGTGAACGTCACGCGATAGACGCCCACGGTGAGAACGCCGAGGCTCTGCTCGACATACGCGTTCACGCTTGAGCCGCTGGTCGATGAGGACTGAATGAAGAGCACAAACGGACCCGCCTGTTGAGTGGTGATGTTCGGAGCCCATGTACTTCCAGACTTGCCAAGGCCGGCGGTACTATCCGTCTTTGTCACGCCGCCATTACTGGAGTTGTAGAACGTCCAGTTGTCGCAGCGGAACTTCCCCGACGAGATGTTCGCGGCGGTCGCGTACGCGCCCCACGAAGAATTCTGCGTGGCCGTTCCCTCGAACGTGCCGTTCTTGATCAGGTTCTCGCCCGCGAACGCCGCACCCGCCGCGCCCGCAAGAGCCAAAACAACAGCACGAGCGAAACTAGAAGTTTTCGCCCCCCCCCTACGGGAGTTGCAGATGATTTTTTCCATCACTTTTCCTCTTTATAACTGTTGAAGATTACTTCTTGACCAGTTGAACTGGTGTAATGATACCATAATTTCACCGCCGACCGCAAGCCGAAAATCTCGGATGCACCCGTCACGGTTGTCACGGTTTCTTGCGGGTGGCATTCTTCAGCGCCGTCAGCTGGTCGAGCTGTGCTTTGACGAGACGGTCGCCCGTGGGCGCGGCGAAACGCGAGGAAAGCGCCTCGTAGCCGCCCTCGGCGTGGGCCTTGGTCGACGCGATGTAGCCTTCGCTTCCGTTGGTGAGACACGTGAAGACCGTCATGCGGAACGGTGAACGCGCCTTCACCGCGCGGCCAATATCAACAAAGGGCTCGCACGGCAGGCCCGCGAAGGCCAAGTTGTCGCCGATGGCGAGCGAGGTGACGAGGACGTCGAAGTGGTCCGGTCCGTTCTTCAGCCGACGGACACGCGACCAGGGGCTCGCGAGCGTCTTGATCTCCATGCTGCCAAGCGGGATCTCGTCCTTGCGCCCAGCATCGAACATCTCCACCCACTTGATCTCGTCGGCGGTCGGCCGGTTCCAACGGACGACACCCGGCCAGTCGGCGGAGTATTTCGTCCCGCCGATGGTGTCGGGATGCACGCCGAAGTTGACGATGGCGATGTCGGGCGCGCCCGTGCGGCGGAAAGCGCGCTTATTCTCACGGCTCGGCGGGACGCCTCGCCCTACCGCACGATGATGTACATGCCTTTGGGGCTTGGCGTTGGTGAACGTGATGCGGCCGTCCTGCACGGTGAGCGTACCGGCAATGCTCTCTCACTTCATCTATCGTCTGCATGTTGCGCACCTTATCACGTTGCCTTTCTAGTGGCGAGAACGGCCCGTTCGCTCCCTCCTTCAAGACGGCGTTCGTGCCCATCACGAGACGGGAAGAATTCACATAACGCCAGCCCATTTGCTCCGTGGTAACCAGCTTCCGCAACGGCTCGATGCAGCGGAGTTAAACGCCTCTATGCCTTCCAGTACATTCATCGCCGTGCGCCATTAGTGTATCATATTTCCACACAGCGAACTTGCGAAAACCATTATCGCGTTTCGGCACCCTGATGCCGAAGATTACCTCAGGCGAATGAAAAACTTCGTGTACTCTCTGGAATAGGACGCATCTACATCGATGTCACCGACGCCCCGCTTGACGATTCGCAGGCGGTCCCATTGTGGCTTGAAGTCCCTACGATCAACAGTCAAAGAGCGCGACACACGCCCCATGCCCAATAATGTACGGACTCTTCTTATCCATCATTTCATTTCTTCCACATTACCCAATGCGGCACGCCTCTTCCTCTCCTTCTCCCATTTCTCAAGTACGCAAGGCCATACTTCCACCTTGTGCCCAAGTATCTCCTCGAATTGAGAGTGAAAGTAGTGCCAGCGTTCGTAGGTGAGGCCGTCTGCGGTTCTCGAGTCGCGGAAGTACGTGGACACCTGTCTGTCATAACGCCCGTACACGCCATTTACTTTTTCGCGGTAATCCTTCCAGTCGTCGCGATTGCCCTTGAACGTGTCGCGATTGCCTTTCCCTTCAAAGAACGCCTCTACCTTTTGCAGCTCCACTTTTAGTATCTTCAGACGCCGGAGACAGATGCTCCATTCGCTGTCAACGTCGTCATATCCTTGCGCACAACCTTTAGCGTCGTCGGTCATCACAAAGAACGATGTCAGCTGATAGCTACGGGTGGCGGGGTCTGTAGCGTCAAGAGGTACGCTAAAGGCCAAGTCACATAGCCGCGTGAAATATTTCATTCGCGTTGCAGGGTCTTTGACGTCATTGATCTTTCTGTCTAAGGCACCTCCAAAGAAACGTATTTTGCGGCATACATCTCGATAAGCCTGCCATGTTCCAATACTTTTGAAAGTCTCGTCCAGTTCCTTTATCTGCGGATCTATCTCCTGTTTGGCATCGTCCACGCGCGCACTTTCCTTATGACATCCTGGCAACGCAATAAAAACGTTTGCCAGAACAAATAACGAAACTGCAAATGTCATAGTATTCATTTTCACTCTTCCTTCTCTAGGGTAACCTTTCAGTGCGTGGCCCCATTAGCGTCACAACATCGTTTGTGGTTCGTATGACCTCATTATCCAGTTTGAACACCCCGACACGCCCATGGCGATCAATCCTGAACACTTGCTGTAAACTTTCGCCGAACCTCTTGTAAGGGGGAGTGTTCCCGCTGGTACCCTTTACATTCCAGCCCAACGGAGTATCCATGTAAGCGTGACCTTCAGTCCAAGCGTATGCGGAGTTCGTGGTAGGCGTGCCGCTCGGCGTGAGCCAAGGTATCTTTTCTTCGTATGCTGCCGTATCTTGCCCCTTGAGCCTATTACCGTCAGGATCAACGTCCAACCACCGTCCAGCCCCCGCGCCCCACGAGCCTCCGGTATGCGCAAATACGCCGTTGAAGTACGGATTCTCGAAGTATCTCTCCACCGTATATGTGAAACATGGCACTTCCTGCACGGAAATCTCGGAAAACGACACGTCCTTCGGCGTGACGTACAGATAGAGTTCCATGCCGATTCCGCCAGCCTCTCCTCTGTGAACGACGTTGGAGTACACAACGGCACCCATAGCTTTCGATTCCATACCCTCTGGCTCCACCACTTCAATGTTGAACGGATAGACCGTCGCCCCTATTTCTGCACGAAGCGGGTTCTCGCATCCATAGAGCGGACAACGGTAGTAATCGTGCAGGCCGACGGTCTCGATCGCGCCTCCTCCAACGGGATCCCAAGTGACTGTCGGGACCAATGGCTCCTGGACATACCGAACCAGTTCGCGCACCCCGTATCTGTGGCGATTCAAGCTGTAGTTGTTCGGCGCGACAACTTTAGGGCACAATTCAACCCTCACCACAGTCAAGCTGTCGTCGGACTGGCGTTGCTGCGAAGTGAAGTATTCCGTAAACGTGCCGCTCAAGGTTACATCGTTCGTCGATCCGCTCGCCTCTGCACCTTCGTAAACACCCGTGACATAGAAGTGCTCCTCCGATGCAAGTCCGTAGTGAATCGGCATCGTCACACCGCCTCCAATC
>CACWIW010000188.1 GCA_902761035.1 uncultured bacterium | reverse complement strand
CCGACCTGAACTATGAAACCCGATGTACCATACCCAGAGACGTGGTTTATCACGCCGATCTGCAAACCACGCACGATCTTACTATAGTCACAAGTGTTAGAACATCCAACCATACACCCATCTATGTCTTCGGCAAAATTTATCGGTCCAACCATCATACCTTGCGTTCTGCCATTAGCGTTGACAAGCATCCCAGCCGTCACGCCACGCATCGTTCCGGACATAGACGAAACCTTTCCCAAATGACCGCAAAACCCCAAAATCCCAAGATTCAAGAGCAGGCCATTCACTTCTCCACATTCGCCCAAAAGGAAATTTACGCCAAGTCCGATGACACCAGGATTGTCTAGTTTGTCTCCATGTCCTCCATAACGGCCAACCCACGGATACGCATTATCCATGAACGACACGCCAACAGGAGAGTACCATGTGATGTCAGTCGGCTTTTCAACTTCAGCATAAACATCATTGCCAACCGCCGCCATAAACGCGAGGGATGAGCCGAGAATTGCCTTTGTCAGTTTCTGCATCCTTCATCTACTCCTTTCGCTTGCCGCCACAAGGCGCGATTACAGGCTTTTCAAAAGCGCCGTGCAGCCTTCAAGGATGTCGGCGTAGGTCTGGTCGAAGTTGCCGGTGTACCACGGGTCGGCAATGTCGCGTTCGGAGCCGGCGAACGACAGCAGTTTCCTGATCTTCCCCGCCTCCTCCGGAAACACAAGCCGCCGAAGATCGGCCATGTTGTAGTCGTCCATCCCGATGAGGAGGTCATATTCCCGCGCCTTCGCGGCATTGATGAGCCATGCGCGACGCGGCGCGAACGGGATTCCCTCTGCCAGTAGTTTCCTTCGGGTGCCATAGTGGATGTCGTTGCCGATCTCGTCTGTGTGCAACGCGGCGGACTCGACCACGATGTCGTCGCGCCCCGCCCTTCTGACGAGTTCCTTCATCACGAACTCCGCCATCGGCGATCGGCAGATGTTCCCGTGGCACAGGAATAGTATCTTCGTCTTGTTATCGACGTTTTTCATTGTGCAGCACTTCCGCGAAAGTTGTCCTGAAGCTTTCGTGTCTCATGTGCCTAGTTCTTTTTCTGTATTCTTATTGACTACCACCTTTACTGGCCGGGTATAACGCTCAAAGCCGGATTTGCCGCCAGCCTCGGCAACCTCCTTCGTACCATACGTCTCCACAACGATTTTGGCCTCGCACTCACCCACAGGCTTGTCAGGTACGAACCGTACGGTCAAAAGATCCGGTCCTGATTCCAACACCACGCATTGCCCAAGTCGCTCGCCGTTCAATGTCTCAATCCAAACACTTCCCCGCGTATTCACGTCCGTCGCAGATTGCGGCGGCACATAGATGTCGCGACCGTTCACAAGGATATTGTGTTCGGCATCTACCTCGTCCGGTTTAGCATTGTCCATTTCGCGAAACACTTTACCAAGCCCTTTCCGCCGATTGTCGTTCACCAACTTGATCCTTGAAAGCGAATGGCGTAGGGCCGGACTTACCGTGGCGCGAATCTCCACATGGTTTTTCTCCGGGTCTGGCTCATCGGCGGAACTGTCAAGCGTGCCCGTAACGCATGGCTTCAACGTCACGAGATTTCCAAGTCGCACGGCGCAACCGGTCTTGGCAATGTAACGTGGAATAACCTCAAGAAGCGCGTTCATGACACTCTCGACTATAGACACATGAAGATTCGAAGCAGTCCGCAATTCGTCCGCAAGCGAATCAAGGTCGCAAATGTTATCGGTAGAATCCACCAGTTGAAGGCGGAATTTCTTCGTACCGCCCGTGCCACAAAGGACTGGCACGACCTTCATGCCGTGCCGCCACTGCCCACCTTGTGGATCAAGTTTCCTATCGTCACGAGTGACGGTATAGCTTTTGCTGCTCCGTTTAAGAGCCTTATATGACTTATGTGTGCTCATGGGGTGTAGTATATCACCATACCGGGTGTAATGCAAGCACAGACCTAAGTCCAAAAACAACAAGTAGTACTACTTGTTGCAACAAATAGCACTACTTGTTTCGACAAATAGCACTACTTGTTCCAACAAATTGTACTATTTGTTGGTTGCCCACCTAAGTCTAACGAGTTACGCCACCTAGGTATGGCACGTTATGCCACCTAGGACGGCAAATTACGCCACCTTAAGCAACTTTGAGGATTTATCTGGTGAACAGTCCAATAACGCCTTTGATCAGCTTGCCCAAACTATTGGAAACGAAAGCTATAATGAGGACGAATATAAGCAACGCCGTCCAATTGGTCGGCGTTTTCGCTCTCGAACGGCGCAATACATCAAGCTGACCAAGAACGACACCCGCTCCCTTGATAACCGCAAGTTGCGGATCGTCCGCGATACGGACAGGGAGATTGAGTGCCGTCTGCAGGGCGTCAGTGATTCCCGGCGTCTGCGCCCCACCGCCAGTGAGGACGATACCGCAACGCGCAATGTCATCCACAAGGTTGTAGCGTCCCTTCGCAAGACAATCCGAAATCACCGTGCGAACAAGGTCCGCCAAGCGATCAGGCGATACATTTTCCGTACGCGCAGTTTCTCGTACCGCAACTATCCCCGCAAGCGAAATGACCACGGCCTGAATGTGCGACGCTCCTATATCTACCACGGTCGTAGCCTTCGCATTGCTCACCTCACAGCCCGCCCCGATCGCCGCCGCCATCGGCGACTCGATAAGGAACACCACCGAAGCACCTGCACTTCGTGCGGCATCTTCGTAAACGCGCTTCTCCACTTCGCCGATACCGCTTGGCACGGAAAGAAGGACGCGCTTGATGCGACTGACGAAACGCCTACGGGCTCCTACGCGAACGAATGCCGTGCGACAGACTGCCGCAAGCCGCTCGCCACGGTCACGGAATGTCGCCTCGTCCACTAGGTCTTCAATCGACGCATCGAGTACAACACCCTTGTCCGCCTCGAACACGCGCACATGCGTCGAGCCGATATCGAGCGCAAAATCAGTCCGTTTCAAAAAGAGGTTCATGCCCATGCCTCCATCTTCAACAATCCATGAATCGCTGTCTCGTCCGGTTTCTCCGGTCGGACAAAGCCCTCCGCCGTGCGTTCGCGCAATGCATCTTCAAGTCCCGGCAACCGTGTACCGCCTCCGGTGAGTAGCACGCCACGACGAGAGATTACCGCCCTCGCTTGCTCGCCAAGTGCAGCTCGCGCCTCCTCCAGCGTCGTCATCAACAGACGCGCCAGGCGGTCAAGCGGATCGCGCATCGCCGCATTGACCACCTCTGTCGTCAGAGGCAACTCCTCCATTCGTCCACTGCACTCATTAAAAACGCTTATCTTGCTAACGGGATCGAAAAGAATGTGCTCGGTCTGATCCCGCCCGATATGCACGCCGTAGGCTTCACGAATCTGATGACGCATATTGGCCGTAAATGCGTCACCGGCCGCTCCATCCAGTGGATTGCGTGTATGCAGACTCCGCGAGCAGACAAGTTCGCCACCCTTCAGTACTCCAGCCTGCGCATAGGCAGCACCTACGACTAGAACGGCACAGGGTTCATTGCCAGACGACCAATCGGCACCCTCCGCATGCGCAACAATCTCATCCACCAATCGCACCTTGCCGAAGCGCGCCTCGCGTGCGACGTTCACAAGAGCCTCGCGTTCGTAGTCGGCAGCCTGGGCTGGGGCAGTCACTGTCAGCGTAGGCTTCACGACGGCGAACGGATTGCTCATCCGCGACAACACCTTTAGAAATGACGACATCAAGTTGGGTTCGGCGATGCGGCCTTGTTCCATGAGACGGCAAGCGCGGATGTTGTCAGGAGCGCGTTCGAGTGCGCTTTCCGCCTCGTCACCGAAGGCCAAAACGCGGCCGTCCTGCGACGACACAAGCAGCACGGACGGCACAGTGCGTTCGAACTTCCCGTTCATCGCAATACGCGTTCTCCACGCGCCGAGATCAATTAGGTATCTATTCATATGGAAACTCCAATACCGTCTATTCACTAGCAGTGAAAATCAGACCGAGGTTGAGGGCGGTCTTGCGAACGTAGCCGTTCGCGTGGTGGTTGAGCATGATCGGACGGTTGTGCTTGCGGTCGTAGATGACGAGCGACGTGGAGCCTCCGCCGTCCATGTTGATCGCGTCCCAGCATCCTTCGCGCAGCAGGAGATTGGCCAGATCTGCGCACGTCGCGCCCTCGCTGTATCCCGGCTGGCGGCCATCCACGGCAAGGATAACGAACGTCTTTCTGTCGCGCGAAAGACCGAACGCCGTGCGCGGATGGACATCGACGGCCTTTGCCGGATCGGCGTCGGCCGTCCGTACACCGCGCCTCAGAATGCGCCTGTTACCGTACACCGCAATGGTCACGTCGTTTGTCATGGAGACGGGGACGTGCGGGCGTATCAGCACCTGTCCATCTTTACGCACGATAAAGAACACGCCGCGCTCCGGATCCTTGCCGTGCGAAACCTCCATGCCTTCTGATGCGGCATAGCGATAAAGTGCGGCGTATGTCGAGTAGCACCCTGCGCCGCCCCACGGTCTCCACCCGGAGGTGTTGACGGCGATTTCCACGTTCTTACCCTCGCTGCGCTTCCGCATCATGAAGTCCGCCGTCGTCTCGCGCTTCGTGTTGACGAGCCAGGTCTCATTGGTGTAGTCCGGCATTGGTTTCCCCCAAAGCGGATCGCGCTCCGTTCCGGTGAAACTGATGCCTGGCTCTTTCAAATCAACGCGGGCGACGTACGCGACCATCCGACGGGGTTTCTCGAGAACGAGCTTTTTCAGCGTCACGCCCTTGCGATACTCGTAGACATACGGCCCTGCCGAATCCAAGCACGGTAGTCCCCCATCCCTCGCGACATCGGCTTCAGCGCCCATTGCAAAAAAGATCGCACATACGACTGCCACCAACCCGCGCAGTGCAAATGCCATTGCCGCCGCACCCCCGAACTTGAACATGTTTTTTCTAGCCATTGCCACGCACCCTTCTTACAGTCTACCGTGCAACGGCTTTCATTCGATAATGCCCGGTCAAAGGATACGTGAAGAGGCAGTCCTCCTCTTTCGTTCCCGAGCCGATGTTATGGATGACGAGCGGCGTTCCGTCTGCCGCCTTTTTGTCGCTCACGATCATGATGTGCGGAAGTCTTCCGCCGACGATGACTGTCACGAAATCTCCAGGTTCGTAGTCGGACGCCTTCTTGGTCGCCTTGAGGCTCCAGCCCTTCCGCTTGAAAAAGCACTGGAGGTTCGGTACACGGCGATGGTCGATGTTGGGGTCTGTCCGCTTGAGCCCCCACTGCTGCGGGTATTTCGCGAAGTTGGCCTTCATGTCCTCATGGACGAGTTTCTGCAGATCAACCTTCCGCGCATCGCGCAACGCCCGTATAACCACATCCGTACACACGCCGCTCGACCGCGGCACGTCGCCGTTCGGATACGCAAGGCACTTGTACGCGGGATCATATCCGACCGTCACGCCAATCTGCTTCCGCGCCGCCGCGACGATATCGACGTTGTTCGTCCCCGCCATCGCCGCAGACGACGCCACTATCACCGCGCACCAAAGCGCCATCATCATTTTCTTCATCTTCGCTTTCCTTTCTTTGCGTTCTTTGCGTTCCTTAAGGCGAACCATCAATATTCACGACATACCCGCTGTTGCGCCCGTATGAATCTTTGCCGGGAATCTTTTCACCATTGAAATTGCCATCCGCGCCGACGGTCCAGATGATACCACGTCCCGAATCGTAATTCAACGCCTTCCCGCAATCAAATGGGTCAGTCGGCACCGACGGCAGAAACTTTGGCACAAGCGCATCGAGCGTGTCTGGGAAACCGCCACCGTTTGCACGACTCCAGCGACGCACTGCCACCATAACCTGCGCGGCCCTTACTTTAAAACATTGCTCAGCCGTCATACTGATTATCGCCTTGCAGTTTTTCGCATGCTCATGCGAAATTAAGATCCCAATAGAATTCGGCGTAAACGTTCCTACATCTAGCTTCTTGCAGAAGTCTGAAGCGACTTCTTCCCGTAAGGCTTTGCGCGTGATCTCGTTTAGGTTCGACATGGTCTCGTTCCTGTGCAATGCAAATCTGGCATAAGCCAACTGCCAGAAATGGAGATTTTGCCTGGGCCTTAACTCGACAATCGCTTTCGCCAACGTATAGGCGTTTTTGACAGACCGTTCCAAGCTCGTATTTGACGGCTCAAGTCCTTCAAGCATCTTTGCTATGCGTTCAAGCGTTTCTAACGTGGTGTTTTGACCTCGTGCAATATCTTTCAGATTATCACATGCCGACTTCACTATGGACACAGCAAATGCAAGCGAGATGAAAGTATCTGCATCTTCTTCCACCAACTTGCCAAACCTGATCAATATCACGATGTGCCGCAGTGCCATCGGAATGTCGCCAGCTTCCATTGCACGTTCTACACGCATCCCTAGAAGGCGCAAATATTCAACCATAATGTCTAGCGGTATCTCGGTGCGTTCTAGGTTTAAGAAATCCAAGGTTCCCATAACCGTGCTGTGAAAACGAGGTCGTCGTAACGCCGTCTCAACAGCTGTGAAAAACGCCGCATTTTCGGCAAGCAGTCTGTCCTTTTGCTCCGTCGAGATTGGTTCATTCTCATCATCGGCACACTCGTCTTCAACGCGATGCAGCAGATTCGTTGCAGCAATCAGCGGAATAAAAGCGTTGTCCTCGTCAGGTACCGGAACCTGTTCGTATAGAAGTGCGTCATCGACATCAACGCTGTCCACATCGCACTCATACAGACGGCATCCAGCCAGATTCACCACCGCTGCGAGCATCGCCACATATCCGAGCGCAAGCATCATTTTCTTCATCTTCGCTTTCCTTTCTTTGCGTCCTTTGCGTTCTTTGCGACTAAACCTCATTTGCAACTGGTTAAAAGCGGGACATGACGACTCACTCTTTCACCTTGCGGTACTTTATCGACAATTTTTCGCTTAGGCTCTCATTGGACGAGAGCGGCCCTGGCGATTCGCTTAGGTTCTCATTGGACGAGAACGGCCCTGGCGAAAGGTAGATTCCCTTTTCATCCTCTCCGAGATAATAACCGCTTGACCCGCCCGAGAACTTATTCACATCAGAATTCTTGGCCAAACGGATACGCCAAACCCACTCCGCAGGCGGCTCGTTATGGAGAAAATTGTCCTCACCGACAGCGCCATCCCCATTTCGCTGTATGCTCCAAGAAGAATACGGAGGCTCAAGCTTACTTTTGTCTTTACCCCCGAAATAAGACCTATAACCGAATGGAAATGGAACGTATGCTACGGCAGAACCTGACGCATCAAGAGTAAAGCAATGCCGCTCGGGGTCATTGGCGAATGAGCAATTAAAACCATCCATGAGCCATCTGCGGGACTCCTTGTCCGCAGACCACTTACCGGGAACCAGTTTCTGCAACTCCTCGCGCGAAATGTCTTTCTTTGCTTTCCATCCTCCGGGATTCATCTTTGAGAGCGTAAACTGGAACACGATCTTCCCGTCAGGCTCGGTTTTCGCATTGACCGTATTGAAATGACTGCAGTGAAACCAAGATGCATGATTGTCACAGGAAGCCCAGAAATAGCCATTCACATCGTGCAAACGGTTGATCTTGAACTCGCCGGCGGCGTCTGTCGTCCCAGAGAAAACATTCCCGCCCAGATCAACGTCACCGTGTATCTTGGCGTGTATCTTGGCTCCCTGCACAGGCCGTCCGTCCTCATCTACAATCCGAAGGTAACAGCCATGGTACGGCTGACACAGATCGTACGGCAGACAGACTATATCGACCAACGGAGAGATCACGCACACGTCCGCCACGAAACCCACTGCCGCAAGGGGCAATCCTGGAACCACAAAAACAATCATCCACTCGTACCCGCTTTTTTGCGCCCCCCATATACCCAACCCGAGAGGTGCCCCGAAGACATCCGCGCACAGTCCCGGCCCATTCCGCGTCGTCTGGAACAGCTCGCCGGTTCGCGGCGCAAACATGCCGGTCTTGCAACCGGAGAACATTGTTGCCAGCGCGAGGGATGAGACGAGAATCATTCGTGCAAAGGATTTCATGGGGTGCTCCTTTCAGCGGTATCGCTTTCTTCGCCCGTAATGACATTGATGTACACTTTGCCGGATCGGTCGTTGACCTGTATGATGTGTGGATTGTCAGTCTTCTCCCACAGAACATTCCTATCGACCCTATCAAAACTTTCGTCATAGATGAGCCCATCCTGATCCGACCAGATTCGCAGGCGCATTTCCATGTCATCTGCCGACAAGATTTTTCTCGTAATGTATGCCCAGCGATCTGTGCCAGGCAAGTCATATACAGCTGGCCATTGGTCGTAATTCAGCAGTGGGAAGTGTCCGAACGCCCATATTTCGCTTGAATTGCCATTCGCCCTATAGTCGAATCTGGAATAAAGGAAATATGTCGTGCCAAACAATCCACCTTCTGGATTCAGACCCAGCACTTCTTGTGCACGATCTCTTGCGTCTGGCCGGATTCGCCTTCCCGTTTCGCCACGATCCTTTCACTTTCACACTCATAGCCGCACGGAATCAATATGCATCCGCCAACAAAAAGCGCGAGCATCGCCGCGCACCAAAGTGCCATCATCAGTTTTCTCATTGCGTACCCCTTTCGGTTTAATCTTTACACGGGCAGGTCGCTTCTGCCGGCAAAGAAGTCAATTACATTCATAGTGTGTATGCCATTGCGGTTTTCGACAAAGATGTCGTCGAGAGTCAAGATGAGTTTTGGATAGTTGTCCCGTATCGACTTAAATGCGGCGACTTCCTGCTCGTATTTTTCTTTCCCCGCAACCGTGACGGCAATCTGAATGTAGCATATCAAATCACTGCTGCCCTTGACTACGAAATCCACCTCCCGCTCGTCAACCTTGCCGGTGGCCACTTTGTAGCGCCGACGAAGCAGTTCAAGGAATACCGCGTTTTCAAGGAGTTGCTGAATCTCTATGTCTGGATTGCTCAATGTATAATACCTGAAGCCGAAATCTGTCAGGTAGTATTTGTTTATCAACTTGAGCATTTCCCCGCCTTTGACATCGAATCTGTCTGCCTTGTAGATGAAATAGCAGTCTTCAAGAATGTCAAGATACGAAGATACCGTATTGGCGCTGACCTTCACGCCATTTGCCCTGAGCCGATCAGCCATGCGCTTTGGGGACGTCAGGGACGATATGGTGCCAGCCATGTATTTCAGCATCTGCCCGACCAGGAGCCTTCCACCCTCCTTGTTCCGCTTCAGCACGTCCTTTTCAAGTATCGTGCGGTAAACTGACTCCACGTATTCGCGCTGCTCTGGCGATCCCGTCTTGAATGCGAACGACTCCGGAAGGGATCCGTATGTGAGATAGTCCATGAAACGACGTTTTTCCACTGTATCCCCGACCTTGCCGCCAACAGCCCTTGTCATTTCCAGGAACGAAAAAGGTAATACGTTCATTTCCACATAACGACCGGTCAACAACGTCGCGATCTCCGAGGAAAACAGATCCGCCGTTGAGCCTGTGACATACAGATCGACCCCTTTCTTCACGTAGAGGCTATCCAGAACCTCTTCATAACGCTCCACACGCTGGATCTCGTCAAGGAACACGTATGTAGTTACACCCTTCGCAAGTTTCCCGACAATAAACTTGTGCAACGCCTCGGCCGTCCTCAATGGCGCATTCTCAAGCTCCTCGAAGTTAACCATCACTATGCGAGACACAGACACGCCATCGCGCCTGAGAGCTTGCGCGAACATCTTCATGATCGTGGACTTGCCTACCCGTCTCATTCCCGTGAGCACCTTTATCAGCGGCTTGTCGCGAAACTGTGCCAGCCACGTCATATATGCTTCTCTTTGTATGGTCTTTTTCATTATTCAAACTCCGTTGCAATGGATATTATATCATAATTTCCTCCGCCCGAATTTGAGAACTTTCCCAAAAACTCAAAAACATCTCAAAATCAGGCCGCACGGACATCGTGCGCTAGCCGCCGCAGGGCGCGTTCCGTCCACGCCAACCCGCCGTCGTTACTCTCATCCATCGTACACCTCCGCTGTGGCTTTCCTGAAGACGACATTCTCGCCTTCCAGACTGCCTGGAAGGAAGATGCCATCGTAAGTCCATGGAACGGGCATCCACAGGAAAAAACCTTTCTC
>CACWIW010000187.1 GCA_902761035.1 uncultured bacterium | reverse complement strand
CGTGGCCGGGACGATCTGGTTGAGCTCGTCGTACGTGACGTAGCCGCCGTTCTTCTCGGCCCGCTGCTTGACCTCCTGGATCACCGCGTTGCGCTCCTCGGCGCCAAGCACGCTGCGGGACTGGAATGCGGACATCGCCATCATGTCTTCTGGATCGAAGTCGTCCCCGTAGCCAGTGGCGGGAAGCGGCATCACGTCGTCCAGCCCCATCGCCTCGCCAAGGTCCTCGGCGTCAGGCATGTCGGCGTCGTCCGCAGGCGCGTGTTCCTGAAGCTGGGCGGCCTCGGCCACCTCGTCCAGGTCCAGGTCTCGCGCCTCGGCCTCGGCTTCGTCGTCGCCATCCGAAGCGTACGCCGACGCCTCTGCGTCCTCGTCGCGCGGAGACGGCTGGTCATCGTCGAACTCGGACATGCCGTCGTCCATGCGCACCATGCCGTCTGCATCTTCGTCAATCGAATGGGACGGCCTTTTGCGCGCGGCCGACAACGCATCCTCATCATCATAAATCTTCTTAGTAGACGATTTCTTCGACGCGGTCTTCTTCGCCGCCCCCTTCTTAGCGGACGCAGCATTCGACGAACCGCCTTTGCTCGACGTGCTTTTCTTCGGTGAGGCCTTCTTCGCGGGCTTCGCTGATACGTTCTTTTTAGCATTACTCTTTGTTGCCATGACAGCTCCAGACTATAATCCTACTATATGCCGAAAGTCAAGGGGGTAGTTTATCATTTTTTTGACTTACCGTCAAGGGGTTGCATTGATAAAAAAATTATGCTATAATTTCCCCCGCTTTTCCGCATTTTGCGGTGAATAAAAAAACTGGAGAAAACAGACGTGAGCAATCCTGCAGCCGCCACAAAATCCGCCTACGCCGCAGCCGGCGTGAACATCGACAACAAGATGGACGCCCTTAAGGCAGTCAAAGCACTCGTTGGGTCAACGAAGACGGTCAACGTCGTGGGCGGGATCGGCTCGTTCGGCGGCCTCTGCCGTCTGCCGCAGGGCAGCCCGAAGGATACGCTGCTCGTATCGTCCACGGACGGCGTGGGCACCAAGCTCAAGGTCGCCGCGATGATGAAGCGGCACGATACGGTCGGCCAGGACATCGTGAACCACTGCGTGAACGACATCCTCGTGCAGGGCGCGAAGCCCCTCTTCTTCATGGACTACGTGGGCGCGTCCAAAATCGACGGCACCACGTTCGAGCAGGTCGTCCGCGGCATCTGCAAGGCGTGCAAGGAGAACAACATGGCCCTCCTCGGCGGCGAAACCGCCGAAATGCCCGGCCTCTACCCCGCAAACGAATACGACCTCGTCGGCACGATCGTCGGCACGGTCTCCCGCCGCAAGCTCGTCACGGGGCAGTCCATCCGCGCCGGAGACGTCATCATCGGCCTCCCGTCCGGCGGACTCCAGACGAACGGCTACTCCCTTGCGCGCCGCGTGTTCTTCGACATCTGCCAGATGGCCCCGCAGGACAAGCTTCCGGGCACGGACCAGACGATCGGCGACGCCCTTCTCGCCGTGCATAAAAGCTTCCTCAAGCCCGTCGGACGCCTCCTTGACAACAACATCAAGATTACCGGCATGGCCCACATCACCGGAGGCGGCTTCCAGGACAACATCCCGCGCGTCCTACCCAAGGCCGTAACGGCCGAGATCGACCGCACCACATGGCCCGTCCCGACGATCTTCAACTTCATCGAGCGCCAGGGCAAGGTCGACCACGACGAGATGTACCGCGTGTTCAACATGGGCATCGGGTTCGTCCTCATCGTGCCGAAGACCTCGCTCCTGCGCATGAAGACGGTGTTCAAGAACGTCCGCCAGCCCTGGTACCAGATCGGCGTGATCCGCGTGCGCAAGCCGAACTGGCCTCAGGTCATCTTCTCGAAGTGACGGTCATTCCTGCTCCTGCCTTGCCTGCGCGGCAAGCAGGAGCCGACAGAGCCAGCCAGGCAACTTGAGGTCGTGGTCCGTCATTTCGGTGACATACGACTTGAAGTCGAACGGCAGACGCCGGATTGTCATTTGCCGCGCATCCGAGTCGAAGATGCCGTATGAGCAGCAGAGGTCGTTCCTCGGGTAGCCAACGCTCCCGACGTTGACGATGTAGCGGCTCGTATGGTTCAGCTTGAACGAGACCGATTCCGCCTTGACGGCGGGCTCCCTGAAGTGTTTCTCAAGCTTCAGGCGACACGCGCCCTTCCCCGTCTTTTCCCAGATCGCCGCATGGTGCGTGTGCCCGCAGAACATCAGCTGCTCGGCACGGGAGAGGAAGTTCTGCTCCGCAGCATCGGGATATATGATGTAGTTCCACATTTTCGGATCCGTGAAGTCGCCGTGCGTGCATACGAAACCCTCCTCCTCGTGCAGATACCCGCGCCCGCGCAGCCACGCCTTCTCCTCCTCCGTCAGCAGTTCGCGAGCCATCCGGTCGAAGTCGTAGTTGTAGTTCGTGACCACTTCCCATTCCGGCTCGAGTTCGACGCACGCGGAGTCGTGGTTGCCCATCAGGACTACGTCGAAGTTCTCGCGGACAAGCTCCAGCGTCCTCTTCGGGTCGTATCCATATCCGGTAACGTCCCCGAGCAGGATGAACTTGCCGCAATCCGCAGCACGCGCATCCGCCAGCGCCGTCTCCAGCGCCAGAGGATTCGCATGCGCGTCGCTCATGATAGCGTATTTCATCTTACCACTTTCCTTGCACCAGAACGCATCACGCCAGGAAACGCCAGAGCAACGCAGCCAAAAGAACGATCAGGCAACCGACAACGCCCCATAACACAAGGCGCTTGCGCATGCGCGCGCGCCTCAGGTTGGCCAGGAATTCCTGCACTTCCTCGTCCTGGGTTTCCAGCGTAAGGCTCTCACCATCCGACGACGCCTTCTCCGGATCGGGGATTAGATCCTGAACCATGCCCTCGGACGAAACATCCGCTTCGGGCGCGAACTCTGCCTCGTCGGACGAAGGCATCCCGTAACCCAGGCGCCTGAACGTCTCAATCAAGGCCTTCGGCGACGCCAACCGATCCTCCCGTTTCTTCGCGCACATGCGCAACAATACGTCCGACAACTCGGGCGACACCTTGTCGTTGAACGTTCGCACATCTGGAATCGGGGACGGGTCAAGCAGCTGCAGCAAGACCTCCTGCGCCGTGTCGCCCGTGTACGGACGCCGCCCGCAAAGGAGTTCGAATAGGATGACGCCCAGACTGTAGATGTCGGCGCGCGTATCGACGGTACTTGAATCTATGGCCTGTTCAGGCGAGATGTAGGCAGGCGTGCCAAAAACGGTTTTGGCCGTCGTCTTGAGGGAATCGCTGCCGTCCGATATCTTCGCGACCCCGAGATCAAGAAGCTTGACGTTGCCGTCGGAGGTCAGCATGATGTTCTCGGGCTTGAGGTCGCGGTGGACCATGCCGAAACGCTGCGCCGCCACGAGTACGTCTGCGACCTGCAGGATTATGCGAACGGCGTCCTTCTCTGGCTGCGCACCGCCGAAGGCGATGGTGGAACGAAGCGTATCGCCCTTGACGTAGTCCATCACGAGGAAATACAGGCCGCGGGATTCATCGTACCCTGCGTCATGGACCGCCACGAGGTTGGGATGGCGCATCCGCGTCGCCAGCTTAGCCTCCCGGACAAACCTTTTCACGTACTCGGGTTTCTCCTTGGCGATTTCGGGATCGAGGACCTTGATCGCGAACAAAGTGTCGAGCATGTTGTGGCGTCCGAGCCAGATAGTCCCCAGACCGCCCTTTCCAATCTGCTTTTCGATTATGTAGCCATGGAACAACTCCCCTGGCTCAAACACAACCAACCCATCCTCTCTGGAAAGGGCTCTGCTGTCATTCATGTCACTAGTCTCTGTTTTCATCGGCGCACAGTATAGCATATTTAGGTTTCGTGCGACATCCCGCTTTTAGTCTGGCCTCGCGTTTTGCGCAAGGCAAATACACCATGCGGCCAAAAAACCTACAAAAAGCGAGGTAATTACGAGCAAAATAATGGATATTGGGCGCTTCCACCAGGATTCCCGCTCGTGAAGGGCGGCGTCTGCCTTGGTCGGAGTCTCTGGAATCAGGAGGCTCCCCGCCGCCGCGCGCGTGAGGAGATCCGCTGCTGCGCGCGACGTATGGGGGCGTTGTTCAACCTTTGGCGCCAGCATGAGCGACAGCACGTACGCCACAGACGCGGAGACCTCCGGGCGCATCGTCCGCACGTCAGGCAGCGGCTCGCCCTTGATGGATTTCGCGATGAGCCCCATTACCGTGCTGCCTACGTTGGGGCTCTTTCCCGCAAGCATCTCGTAGAGCACGAGCCCGAGCGAATAGATGTCCGCGCGCTCGTCGATGTGGTGCGAGTCGATCATCTGCTCGGGCGCCATGTACGCCGGCGTGCCGACAATCATGCCCTTCTGCGTATTCAAGTGCGCGTCGGCAGCAAAACGCGCCACGCCCAGGTCCGCCAGCTTCGGCACCCCGTCCGCGTCGAACATGATGTTGTCGGGCTTGATGTCGCGGTGTATGATTCCGTGGATGTGGGCGACCTCCATGGCCACGGCCACCTGCGTGGCGATCTGGATTGCCTGGGCAATTGGCAGAGCCCCCCTCTTCCTCACGAGGTCCTTTACGGTACCTCCCGGCATGTAGTCCATCAAGATGTAGCAGAAACCCCTCTCGGACTCCTCCCCTGCGTCATGCACGGAAATCAGGTTCCGGTGGCGTATATTCATCGCGAATTCCGCTTCGCGCAGGAAACGTTCCCTGTAAGTCGGATCTTTCTTCGCGAGTTCGGGGTCCATCACCTTCAGCGCATACTGCGCCCCGTCCGACGCCCGCACGAGAAAAACGCTCGCCATGCTGCCCTTTCCAAGCAGCCGCTCCACCGTGCAGTCGCCGAACCGGTCTCCCGGCTTGAGCGGCCCCAGTTCGTCTTCAGCAGTCGTACCTTCTCGCATGTGGCAGATAGTATATCAAAAATCTCAGCCGATCTCTCCAAACAGCGCCCGAAGCTTGTCGGCCGTCACTGGCTTTGCGATGATCTTCGCGAAGAGGCTCATGTCGTACGTGGACCCCACATCTACGTCGGCGGTCACGGCCACGATGGGTATTTCTGCCAGTTCGCGGGTACGGCGCATCGCCTCCGCAAGCTGGGTACCGTCCATCTTCGGCATCCACATGTCGGACAGCACCAGGTCCGGCACCCATTCCCTCATCACCTCCATCGCCGTCTCGCCATTGTCGGCGTAGCGGATGTCCTTGATCTTGAGGTTGGCGAGGTGAATGCCGAGAATCTTCCTGTTCATGGCCATGTCGTCCACCACGAGCACGCGTTCCGGGAGCGCTGCGCGGATGGTCTCCTCCGCGGCGCGCGGGGCGGTGGACATGTGGTCGATGACCCTCAGATTGGGAATTTCTATGCGGAACGTCGTTCCCTTGCCAAGCTCGCTTGCCGCCGTGATCGTGCCCTGCGCGCTCTCCACCATCCGCTTGACGATCGGCAGACCGAGCCCCGTCCCCTTGAGATCCCCGCCGTTGTTGTTGCGCATGCGGCTGGCGATGTCCTGTACGAACGGGTCGAAGAGCTTGGACATCTTCTCCTCCGAGATGCCGCAGCCCGTATCGGTCACTTCCAGCGTGAGCGTGCGCGTGACTGCAGCCCAGTCCATGGTCACTACTATCTCGCCGCGTTCCGTGAATTTCGCGGCGTTGCCGACGAGGTTGATGAGAATCTGGCGCATCCCCTGCTGGGAGAGCTCCACTACCGGCATGGGGACGTCGCCCTTGGTCTCGATGCGGAGCTTCACTCCGTGGCGGCGCACCCGGTAGCCGAAGATCGCCGGCAGTTCGCGGAGGAGCTGTTCGGCGTCGCACGCGCCCGTGCGCATGTTCATGGCTCCGGCCTCCAGCTTCGAGAGGTCCAGGATGTCGTTGATCAGCTCCAGCAGGGCCGTCGCGCTCAGCAGGATGCCGTCCGTGTACTCCTTGCGCTTTAACTCGCCCAATCCCTCGCGCGACATGAACTCCGCGAACCCGATCACGGCGTTGAGCGGCGTGCGCAGCTCATGCGACATCATCGCGAGGAACCGCGTCTTCGCCTGCGCATGGTCTTCTGCGGTGGCTGCGGCCTTGTTGGCACGAGCAGCCTCCTTCTTGAGGAGAATCATCATCACAATACCGTATGCGGCCACGGCCATCATGATGACGAGGGCTACCACGATAATCGTCACGGTCAGCTCCTCGCGCGTCATCCCGAACACGCGGTGGACGACCTTGCGCTCGACGGCGGCGCTCATGATCACCTCTTGGAGGTAGGACGAATCTATGCCGTTGACAGCCTTGCGCAGTATGGACACGAGCTCCGGCGCGACGTCCGGCCTGGCGAACATTTCCAGTTCCTGGTATTCCTCCTTCGCGCCATACTGCTTGGCGACGGTCTGCGGAATCGGCAGGGAGAACACGCTAGTCGCACCGTACGTGGCCTCCGGGGCTACCTCCGGGAACGGAACCCAGAAGTCCGTCTCCCCGCGCATGAATTTGGCCTCGGCCGTCTGGATGCCGGTCTGCGGCGCGGCCTTCAGATTCAGACCCGTCTTGTGCGCGATCTCGGATAGCAGCGCGTCCACCATGCCCGTCATCTTCCCGTGGCTGTCGTAGATTTGGAACGGCCACGGCGAGAAATCGATCAGCACGGGCTTTTTATCCTTGACCCGCTCGTGGAGCCACTCGGCCTCCTTAAGCGTCAGGGCCGCCATCTCGCTGCGCACGCCGTAGTGGTGCTCGCTGATCATGCGCATGTACTTCGGCAAGTCGTCACACACCTCGTCAATTGCCCTTTCCAGCTCGTCGAAGAGGTCCGTGCGCTTGATCGACGTGCAGATGTACATTGGATGGGACGCATAGAGATGCAGCGCCACCTCGTTCGCCAGCTCGGGCTGCTCCACGTCGATGCACGCGTCGATCTCGCCCTTGAAGTAGGCGGCGAGCATCGCGCGGTCCGTCGCGTACTCGCGGTAGGACACCTCGGAGGCATCCCTGTCGAACTGCCGCTTGGCGCGCTGCGAGCTGATGGCGCCGGACAGCATGCCGACTCTCATGCCTTTCCAGCTCTTGGGATCGCCAGGACGGTAGCGGCTTCCCGGCCGCGTCCAGAGATAGACGCGCAGCATCCCCATGGGCGTGTGCGGAAAGCGGTAGTGCCGCCGGCGTGAGACGTCGAATCCAATCCCTCCGATGATGTCCAGCTTCCCCTCCTTCACGTCGGAGAGGCTTTCGTCGTAACCGCCATACACGAAGTCCAGCTCCCAGTGCGTGTGGCTGCAAATCGTCTTCAGCCATACGTCCAGCGCGCCTGACATCACGCCGTCCGGCGTAATTTCCAGCAGGTTGCCTCTGGCGTAGGCCGCCACGCGCACGCGCTTCTGCGGCTTCGGGAACCCAAGCAGTTTCTCCCGCAACGCGTCGAACTGGTCAATCTCCTCGATATAGTATGAACGGTAGGCGTCGCGGAGCTTCTGATACAACTCGGGGCGGTCTTTCCGGACAGCGAAATAGACGTTGCGCGCCCCGATTGGGACAACCTCCACCAATCCTTCCGGGCGCTTGCCGAAAGGCGTGTAGAGGAACAGCACGTCCACATTGCCCGCGCGAAGGGCCTCAACGGCACCGCCGCTCGTGGGAAACTCCACGTAGTCCGGCGCAAGGCGGGCATGTTGGAAGTATTTCTCGCGGTCGTCGTTCTGTCCCTGCGAAACAGGCGAATAGCCGACGCGCATCTTGGGCCAGTCGGTGATCTTGACGGACATCATGGACATCGCGCGCGACGGCGTCGTGTAGAGCGCGAAGTGCATGCGCCCGATCGGCTGAAGCGGAAACTTGTAGTCCTTCAGCAGCTCGGGCGTGCGGAACGCCGAGCAGATGACTTCGGCGTTCGATACGGAGAACATCCCCGATTCGTCAAACGCGGCTCGTTCGGTCGTCAGCCCGGCCCGCTTGAACACCGCGTCCATGACCGTCCGGCAGAATTTCACGTCGTACGCGGCCCACTGGTCCAGTTCCGCATTGCGAACGCAATCAGTGACCTTGACCGTTCCGGCCCTTGCGGCGGCGGCAACGGCCAAAACGGCCAACATTGTCCTCGTAATCATTCTCATGCTGCGTCCCCGGCAATTACAGGAGTTACACGGCGAGGGCGGACTGTATAGCGGCGAGGGCCGCGTCGGGGGCAACCTTGATCATCGCCTCCTTCGGCTGGTCGCGGCGCTTGATCTCCACGCCGCCGTTCGCGAGGCCCTTCGCGCCCACCACTACGCGCACGGGGAAGCCGATGAGGTCGGCGTCCTTGAACTTCACGCCCGGACGCTCCGCACGGTCGTCCACGAGCACGTCGATGCCCGCCGCCTCCAGCTGCGCCTCAAGGTCGCCGGCGACCTTCGCGACGTCCGCGTTGTCGGGATCGAGGAGGTCGAGCACCACCTGGAACGGGGCGCCGTAGCAGCCCATGATCATCACGTTCTCCTTGAGCTGGTCGTTCTTGTACACGGCCTTGAACGCGTCCGTGTACTTCGTGCCGAGCTTGAACACCTGCCCCACCTCGATGCCGCGCTTGAGCTCCATCGGCTTGCCGCACTTCGGACAGAGGTCGCCCGCGCCGCAGATGACGAGGTCGGCGTAGGCCGTGATCTTCGCGTCGCGCGCGAGATCGACATTCTTGAGGTGCGCGTCGGCCTGGTTCGCGCCCACCACGACGCCCGACGCCCCTTCGAGGGCGGATTCGGCGTAGATCGGCACGTCCGCCTTCGCGGGTTTCACGGGACCGGCGAAACCGACGGGCGCGCCCGTCACTTCCTCGACCGTCCGCGCATCCGCGAGCGCCACGGTCTTCGCCTTCAGGAAACGTTTCAGCTTCACCTCGTTCACGTCGCGGTCGCCGGGCACGCACACCATCACGGGCTTGCCGTCGGCCACGTAGACGAGCGTCTTGACGAACGCGGACGGCGGCAGGCCAAAGAACGCCGCCACCTCCTCGATCGTGCGCGCATTCGGCGTAGGCACGGCCTCGGCCGCGTCGGTCACGACGGAGCGTGACCCTCCCGCGAGCTTGCGTTCGGCTCTTTCGAGGTTGGCGGCGTAGCCGCACGCGGGGCAGCTCGCGATGCCGTCCTCGCCCGCGTCGGCGAGCGCGTGGAACTCGTGCGTCATGGAGTCGCCCATGTCGCCGCCGTCGGCCTGCACGGGCGTCGCCTTGAGACCGCAGCGCGCGAAGATGCGCTCGTAGGCGTGGTACATCGTCCAGTAGCTCTCGTCCGCGCCGGCGGCGTCCACGTCGAAGGAGTAGGCGTCCTTCATGATGAACTCTTTCGAGCGCATGAGGCCGAAGCGCGGACGCGTCTCGTCGCGGAACTTCGTCTGGATCTGGTATACGATCACCGGCAGCTGGCGGTAGGAGCTCACGATGGACTTGACGACGTCCGTCACTTCCTCCTCGGCTGTCGGGCCGAGCGCGAAATCGTGCTGGGCGCGGTCCTTGAGCTTGAACATGTTGGCGCCCATCGTCTCCCAGCGACCTGTGGTCTGCCACAGCTCGGCGGGCTGGAGAATCGGCATGAGTAGTTCCTGCGCGCCCGCGCGGTTCATCTCCTCGCGCACGATCGCCTCGACCTTACGCAGCGCCCGCATGCCGAGAGGCAGGAACGTGAACAGCCCGGCGGCCGTCTTCTTGACGATCGCCGCCCGGACGAGCAGCTTGTGCGAATCGATTTCAGCGTCCCCCGGGTCTTCCCGGAGTG
Source organism: uncultured bacterium (assembly GCA_902761035.1). Taxonomy (GTDB): domain Bacteria; phylum Verrucomicrobiota; class Kiritimatiellia; order RFP12; family UBA1067; genus RUG572. The sequence continues at coordinate 2,633 of CACWIW010000187.1, read as the reverse complement.
TCTGGATCATCATCTTGGACCACTTCATTTCTATTCCTCTTTCTCTTTGCCTTTAAATCATACTACTGACGCAAGGGCGACGTGCTTGCCGGAGAAGCCAATGCCATACTTAAGAACGGCGATGCCGTCCGCCTCCATCTCGGCTGCATAGCGTCTCGTATCGATCTTTTTTCGAATATTCATTGTTCACAAATCCTCATTGTTCACAAATCAGAAATATCAATCTTTGTCAGAAATGTTCCTGCGGGCTGTCTTGACGCTTGAGTTGAAGATCCTTACCAACTCATCAGTTTCTTCAAGCAAGTCGTCAAGAAGGCCAGGCTTCAGATACTTCTTCATGGCAATGATGCGCAGCCACATTCTTGTCTCGACCAGTTCCTTGAGTGCGACGTTTGTCTTGTGAGCAAAATCCCTTCGTGATTCCGGGACGCATGCCTCGGCATAGTTAGCTGCAACCGAAGTAGCAGACCTGAAAAGCTGGTCTTGCAGATGACTGGCACCTACGCGCGACGGCAATGCCTCGCAAACAGATATTGCCCTAGCCGCATACTGGGCGACTCGCTGTTCTAGGTCGAATTCATGCATCGCGCAAATTTGTATTTAAGATTGGTGAACAATGAGGATTGATGATTGGTGAACAATCCAGAAGCGTCACCCCCGGAGAGACGACGCGGACGCGCGGACGATCGCCTCGTAGTCGGCGGCCTGTTCCTCCATCGACTGCACCATCTTGAACTGCGTGCGCGCGCGCACGAGGTTGTGGTCGTCGCACGTCGTGTGGAAATAGACGTCGCCCGCGAGGTAGTCCGTTAGGAAGCGGATGCCGATCGTGAGGGTGATTAGGCGTCCGGAGAACGCGAGGTTCGCGAGCTCCGCCTCGTTGAGGAACTTCGCCTTGCCAAGGTAGCCCTTGACGAGCTGCTCGAAGTACTCCTTGCGCGAGAACACCTTCGCGAGGTCGCGCTCGTCCTCGGCGGCGTTCGCCGTGGAGGTGCGCACCATGTCGCCGAAGTCGTAGAGGGCGCAGCCGGGCATCGTCGTGTCGAGGTCGATCACGTGCGTGCCAAGTCCGGTCACGTCGTCGAGCATCACGTTGTTGATCTTCGTGTCGTTGTGCGTGATGCGCTCGGGGATGTCGCCGCGCGCCATGAGGTCAACGATCCGTGAAGCCTCGGCGCGGCGGGCGTCCACGAAGTCGAGCTCCGCAGCGCACGACGCGGCGCGGCCCTTCACGTCCGCCGCGCGCGCGGCGTCGAGCTGCGCGATGCGCGAGACGGTATTGTGGAAGTTGGGGATGATGTCGATCAGGCGCGGCGCGGGCAGGTCGGCGAGCGCGTTCTGGAAGTCCGCGAACGCGCTGGCCGCCTTGAACGCCTGTCCCGCCTCGGTGATCACGTCCACCGTGTGCGCGCCCGAGATGAAGGCGTAGAGACGCCACGGGCGTGTGTAGGCGACGACTTCCAGCGTGCCGCCGCCCTTCGCGCGGATGTGCTCCGTCACGCGGCGGATGTTCGACATCACGGCGTCGGGGTCGAAGATGTCCGTGTTGATGCGCTGGAGGATGTACGACGTCCCGGACGCGCAGTCAACCTTGAACGTGTCGTTGATATGCCCGCTGCCGTAGCGCGCCGCCGAGACGACGTCCTTGACGCCCATCCCGGACAGCACCTCGCGCAGCTCGTCGGCGGAGTATTCGCGGCTTGACATCTTCTCACCCCTCGCTGTGTTACTTTGCGACGATCTGGCCCGACTTCGCGAGCATCTTCGCCTCGACGGACTGGATTTCCGCGAAGCCCTGCGAGCTGTGCGGGTTGAGTCCGTTGGAGGCCTCCATCGAGCTGTCGGCCTCGTTGTAGATCGTGGCCTTGAGGCCCGTGAGGGACTCGAAGAAGATGTTGCCCTTGTAGAGGCCGAGGGTGATGTCGGCCGTCGCCTTGTCCGCCCACACCTGGATCGCGGCGCGCGCGGCCTGGGTGGCGGGGTCGAACCAGCGTCCGTCGTAGATCTGGTCGGCGACGAGCTTGGAGAGCTGCTGGAAGAGGAGCGTCGAGCGGCGGTCCATCACGCCCTCGTAGATGTACTTGAGGCCCCAGCTCAGCACTTCCATGCCCGGCGCCTCGTACACGCCGCGGCTCTTCGTGCCGATGATGCGGTTCTCGAGCGCGTGCTTCATGCCGATGCCGTTGCGTCCGCCGATCTTGTTCATCTCGAGCATGACTTCGTACGGCGTCATCTTCTTGCCGTTGACGGCCACGCAGCGGCCCTTCACGAAGGAGAGCGTGACCTTCTCGACCTTGTTCGGCGCCTTCTCGGGCCACACGCCCATCGTGGGCTTCACGATGCGCATCGACGTCTCCATCGACTCCAGGTCCTCCGCTTCGTGGGAGAGGCCGGCGAGGTTCGCGTCGGTGGAGTACTTCTTCTTCGTACCCACGAACGCGACGATGCCGCGCTTCGCGAGGAACTCAACCATCTGAGTGCGGCCGGGGAACTTCTTGAGGAGGTCCGAATCGCGCCACGGGGCGTACACGCCAAACTTCGGGTCGAGCACGTTCGTGTAGCGCTCGAAGCGCATCTGGTCGTTGCCGCGGCCCGTCGCGCCGTGGACGAGCGCCACGCAGCCGGCCTTCTTC
>CACWIW010000186.1 GCA_902761035.1 uncultured bacterium | reverse complement strand
TTCAGGAGCTCCTCCGCCCGCTTCGCCGCCTCCTCCTCGGAGCGGACGACGTTCTCGACCGCCTTGGCCGCAGTCTTCGTTCCGCCGCCGAGGAAGTTCTTGCAGGTCTGGAGAGCCTTGTCGCCGGCCTTGTAGAGGCTGGACTTGCTCTGCAGCCACGAGTCGGCCCCGTCCATCGCCTTGCGGTACTTGCCCGCCCACATCTGCATCGTGGCGTTCAAGTCGATGTTCGCCGACTTCGCCGCGCCCTGAATCGCGCCCTGCGCGACCATCTCCATGAGAACCTGCTTGCCGATCTCCTCCGCGCCGATCTTGAACGCCGCCAAGAAGCCGAACTCCTTGGCGTCCTTGCACGTCATGATCTCGTTCTGCATGTTCTCGAGCACGGTCATCGTGGTGAACACGTGCTCGGACACGCCGCCGGTGAGGACGCCCATCGCCATCCGGCCGAGGAAGCCCGTGTTGTCGCGAAGCCCCTGCATGAACGCATAGCACGCCTTCAGGTCGTCGCTGAACGTCACCTTGTAGGGCACGCCGTTCGCGCCCATGAACCTTCCCTCGATGAATCCCACGTATGTATCCATCACACTCTTGACCTGGCGCTCGTCGTAGCCGAAGCGGCTGTCGTAGCCGTCGATCATGCGGTCGATCATGTTCCGCAGCGAGAAGAGACGGTCTGGGCACGTGCCCTCGATCTTGAACCTGATGCGCTCCAGCCGCTTGCGGATGTGCGTGTCGCGCTCAAGGTACTGGCGCTCGTCGTCCGCGTTCTCGATGACGCGCAGCGGCTGCGAGTGGAGGAGCACCTGCTTCTTCGCCGTGAACGTCCGCGAGAAGTTGGACACCCTGTTGCTGTACACGGCGTCGACCTCAAGGTTCGCCAGGAGGCGGAGCGGCGGGTCGAGGACGCCCTTCGTCGGCGCGATCTTGACGATGTGCGAGCCGTTCGCGCGCTTCTTGCCCGTCGAGATCGTCTTGATGCCGAGCCTGTCGACCAGCTCCTGGTGGTTCTCCTCGGCGTCGCGCGTCTGGCAGTAGCGGTCGTTCGCGACCTTCGTGGCCTTCACGCGCGTCTCGCTTGGAACCGCCGGGATGCGGATGAAGTCCTCGCGGTCCTCGTCGTAGAGGAGCAGCAGCATCGCGCCTTCGCGCATCGGGACTTCGAAGTCCTCCTGCCGGATGACGTACTTGTCGTCCGGGTCCTTCTCCGGGTCTCCCGCGATGTCCTGCTTGTCCAGCTTGTATTTGCTCTTCTCGCCCATTTCGAGGTAGCAGGGTATCGTGTTCGCCTGCAGCATGAACGAGAGGCCCAGGTGGATGCGGTAGATCGGGAACGTCTCATAGACGTTCACGTAGTCCTTGTCGCCCTTCTTGCCGCTTTCAGCGACCACCTTCAGGAGGATGCCCTCGCTCGTCCCCGCCGGAAGCTCGTACGTGCCGGTCTCCTTGACGACGGCCTCGTGCAAGAAGTTCGTCTTGACGCCGGGGTCCTTGACGATCTCCACACTGTAGGGGATGGCGTTCGAGATCGCGTCCGCCTCGAGATACCGGCCGTCCTCCCCGGCCGCGCCCATGCGCCGCATGGAGTACGAGACCTTGTACTCCCGGTTCGTGGGCATGTTGAGGACGACGAACGGGATGCGGTACTCGTCCAGCCCGACCTTGTTCTTCTTCTTGTCCTCGCTCTTCAGGACGAACTTGTCCTTGTTCGCGGGCAGTCCCATGCCGTTCTGCGCGAACTTGATCACGGCCTCGCCCTGCTCTTCCGCTTCCGGCTCCGCCGGCTCTTCCGTCTTTGGCTCATCTTGGTGAACGGAAGGATCCACTTCTTCGATCTCCTCGTCCTCCCATTCATATAGCCACCGTGTCGAACTCCCCCTCCGTTCGTTGTAGCTTGTGTAGAAGGATATCGCCAGCGTCGGCGTCCTCTGCCTTTCCACCCCACACTGCAACTCGGGGAACGAATTCTTATAATAGACGTCCTTTATCTCTTGCTGACGCTTCGGTTGGACACGCTCTTCTTTACCGTCACGCACGATTGTATACGGCGCAATATAGCCACCGTTGTACTCGCAGGAAAACACATATGCACCGCCGAACTCCTTGGCTACAGGCTCTCCTACGCCTTCATTTAGCCTTTCTACCTGTTCTGGCGTGTTTGAAGACTTGAACGAATGGCCCGGAAAATCAGGGAATATCGTCAATCCCGACTCTTCCTCGGAATATTCGACACGACCGCCCCAATACATGTCATGAAAGGAGTAGTCCCGAAAGCTATTTCCAATCCAGATTGACACCTTTGGATTGACGCCTACGCGCTGGATGTTGCCGACGTTGTGATTGCGTATCGTATTGTACTTTAGGCTCATTTCAAGCTTGTCTCCGGGAAAACCCACAAATGGCGGCTGGGAGCAATAACATTCGAAGTCGCAATAGGCCGCCAGCCGATCCCCCTTGTCGAAGTGTTTATACCATGCGTAATGCTCCCATCTGTGCCGATGGACAAGTGGACTAGCCCTGTACAAATTGACATAAACGGTTTTTGGTGTGAGCTTGCTGGCAGAGTCGTAAGGTTCCGCCACCCTGTCGCCTTTTGGAATGCTTGGACTGCATCGAACTTCAATGTTTGCCATCCGCCAGCATCCACCCTTGGACCTGACGTTGGCGCGACCGTATTCGTATGTCCATGCAAAGTAGCCGGCCTTGGACTTGAAAACGACTATCATCTTTGCCACGCTGCCGTCTTCCCCGCCTGCAAACTTCAGCCTCATGAATGTACACGGAAGAGTGCATTCGGGCGTCTTGCAGCCAGGCAGAAGATCCCCGTACTTGCGGGTTGCATGAGGAATCGCCTTGCCATTTTTGTCCAGTCCGTATGCATAAAAGCAACCGGCAAGCTTTTTTTCAGTTTCCTTGTCCTCGGTCTGAACGTCGGATGATTTCATGATCAGGAAGCCACCGTCCCTGACAAGCTTTGCCGGTTCTTCCACGCTGCATTCGTAAACTTTTCCGCCGCAGCGCATCGTGTGCCTCGTCCCATGCACTTCATATTGGACGTTCGTGGTGCTGGGATTCCGTTTGCTTTCAATGGAGGACAGCCGCCAGACGCCGGTGTCGCCAGTCCGCATGTCCAGTCCATCAGGAATCTTCACATCCTCGACCGTTTTTGTCTCCTCTGTGCTTACATCACCAAAAGGCTGTCGTGTGTCCTCAGGTTCTATATATGGTTCGTTCTCCCCGCCGCCGGGTTGCGGTTCATCGCCGCCACCGCCAGTTGTGCCTGTCGTTTTGCCGCCGTCCCCACCACCTCCCGTGGGATTGGTCGCGGCGGGCGGGTTGGTCGTGGGCGTATTTCCCGGATCGGTCTGTGTCGGCGTCGCGGGCGTAATTCCAGGATCGGTCTGCGCTGGCGTCGCGGGCGGATTGCCGTTGTCGGCAGGGTTGACGTTGGGCGGCTCGTTGCCACCAGTCTCCCCCTGCTTTCCGGGGTTTTCCAATGCTACGCCGCCGGATTTCTTGTCGGCAAGCTTCTTTCTGATTTCCTCCACCCACTTGAGAGTTTCCTCGTCGTTCGCCTCCTTCGCGATTTGTTCGAGAAGTTCGATAAGCAGCTCGATGCCCGGCTCGTCGAGGTGCGTCTCGATGTACTCCTTCAGTGCCGGCACTTTTTTCGCCGCGTCAACGCCGCCATCCGCCACAAACTTTCCCACGGTCTCCTTGAATTCTGCGCTGGGGCGTTTTTTGGATTTGCGGCAGAGACGGTCAACATTGTCCTTCGCGACCCTGAACTCGTTGACAAAGTGTTCAAATATCATCGTATTCTCCCCGTCGTTCATGTCCAGCATGATTGGCGTTGCCATCCCGGATTCAATGCAGTTGCCCCATTCGCCCCATGTGTCTCCGAACACCACGGTAAAGCGGTGGATGCCCTCCGTCGCCTGCCAGTTCAAGGTCACCTTCTCCGATGATGTGGGGTGCTTGAAAATCCATTTGCCGTCGATCGCAAGCGCCATGTAGTCATCGTATCCTCCACATGTCATCTTCCATTTGCCGGCAAGCCAGTCCTCGATCCTGAAATATCCGTCGAACCTGTTTTGGGAACATGCGAGGAATTCCTGTTCCCCGCCGTCGGAAGACGCCTGCGACGGTCTGAACCATTTTCTGAGCATCGAGATTTCTCCCAGTATCCTGTACTGGTCGGGCGGAAGATCCCAATCGAGCCTCTTCCCGCCGTTTTTCCTGTGCCGCCACACGATTCCGCTGCCGGGCTTTATGCCGCTTGGCTTTACATCAAGCGGGACGTCCTCGCTCAGATTGAAGCCGAATACCTTCTTCGGATCGACGATGCCGTCGTAAACCGCAACATCGAAGAAAACGATTGAGTTGTCCTCGCCGTTTTTGTCGCCATGAATAAGGAAATAACCACCGGCCTTGGAGCAGTCGGCATAACTCCCCGCGAGCGGACCTTCGTGCGAAAGTATTTCTTTTCCATCAAGAAAAATCCGCGTGCGGTTCGTGTCGAATTGGAGCAAGACAGTCTGAATGACGAATCTGAAGCCGCGATCTCCATAAATCGCAGATCCGCTGGATTTGCCATGTTGCTTCAACGCGATCTGTCCGATAGGCGTGACATACACCAGAGCACCGGTCTTGTTGTCGGCTGGCATATTCAGAAGAGGCTTACAACTAGAAGTCTTAATGGGCCATATCTTCATTGAGATTGAATATGGATGTCCCGGTTCTTTCGTCAAGACATCTGGAATGGGAAGTGCCAGATGGTGATTCTTCTGGAGCGAAATCGCGCCGTCGTCGATTGAGACTCCGACAGAAATATAGCTGTTCGGATTTTGAATGACATTCGTCTTGTTATCCCGCAGCAAAACCGGCGGACTTGAGAATAGGTTCCTAAGAGGATGGTCTTTGGTCTCGAAATCCAGTCGGGAGATCATGACTCCTGGTCCGCCACGGACCTGGTTCATTCCGCCGGAATCGCCTTGATTGTCTGGCTTGGAGTTCTTCTCGGCGAGTTTCTTTCTGATTTTCTCCACCCACTTGAGCGTTTCTGCGTCATTCGCCTCCTTCGCGAGTTTTTCGAGAAGGTCGATAAGTTTCTCGATGCCCGGCTCGTCGAGGTGCGTCTCGATGTACTCCTTGAGCGCGGGAATCTTCTCGGCGGCGGAAAGTCCGTTGTCCTCTGAAAACGTGGTGAGCGTCTGCTGGACTTCTGCACTCGGCTCGCCCGTCTGGCCGTTGTTGCCACCCGCAGGGGACGCCGGATTGTTCGCAGTAGGCGTCGCGACCGGAGAAGGCGATGTGGTGTTCGAAGGCGGGTTCTTATTCTTTGCGCCCCCTGCGTTCTCTGCGGGAGTTGTCGCTCCCACGGCTCCGTCATATACCTTCACTTCGTAGAACGTGACGGTTCCGCCTTCGCCGTCATCGTCGCCGCGTATCAGGAAATAGCCGCCCGCCTTGGAGCAGTCGGCGTAGCTTCCGGCCAACGTGCATTCGCGCGTGAACACCTGCTTGCCGTCCAGGAACGCCGTCGTCTTGTTCGCGCCGAAGTTCAGGACTAGTGTATGGTCTTTCCCGACGACGAATCCGCTTTCCCCGCATACGGCGGATCCGCCCGCCTTGTTGTGCTGCTTGATTGCCAGACGCGAATCCCCTTTGTTCACATACACAAGCGCGTCTGACGCATTGTCCGCCGGCATGTTCAAGAGCGGCTGCCAGTCGTTCAATGCCGAAAGCCTGAATCTCATCTCGATCGAGTACGGATGCCCTGGTTCCTTCGCAAGCTTGTCAGGCACCGGCAACGCAATATGCCAGTCCTTCGGGATCTCCACCGCACCGTCGCCGCCTGCGCTCGTCCACTTAATGTCCCCCATGCCGCTTACGCGCTCGGTCGTGCCCCTTCTGCCTTTTCGCACGAAGGCATCCGCCACACCTTCCGCTTTCAGCGGGTTTGCGCTGTCGTCGAACGTAATGCGACAGAGCCAGTTCCCGGATGCTCCACCCTCGCCGCCATTTGTGCTTGTCGCGCCGCCCGTCTGGCCGTTTTTGCCACCCGCAGGGGACGCCGGGTTGTTCACAGTAGGCGTCGCGACCGGAGATGGCGATGAGGTGTTCGAAGGCGGGGTCTTATTCCCTGCGCCCTCTGCGTTCTCTGCGGGAGTTTTCTTCCCTACGCCGAATTTGTCGCGTGGATCCACAACGCCGTCATAGATCTTCACGTCGTAGAAGGTGATGTCGGCTGGCAGGGGATCGCCGGCCCACCCGCGAAGCAGGAAGTATCCGCCAGCCTTGGAGCAGTCGGCGCGGCTTCCCGCAAGTTTCCCCTCGACCAGCCCCGAGTTGGAGAGTATCTGCTTCTCGTCGATGAATGCGGTCGTGGTGTCCGCGCCGAAGCACAGGAGAAGCGTGAAGATCTTGCCCTGCGGGACCACGCCGTAGCCGCCTCTGCTCCTGACGTCCCTCTCATGCTGTCTGAGGCACAGTCTTCCATACAGGGTACTGGTGATAAGCGCGTCGTCCATCTTGTCGGCCGGCATGTTGAATACGGGATGGGTCGCCATGCCATGCAGTTTCAGCTTCAGCAGGACGGAGTAGGGACGCCCCGACTCCTTCGCCAGCGCGTCCGGGACCGGAATGGCGATGGACGTGTCCTTGGGAACCGTCACGCCGCCGTCGCCGCCTTCATTCGTCCACTTAGTCTTGTTCAGACCCTCTACGCGCTCGTTCTTGCCCAAGCGCACGAACGCATCCTTCCCGACCTCGGCCTTGAACGGCTTCGACTCGTCGTCGAATGAAATGTGGCACAGCAGATTTCCTCCCGTGCTCGCCGCCGGCGCGGCGGAGAGCGCCAGCGCAGCGATTGCAGTCAATACAAGCCTTTTCATGGTTTCACCTCTTTCTCTTCTGAATCGATTGCGGAAGCTTTTTTACGGCCGCCGGTTCTTTTTCTCTTCGTTTTTCCTCTGAAGGAGTTCCGCGATGCCGTAGTCGTCTCGCTCCTTTTGCTGTCCCTATTTCAGAAGCTTCGGGCTGTGCGAGGTGATATGGTCGAGCACGAAGTCGAAGTCTTCGTCGCCGACGAACACCTGGTTGTGGAAGAGTCCGTTGTGGATGTTGATGGTGTTGTGCTTCCGGTCGGGCTTGACCTTGCTGACGGTCGCGAATTGGGAATCCCACCCGTTGCCAGAGGCGACCATCGTCCCCACGCCCATCTGCGTGAGGTTGCCCGTGGCCGCGCCCATCACTGCGACGACCGTACCCAGCACCTTGTTGCGCTTCGCCTCGTTTGCCACCTGCACCCCGTTCACGCCGTCCTCGTCCATCTCGAAGTCCCATGTGTAGCGTCCGCCCTGAATGAGCGCGTAGATGTAGTAGGCTAAGGTGACTATCGCGATCATCACGGCGAAGCCGACCAGCCCCCACTTTACGCCCTCGGGGCTGACCTTGAAGTCCCCAAGGAACAGCACGAAGAGCATGCACCCGGCGAATATTCCGCCGAACACCTTGTAGAACAGCCAGAGCAGCCCCGGATTCCTGTATAGGTTCACCGAATACCGCCAGCGGTATACGCCCTTTCCATCAGGTGTCATGGCGTATTACCTCACTTACTGGCTTTCTGCGGCCTAATCTCTTCTTCATTGCTATTTCCTTTCTGAATCAGTTGTGGAAGCTTTTTTCCGACCGCCCGTTCTTTGCCTCTTCGGCTTCTTCTTCGGGATGCGCTCCTCGATGTACGCCAAAACTTCGGCGTAGTCCTCGCGCGGCACGTGGATCTCCTTCGAGTCGCCCGTCGTCTCCAATGCGATCTGGCACTTTTTCTCGTCAAATGAAACGCCCTTCACGGAGGCGAACGAGACATCCGTCTTCTTATTCAAATTGTCGAAGAGGAGAGGTCGCAATGCCATTTTCTGATTTGGCCTCGAGGGAAGGAGCATCGCAATCCACGCGAGGCCGCGCAGGAGTTTCATGCGCCACGCCTTGCGGACGATCTTCATGCCCCGTATGCCGTCGTCGTCCATCTCGTATTCCCACTCGTCCACGCCGCCGTTCGCCCACGCCCAGATGGACCAGCAAATGAACGTCATCAGCCAGAATCCGAGCAGGATGCAGCCCCAGATTTTGCACTGAAACAGGAAGTCGTCAGACTTCATCCCGCCGGCGCAGCCGATCAGCGACAGCACCAGCGCGAAGCAAATCGCGATCGTCAGCGAGAAAGCCTTGAGGCATGCCTTGATGCTGCCCCAGTCGCGGTACAGGTTCTTCGCGTGCGTCCACTTCAACACGCCGTTTTCGCCACGTTCCATTTGCTGTTCCTATTTCAGCAGCGGCGCGTGGCATCGGCTGCAGCGGTCGGACTCCAGCGGATTCTCCTTCGAGCAGACGACGCAGCGAAGTTTCCCCGCCTTGGGCTTGTCGTAGAGCTCGTACGGGAAATCGAACTGCGGATGGTAGCGGAACCGGTCGCCCACGCTCATGAAGTTCCACACGAACGGCCTGAACCCCGTCTCCTTGATCTTCTTCTTGCGCCCGTCCGTCGTGCGCACGACCGTGATGTAAAGGACGCGGTCCTCTTTGGAATCGTTGCGGTTGCGGTGCAGGTTCTTCTCGATGATCTTGTCGGTGACGACCGCCTCGTAGGGTTTCCTGAACGAGTGTACGATC
>CACWIW010000185.1 GCA_902761035.1 uncultured bacterium | reverse complement strand
GAAGTGCCTTGAAAACGCGCCGGAGTGCATTGAGCTGATTTTGCAGATCATCCTCGGCAAGAAGGATTTGAAGGTTGTCAAGTCGCAGACCGAGTACCCTATCAAGAGCCTTCAGGGGCGCGGCGTTCGCTTTGACGTATTCGCAAGGGATTCCGAAGGCAAGGAATACGATATTGAGATCCAGCGGGCCGACAAGGGCGCGGAGCCGAAGCGCGCGAGGTACAACTCCGCGCTGATGGACGCGAACGCGCTCAAGGCGGGCGAGGATTTTGACAAGCTGCGCGATACCTACGTCATCTTCATTACAGAGAACGACATGATGAAACGAGGAAAAGACACATACTCATATCAGCGTCGGGATGATATGGGTGAGTGTCTGGGTGACGGTACGCATATCATTTATGTGAACGGAGCGACGCGCAGCAAATCCGACATTGGCAAGTTGATGCACGATTTCCTGTGCAGCAACGCAGCGGAAATGTATTTCGACATTCTAAAGAGGCAAGTTAGTCATTTCAAGAATTCAGATGAAGGGAGGCACGTCATGTGCAAAGCAGTAGAAGAATTCGCAGAGCGCCGTGAAGCGCGCTGCAAGCGTGAGACCATGATCGCGACGGCGAAGCGATTGCTCGCCAACGGGAAACTTATGTTGAAAGAGATTGCCGAATGTACCGGCCTTTCGCTCGCCCAGGTCAAGAAGCTCCAGCCGACGGAGGCGTGAGATAACCAACGCCGCCATGTACACGCCACGCGACACAGCATCGACCAGAACACGGGCATCTTGCCCGTTGGAATCAACCACAACAAACCCTTTAACGACATGAGCCGAGAGACGCAGACCGCGCCTCGCGGCCCGCGTTTTTAACACACCCAATCTTCAACAGGTGAAGGAAAGGCGACAAACATGAAAACAACAACAATCCGCGCCGCGATAGCCGCAGCGCTCACAATCGCCGCGAGTGCGACAATGCCATTCGCGTCGTTCGCCGACGACCCCGAAGAGCCGGGCGTCGATCCCGTCGTCGAACCCGACGTATGGGCGGAGATCACCTACGACGACATTCCGGCGGAGGTCACGAACCGGGTGGGTGCGTTGATCCCGCTTGACGCAGTGGCGTACATCCAGTCCGGCCTCATGGGGCACTTCGACGCCATCCGCAACGTCGGCATCAACCAGCCGCACAACCCGACCGCGACCGAATGGAAGAACCTCGTCTCCGGTTACCCGGACGCGGAGTTCGTCGGGAACGTCGGCTATTGGCGCAGCGGTTACTCCTTCTACTCTACCGGCGACGAGATACACAGTTACGTGCGCCTGAAGTCGACATTGAACGTTGGCAGCAAGATGGCCGTCCAGCTCGTCACGACGATCGACTCCACGAAGCAGTACAGCGGCTCGAACATCTACACCATCTTCTTCCGCAGCCCGGACAACGAGTTCAGCCTGTACTATCAGAACACGTCGGCCAGCGCGAAGTCCCAGAAACTCATCATGAAGGCCGACAAGTTCGGGGGAGCCAGCAACAACCGTCCGGCAATCAACCCTTGGGATGGTCGGTACATCACGGCAATGGTCGATTCCGACATCCGGCTCCTTGGCGAGACGGCCTCCAGCATCAAGTCGAAAACATCAACTCCCTCGAAGGCATTCAACTACCAGTTCCACTGGTGTGGCACTCATGAGGGTGGCCGTCCCGCAACCGTGGGCGACTACCACGCCGTGAGAATCTACAACGCCGAACTCACGGCGGAGCAGCTTGCGTGGAACAGGATGCTCGACGAAGTGCGCTATCGCGGTGCGGACACGAACGTCAACGTCGTCGTCTGGTCGGACGCGGCCGGCATCGAGGGAACGCAGATGAACGGCAAGTACATGGTGAACGGGCATTGCACGTTCACGGCTCCGGCGAGCGTGACGACGAACGGCTGCACGTATGCGCTCGCGGGCTACACGCTCGAGGTCTGGGACTCCGCCACGAATGCGTGGCGTGCGGCGGAGGTGCATGCCGACGAATCGTCCTTCGCCTACACAAACTGCCTCGCCCGTCCCAAGGTGCGCCTTACGTGGAACTGGAACATGACGAGCGGCGCGAAGCCGCTTGACGCGGACGCCTACGTGCAGAACGGCCTTGTCCTCAACTTCGACGGCATCCGCAACGCGGGCTTCGGCCTACCGCACAATACGAATACAACGACATGGGCGAACCTCGGCACATACGGCGGCGCCGGCATCGCGGAAAAGACGGCTATCGCCTCGTCGTACTGGCATGCGAATTCCGCCGACGGCTCCTGGGACGCCGACGGTTACCGCTTCAAGAGCCGCAACTACTTCGCGATGGCGAACTTCGTCAACCTCGGGCTTCAATCAACGGCGCAGGTCGTCGCCGACTACGACAACGCCGAAGCGAAGAAGCATTTCGTCAGCAACGGCATACGTTGGCCTTGCTTCTTTGGCGGAATCGACCTCAGCAACAGGTTCAACCTCTACGTGAACGTCGAAAGCGACAATGCCGACAAGGTGTATTCCTATTCGCACGCCAATTCGTCATACCGTCCGAATACGACAGATTGGGACGGTCGTTTCATCAACCGGACGTTCGACGCGACGACAGCGAACACGGTCACGCTTACCTCGTCGTACGGGGCTTCATGGAAGACCGGAACCAAGACCTTGCCCGCCAACACCTCTGCCGGAATCCACAGGCTTGCAATCGGCACGGAAGGCGAAAATGCCAACGGCTACTACTGCCACATCCTGCACGGGAAGGTCTGTGCGGTGCGTTTTTACGACCGTGTGCTATCTTCGGATGAAATCGCCTACAACCGGGCGATCGACGAGGCGCGTTTCTTCGGCAGGTTCGCCAACCTCGACGCGATGGACGCCGTGCTTGTGCGCAGCGAATCGCCAGACGGTAAGGTGAAGATCGACGGCGAGGGCGCGTACATTGTCCGCAACGCCTCCAAGTCGTTCTCCGCCCCCGCAACACTTACGGTTGACGGAAAAACATACACCTGCACGGGCTACCGTATCGAAACGTGGAACTCGACGACCCGCCAGTGGAACACCGATTCCACAGGGGCGGGCTTGACGGTTGAACTCAGTTCGACCACCACCGGCGCGGCGAACCGCCGCCTCACATGGTTCTGGCGAATCACGCAGGGGCTGCGCACGGCGGCTGACTTCACGGCCTTCGACTATGTGCAGGACGGGCTTATGGGCAACTTCGACGCCATCAGCAACCACGGTGCAGACCATCTGCACAACACCTACACGCGCACATGGAGGAACCTAGTCGCCGATCAGCCCAGTGCGGCGTTCAACACCGCCAACGGCACCTGGGCCGGAAACGCCTTCAATTTCACGGGCAATGTCCAGGCGAGCGTGGAAGACCCCGGTATCAATGTCGGCGGCCCGAACCTGTCAATCCAGCTTGCCACCGTGGTGGATTGGACGCAACAGCCTCACGGAAGCGGCTACTACGCCATCTTCTTCGGCAGTCCGAGCAACGACGCGGTCGTATTCATCAACAATACCAGCACGACGTCGAGTAGCAATAAGCTCCAGTTCAATGTAGATACACTTGGGATATCATCGTGGAAAAACCGACCGACTTTTGAGCCTTGGGAAGGGAAGTATGCCACGGCGATTCTCGGCGACGGCGTAACCTACCTCGTGCAGGGGACGACGTTGACAGGCGGCAAGACGCGCACGAACACGACCGTTCCGGCAAGGAATTTCTCGTGGGGCGGGCAGGGTGGCAGTTCGAAGGCATACGCGAAGGGAACGTACCATTCCGTGCGCATCTACAACCGCGCCTTGACGGAAGCGGAGCTTGTGCAAAACCGCAAGGTTGACGAGATACGCTTCCGTGGAAACTTCGCGGACTACGCTAACCTCATCATCGCGACCAACGGTGCGGTCACGGCTTTAACGTCCATCCCTGCGGGCGAGTACGAGCTTACGGGAAGCGTGACGATCACGGCGGCGCAAGTGGTCGAGGATGGAAGGCACTATCATCCAAGACTGCGCGTCGAGACGTGGAACGGTAGCGCGTGGGTCGCTGGCGCGAAGCAGGACGGCAATACCTACACCGCGACCGACTCCCAGCGTGTGCGCCTCACCTACACATGGGAGCGCAAGGGCTTCATGGTGATCGTTAGGTAGCCTCGTTGTCACTGTAGTTGCATCGTGTGACGAAAATTCGCCAAGAAAATGAAAGACAAAAAGCATGGAAACGAAGACAATCCGCGCAGCGATTGCGGCGGCAATCTGTGTGGTGCTTCAGGCAAACGCCGAATCGTCATTTGAACTTCAGCGAGAGGAATTCTCGAAGTACTTCAGACAGATAACTGGAAAGGATGCCCCGAAGGGGTGCGTCGAGTTTGCCATCGACCCCAAGGTGTCGAAGTGTGGCAGGGATGCTTACAGTATCGTTTCGAGAGGTATCCCCCGGCCGGAGGCCGTCCACGAAGCGGATGCCCTAGCAGAGCGAGCGTCCCCGCGAGCCGCCGTCACCATTACCGGCTCTAACATGCGAAGCGTGTGGTACGGGCTCTACGACCTTCTCGAACGTCGTGGCGGATGCCACTGGTTCTGGGACGGCGACGTCGTGCCGAAGCGCGAAACCATCGACCTCTCCGGCCTCGACGTCCACGAGGAGGCGCACTTCGAGTACCGCGGCATACGCTACTTCGCGCACCGCGGCCTCACGCGCTTCCAGGCCGAGCACTGGGGACCCGGGGACTGGAAGCGCGAGATCGACTGGACGCTCAAGCGCCGCCTCAACGTGCTGATGCTCCGTATCGGGCAGGACGACCTGTTCCAGCGGACGTTCCCCGACGTGTGCGAATACCCCGATCCCGCGAAGCGGCTCCCCGGCGCGGGAACGGGATACAACGACCGCACGCTGTTCTGGAGCCTCCAGTACCGGGGCGAGCTGCGGCGCAGGCTGCAGAAGTACGCCTTCGACCGCGGGCTGATGATGCCGGAGGACTTCGGCACGATGACGCACTGGTATTCGCGCACGCCCGAGGACTTCCTCGACAAGAAGAATCCTCCGTTCCTCCCTCTTTCCAACGGACAGTACGGCGAGCGCAACGGGCAGGTCTGGGACATCCGCGACCCGAAGTGGGCGGACGAATACTGGAAGATGACGAAAGTCGCGGTCGATGCGTACGGCAAGGACGCGCCCGCTCCGAGGCTGCTCCACACAATCGGCCTTGGCGAGCGGATGTGCTACACGAACCGGCAGCAGAACTTCGAGCTCAAGGTCAAGGCACTCGACATGTTCCTCGATCGCGCCCACCGCGACTATCCCGACGCAAAGGTGCTGCTCGCCGGATGGGACTTCTACCTCACGTGGAAGCCAGAGGAGGTACGCGCGCTCCTGCCGCGCCTCGACCCAAAGCGCGACATAATCTGGGACTACGAGGCCGACCTCAGGCCGGGGCCCGGGCGCGGACGCAACAACTTCACGCAATGGGGCGTCGTCGGGAAGTTCCCCTACACGTATTCGATCTTCCTCGCGTACGAGGACGGACTCGACGCTCGCGCGGACTACCCGCTCATCGAGGAGCGGCAGAAGATCGTGCAGGACGATCCCGCCTGCGTGGGGTACATCCTCTGGCCGGAGTCGAGCCACACCGACACGCTATGCCTCCGCTTCTTCACGGCGAACGCATGGTCGAATGCGCCAGTCCCGCACGGCGAAGTGCTCAACGAGTTCTGCGCAAGCCGGTACGGCGAACATGCAGAGCTGATGAAGTCCGCCTGGACGGCGTCGCTCCCGGCGTCGCGCCTCCTGACGTGGCTCGGCAATGTCGGGCGGACCCTTCACCTCGGCGGCCTGGAGCCGCGCTGGGACGACAAGAAGGTCGAGGAGTGGACGACGGCCACGAAGGGTGCGGAGCCTGT
The DNA here is from genome assembly GCA_902761035.1 of uncultured bacterium. Lineage (GTDB taxonomy): Bacteria > Verrucomicrobiota > Kiritimatiellia > RFP12 > UBA1067 > RUG572. The sequence continues at coordinate 7,561 of CACWIW010000185.1, read as the reverse complement.
GTTCGGGATATTGGCGAAGCTGCCCTGGAAAGACGAGTTCATCCGACGCGACACGATCGACATCGCGCGCATGGTCCTCGACCGGACGATACAGGCGCGCCTATACGCGCTCAGCCGCGACATCGCCAGATGGCGCGCCGGGGCAGATGCCGCCAGTTCCCTCGTCTCTCGAACCGAGAACATCGCCGCGCTCACCGATAAGCTCGCCGACCTTCTTGCGCTGCACACCGACTACTCGCTCTGGGAGTCGTACCTCCGCCTCGACGCCGTGGAGAAGATCAAGAACCCCGATTTCACGAAGACTCTTATGGAGAATGCCTCGTGCAACTACTGCCGCAGCCACCAGTACGAGCTTGTGCGCCACTGGTACGCGCCGAGGGTGAAGGCGATGGCCGCAAGACTGAAGGACGCCGTGGAGCGCGGCGACCGCAAGGCCGTGATCCGCACGGACGCCAACGAGGAGAGGCGCGCGGTGAGGGAGCGTCCGCTCGAATCGCTCAGGCCGACCCTGCCGCGCACGGAAGAGAACTTCCGAAAGGTCATGTACGATGTAGAGAAGCTTCTTCAGTAAACAGACAAGTTAGGCAGCGAACAAAAGAATGGCAAACAAACCATAATACCGCCGATATGAACACATCAAGAAGATCATTCCTTCGTCTTTCCGCGCTCGCCGGAACGGCGGCCGCCTTCGGCGGATGCAAGTCGCTCTTCACTGGGGCGGCTGGCGACTACGACCCGTGTCTTACCGTGCTCATGTCTGACGTGCATGTGCGAGGCGGAGAATCCTACCAGCTTGACCGGTTTCGGTCTGCCGTCGCGGAGGTTCTGAGCATGAATCCACTTCCCAGGAATGTTGTGATATGCGGCGATTTGGCTTTCCTGTATGGCCGCAGGGTGGACTATGAGACCTCTGCTCCTCTCCTGAGGCAGCTTTCGGACGCTGGGATCGCCGTCACGATAGGCATGGGCAACCACGACCGGCGCTCCGCGTTCTTCGAGGTGCATCCCGAATATGTTGCCCGCTCCAGAGTGCCCGGCAGAGTGGTGTCCGTCGCGGACATAGGCCATGCCGATCTACTGATGCTCGACACCCTTGCGGGCTCAGATGGACGTGGCGCATCCAATCAGGGGCCTGTCCCAGCTGCCATGTGCGAGGCGGAGCAGGAATGGCTCGCTGCCGAACTTCCAAAGTGGAAGCGCCCGGTGCTCGTGTGTGCCCACCATCCATACGCCGAGATAATGGTGCAGGGCAAGCCAATAATGGATCTGCTGGGAAGGTCGCCGGCGGCGGGCTTCATCTTCGGTCACATTCACCGTTGGGGCAAGGGATGGCAAAAGCAGAAGCGTCGCCGCGTGGTAAAGTGGATGAGCCTTCCATCTACCGGGCATTGGGGCGACATCGGGTATGCGATTCTGCGCACTTCTCCGAAAGGCGCCGAGGCAACGCTACGCCAAAGCGACTTCTTCATCCCCCTTCCGACCAGGGGGAGGCGGCCGGAGATATGGGATGTCATCCTGGCTGAGAACCAGGGGGCGCGTTGTCTGTTCCCGTTCGCATGAGTTGCGCCGCCGCTTGACGGGGAGAGACCGAACATCACGTGAACTGCGATGGGGTCTGATTAGACAAGACCCTCTGGCGCTCTAATCCGCCGAGAAGTATATCACAAATCACCGCCGCCGTGCGCAGAAAACACCCTCCAGACTTTTTTCAAAATCGTCCAACACAACGGGGCGAAATTTTGGTATAATATACGGCGTTCAAGGGCATGGCGTCCTTGGACGGAAAGAAACAATATGGAGAAGGCAATACATTCTGGCAGGAGCAAAGCGTCCGCCCTCGGCAAGAAGGGGGCGGGGCGCTCTGCGTATGTCATGAAGCCGGAGAGCCTTGCGCTGGTCGAGAACTTCCGGCTCATGGATGACACCTTCATGTCGAAGTGCCTTGAGAACGCGCCGGAGTGCATCGAGCTTATCTTGCGAGTCATCATCGGCAAGAAGGACCTGAAGGTGATCAAGTCTCAGACCGAGTATCCAATCAAGAGCCTTCAGGGACGCGGCGTTAGGTTCGACGTGTTCGCGAGAGATTCGAAGGGCAGGGAATACGACATCGAGATACAACGTGCCGACAAGGGCGCCGAGCCGAAGCGTGCGAGGTACAATTCCGCGCTGATGGATGCGAACGCGCTCAAGTCCGGTGAAGACTTCGGCAAGTTGCGCGACACGTATGTCATCATTATCACCGAGAACGACGTGATGGGGCGAGGGCAGGGGGTGTACGTGTTCGACCGCATGGACAAGAAGTGCGGCTTGGATTTCGGCGACGGCGCACATGTTGTCTATGCCAATGGGATGTGGCGTGGCGATGACGCCTTGGGGCGTCTCATGTGCGATTTCAACTGTCGCGATGCGAATAAGATGCATTACGACGTTCTCAAGAAGAGAGTTAGTCAGTTAAAGGATTCAGAAGAAGGGAGGCGCATCATGTGCAAAGCAGTAGAAGAATTCGCGGAGCGCCGTGCGGCCGAGGCCAAGGCCGAGGGCAAGCGCGAGGGCAAGCGCGAGGGCAAGCGCGAGGGCAAGCGCGAGGGCATGCTCGCGTCGGCTAAGCGGATGCTGGAGAGCGGGATGCTCGCGTTGAAGGACATCGCGAAATTCTCCGGCCTTTCGCTTGTTCAGGTCAAAAAGCTTCAGGCGGAAATGGCATAAACTATCCCATGACCGCAACCGCACACAGAATCGCACAGAACCACGCACAGACGCCCTGTGGCGCGTCCGCGCATGGGACGCAGACCGCGCCTCGCGGCCCGCGTTTTTCACACACCCAATCTTCAACAAAGACAAGAAAGGAAATCAGTATGGGAACAAAGACGATTCGCGCCGCAATTGCGGCAATTTGCGTGGCGGCGGTAATGCCGTCGTGGGCCGGAACGGGAAAGTCGATCTCGATCAACTTTGCCGGGCCGAGGGATTCGACGGCGAATCCGGGCGATTCGGCCTTCAGCGCTGTGAGCGGTTCGACGCTCTTTGGCGCGTTGCCCGTTGCCGGCGACAACTGGAACAACTTCCAGACGCATTCCTCCACGCACGGAAGCGGCGTGGCGAGCGCGTCGTCGATCAAGCTCAACGACGGCTCCGTCGCGGCAGGCGTATCTGCATCGTGGAACGCCAGCTGTACCTGGTCGGTAAGTACGAGCTCCACGACGGACAACATCTTCAACTCGTTTCTCGATGGATCTGCCGCGCAGACGCTGACCATATCGGGACTGACGGCGGAGAACGGCTTCCCATCCACTTGCACGGTCTATATTTATTGCGCTTCAGACCGGGCGAGCTCAGGGGCCGTGTTCTGTCCCAAGACCGTGAACGGGACGACCTACACCTACGCGAACGGCGCGGTGACGGCGGGCACGACGTCGTGGGGCAGCTACGCGTTCGCGCAGAACAACAAGCTGGTGCTTGGCGGCGACTACCTGAAGATCGAAGGCGTGGAGATAACCGACGGAACCGTGACCGTCTCGTACGCGGCGGCATCGGATGGAACGACCACGAAATACCACGGCTCGCTTTCCGCCGTGCAGATTGACTTCGGGGAACGCAGCGACTATACGCTATCCGTCAACTTCTCCGGCGGACAGAAAAAGAACGACAAAGACTACGGTCCGCTTTCCGGGGCGGATGAATACGGCGCCGTCCCCGTCGCAGGCAGCCTTTGGAACAACACATACGCGCGCGCGTCGGAAGCCCAGACTGGATTCCTGTGGAACGACGGCACGGCTCATCCCGGTAATGTGACGTTCGCGCATACATGCGATCATACATGGGCGAACGGGACGGGCGTGACGAGTGGAAACCTCTTCTACAGCTATCTTGACGATACCGCGCAGTCGTGTGCGATAAGCGGACTGACTGCCGCGAATGGGTTCCCGGGCTACTGCTGGGTTTATGTCTATCTGGCTACGAACGATGGGAATCGAAACTTCGAGCCGGTCACTGTCAACGGCGTTACGTACACGTATGCGGCGAATGTCGTCCAAGAGGGCAGCACGGCATGGGGAAGCTCCGCCAACGCCGTGGCCAACACCCTGGTACACGGCGGCGACTACCTGAAGATCGGCCCCGTGCTGCTTGAGGAAACGGGTGGCCGCGTAGATGTGAGCGTGGTGAATCTCGGCAACAAGAGCAAGTATCGGGGCGCGATCGCGGCAGTGCAGGTTGCCGTGCCCGTGCCGACGACGTTCTCGGTGACGGCGACGAGCGAGGGACAGGGAACAGTTGCCATCGGGCAGGGCACGCCCGGCGCGACGGTCTCCGTTGACGGCACGTTCGGCACGCCTGTGGAGACGAACCTTACGGCGACGGCGGTTGCTGGATACGTCTTCGACCACTGGGAAGGTCCCGTTGGGCTGATTGCATCCGGCACGGCGTCGGACGCTGAGATTTCCGTGAGGACGTCCATGCCGGCAGAGTTCAGGGCTGTGTTCCTTCGGGATGACGTCGTGGCGACGGCGACCTGGACGGGCGGCGGCACGGCGGGTGACCTTTCCGACACGAACAACTGGCTCTGCGCCAACAGTTCGGGGGTGACGATAGAGGGAGGCCTGCCCGGCGCGGACGCGACGATTGTTGTCTCCGGACGGACAACTTTCTCCTGCCCCGAAAATGCGGCACTGTCCTACCGCGCGATCCTACTTGACAATGTGCAGCTCGCGACGAACGTCAACTGGAACGGAATAGACTGGGCAAAGGTCTCGCTCGGGGTCTCCATCGACCTTTGCGGAAACGACTTGGAGATGACGGCGTTTAACGGAAGTATGATTGATGCATGGTCAGTGACCGACAGTTCGGCGCAGGGTTCCGGCGGCAGGTTCGTGCTGACCGTCGCGGAAGGCGAAGAGTTCGTAAACGGCGCGGTCTCGTACAATGTCGGAATCGCGCTTTCCGGAACGCTAAGGTTCGTCAAGGAAGGGGCTGGCGTGTATCGTACGCGCAGGGCGGGGCAGACCTACACGGGCGGAACGCACGTGAAGGCCGGGACTGTCATCTGCGACATAGACACGGCAATTGCCGCGAATCGCAATCCGTTCGGACCCGGCGACAAGACGCAGACCATCCGAATCGAGAAGGGCGCGGTCCTTGACCTCAACACCAACAACAAAGGGAGCATCTACAACTACGAACTCGGCGGCAAGATCAAAGTCCGCGGCGCCAATCAGAACGCGGCATGGTGGAGTAATGCCTCAACAATCGCATGGATGCAGGACATCACTCTGATAGACGACGCGACAATCGAGGGCGGCTGGTTCTATTTTGGCAGCAACGATGCGAACGACTACGGGGAACTGAACTTGAACGGCAAGACTTTGACCTTGGACATCAATGTGGGCAGCGGCAACGACTGTCAATGCTACTCCAGGTATTTGAGGGTTGCCAGTTCTGGTGGGACGGTGAGGGTAAACGCCGCTTCCGCAGGGGCGCTGCAGATCCACGCCGACCAAACGGACTTCTCCGCTGCAAATCTTCTGTTCGAGGGGAACGCATTCCTTTTCCTGGCCGGCACCACTACAGGATTAATACCGGTGAATGACTTTGCATACGCGAGGAACTACTGGGCCGCGCATAAGAACAGTGCGTGCAAGGTGGTTGTCGGTGGCACCTACAAGGCCGGGGCGTGTCGTCCGCCGGTGGAGCTGAACACTGGCGCGACGCTTGACCTTTCGGGAGTGTCGGACAGCTGGAATGCTACGGGACACAACGGCAATATTTCCGCCAATAACACGTATGTCAGCAACAATCCGGGACAGGTGACGTTTGCATCTGGCGCGACCATTGCGGTTGATCTGGGCGGGCGCGCGTTCGGACAGGGCAAGACGAAGGTCGTGAATTGGAGCACCCCGCCGACCGACGTGACGTTTGTCCGTAGCGCGGGGGTTGCGCGTGACATCTCGTTCAAGTTGAAGGACGACGGCCTTTACGCCTGCCGCCCAGTCGGTGTTATGATCTTGGTGAGGTAATCAGATGAAAACATTGACTATTGCCGTATTTGCAGCATCCTTGCTTGCCGGAACGGCGGCGGGCGGGGTGGAGTTCAACTCCAACTGGCCGGTCAAGGGCAAGCGCGTGATCAACATCAACACCGTGGTGCGCGTGAACCAGATCGAGGTGTCACGCAACCGCAACAAGGGCAAGGACGAGGCGCACCAACACACGGTCGAGGCGGTTGAGACGTTCCGCAAGGCGGTGGCGGACGCCATCCCCGATGCGAAGGTGACGTGGTCGTTCTCGTGGCGGGCGCTGCAGGACCCGCGTCCCAACTACGTTGCCATCCGTAAGCGCGTAGTGGAATACCACCGTCAGTACGGCGACGAGATCACGTTCATCCCCGGCGCGTACTTCGCGCCGATGTACAACTCGCGCGCCCAGACGAACCGCGACCTCCACGACGGACTGAAGCTTGTGGGCGAGATGGTCGGCGGCGGGTACCGTCCGCACGGCATCGTCGCTGGCTTCCTTGCGGCGGACAACCTCCGTTTCCTTGCGGAAGAGGAGAACATCCACGTCGCGCAGGGTACGATCTGGAGCCAATACGGAATCGACTGCGGCGATGGCGACGGATCCATCAGCTATCCGTACTATCCGAGCCGTGAACACGTCTGCAAGCCCGCGCAGGGCAAGGCGGACTTTATCGACTGCGTGAACCTCGACGGCTGGACGATGGATTTCCTCTGTGCCCGCAAGTTCGGCGGCAACAGCCGTACGGGCGTGGGGCCCATCGAAACCTACAACAGGATGGGGCTTGAGAACGGGCTCAAGGAGTCACTTGCGGTCGTCCGCTCGCACTTCGGCGAGAATTTCAAGCGAAACGGCTTCGGCTGGGTCATCGTCAACTGGGAAATCAGCCTCGTGCCGAAATACAAGCCGGAGGTCACCGCCATGATGACCAAGTGGCTGCGGGAGATACGCAAGGAGTTCCCGGACGCCATCGTTCCGCTGATGAGCGAGTTTGGCGAGGCGTGGCGGCGCGAGAACCCGAACAACGACAAGCTGGACTACCGTTTCGTCCAGCGCGGCACCGGTCTGCCCAAAATCTGTTCAGAGGCGAACCTCGAGATACGCTGGTACATGAACCGCAAGTTCCGTCTGGCGACGCTGCGCGACTGGACGAAAGACGAGCCGGAAATGATCATTGACTTCACGCGCTACGACATGCCCGCGAAGGAGCCAGCCGATGCCTCCGCGAAGAAGCCTACGCGCAACTGGAGCCTTGTCAACCGCATCAACCAGAAGCGGCGTCGTCCCGAGGATGCGCCGATCCCGCTCTCGGCGCTTACTGAAGAGGAGCGGCGGCTTGTTGAGGAGTATTATCAAAAACCTTAATGACCGGCCGATTTAGCAGACACGGCGCGTCCAGAGGCCGCGCCCTAAAAGCGCGGCGGGCGTGCTTTCAGGCCGGATCATCCCTTCATCTTTTCGGCGTAGAGCTTGAAGAGGTGGGCGACGATTTCGGGTTCGGGCGTGTCGGGCGCGAGGCCGTAGGCGGCAACGCGCTGGCAGCGCGTTGTAC
>CACWIW010000184.1 GCA_902761035.1 uncultured bacterium | reverse complement strand
AAGCCTTCGTAGGCGGCTCTTTCCGCATCGTTGAGCCCGGACTCCCTCACGATCTCCAGCGCCTCACCCGTCTGTGGATTGTCAAGGAGATCCTGTGACACCTCGTCCGCGCCGTCGCGGTCGATTTCCGTCAGGAAACGAAGCCAGAGAACCTGCATCTTCTTCTCGGTGAGGTTTTTAGCCTTGAACTTGGGAAGCTCCACGAATACAAGGTGCAGACCGTCCAGTACCTTGTTGGAATCAAGGTCGTGTACAAGGTGGTAGTAGTGGTAGTACCCGTCCATGTCCGGCAAGAACGTGTGGTTCACCAAATTGAGGGAATAGACTGGCTGGAGCAACTGGTAGTCGTCGCCTTTCGGCAACTGCCTCACGTACGCCTTTGACGCATTGAGCAGTACCCTCTGCATGAAATCGGGGAACCACTCCATCTGCATTTCGACGATGAACTTGCGTCCGCCGGTCTCCTCGCAGCGCACGTCAACAATGGAATTTTTGCCGAGCGGCGTCTCCGGCACCATCTCCGACGTCATGTATTCTATCGACTCCACCTGCTTTCCCTCGTCAAGGGGCAGCATGGCGTTGAGGAGGCTTATGACGAGATTCTTGTGCTCGCCAAAAACCTTCTTGAAGGTCACATCCGCCTTTGGATCTAGGTATTTTGCCATGTTCTTTGCCTCCTTCCTGTTCAAGTGTATAATTCACCCAAAAGAAAGTGGCGTTATTCTATCATATTTCACGATTGTAAGTCAATCGCCGCGAATCGCGCAAAAATCAAAAGGGCGCATCTCCGTTTTTCACCCGTGCGTATTGAGATTTGGAAACAACCAGAACAACTGGTAAAAACAACTTTAAGAGAGGTTCGCGGGCTAACTCGCCCGCGCATCTTATTGCACGGGCGAGTTAGCCCGTGCGCCAAAGGCAAGTTGTTTCAAATAGTTGTTTCCAATCATCAGAAGGCTCGGCGGTGAATTACGCAGATGCGCCCAAATTAAAACCCCTGCGGGGGACTGATCGTCACGCCGGGAAAGGTCTTCACGTAAACGTTTGAATAACGGACGATTTGCGAAGTCCGATGTCAGAAGTCCGATGTCAGAACCAACGCGCCCGCACGGGGCGTTTTAGCGCGATTCCGTGTGGCTCTGTGGAGGGCGGCGTTCATAAAGAGTCGGCTATCAACTGAAAGACGGGCTTTGCTATCTCATCGCCAGTATGCGCGGAGCGTGGCTTTGAAAACGATACCACGACCACATATTGGGGCTTGTCAAACGGGACAAAACCCGCGCACGATGCGATGTAGTTCGTGGGAGAATAGAAAGATCCTCCGCTCTCCTTGTCGTGCTCGCTCATCTGGACTGTTGACGGCACCGGGGCATTGAGCATCCGCACGATGACATCGGCGGCAGCTGTCGACACGATCTGCGTTGCGCCGTTGGTCGCGCAGGAACTCGCCGATCTCGCAATCAGAACGGGACGTACAAGTGTTCCGTGGTTTGCAAGCGTCGCGTATGCTTGTGCAATCTGCAACCCCGTAACGGCGAAGCCGTAGCCCATGCCGACGCGCATGGCCGTGGCCTTGTCCCAGCGTTCAGGTTTCGATGCGAGAATACCGCACTCCTCGCCGGATATTCCCGCCACAGCAGTCTTCGCGCCGAAGCCGAAGCGTCGAAGTGATGTATGAAACCTCTCCGGACCGATAAGACAGGCCGTCTTTCCCGCCGCGATGTTGAGGCGCTTTTCGATGGCCTCGGCTATCGTCACGGAATTGATCGTTTCGTCTCTGAATATTTTCCCGTTGTATTCCCACGACCCGTTCTCTTGGTCGATTTTCGCATCCTCTGCAAGCACGCCGGAATCCAGAGCGATTGCGTATGTGAGGGGCTTCACGAGTCCGCCCGGCTCAAAAACCGTCTGGGCGGCGCGGTTAACTGCCATTGAATCACCCCACTTGTCGAGATTCCTGCGCATGGATGGGTCGAACGATGGCCACGATGCCATCGCCTCAATCTCGCCTGACGGAATCTTCATCACAAGCCCCCATGCGGACTCCGCGCCGTTCGTCGCACACGCCGCAGCAAGCACCTCCGCGACGGACTTCTGAAGCGTCGGCATAAGCGTAGTTTGGACATCCGCTCCCGGCTTCGGGATTGCCTTCTCATGCCGTTCCTTCTCAGGCAGTTTCTTGTCGTATACGCCATTGACTCCTGCAAGCAGCTTGTTGCAGGCATATTCTATTCCACCCGCTCCAGCGGGCGTATCGGTGTGCGCACCTCTGATCATGAATCCAACCACTTGGACGGCCGCCGAGCCAAGCGGATAGACACGTTTCTGTGCTGGCTCACGAATGAGCCCGGCTCTCCTTGTAAGCCACCAGTCGTTTTTCTCGTAGTAAGCCAATGCCGGACTATCGTCCGCGACCTCGGCCAGAAATATGTAGCGGCTGTCCATCCGCGCATAAGCATTCAGCAGATTCTTGGCCGACACGCCGAGACCTTCGGCGATGCTGCGGACATGCTCCGTCTTATAGAATGATGAGTCCGCCGCGAACGGATCAAGGTAGAACCTACACGCGCGCACGGTATATGCAAGCGGGGATCCATCGGCAGCGAGAATCCGTCCGCGCTTCGCCATGAAGCCGAATTCTCCGAACGACCAACCCGATGGCATGGGCTCGGCAAAGTGGGATTTACAGCGAGGTGCCCCGCCCGTACGCCCAGGCGCTATTGCAATGGCCACGACTGAAAGCAGCGCCATTGCGCTCCAGACGGCGATTATGCGTCCCGTCCTGACGCCAGAACCTTGCTCTGGCGAACTGTCACTCGCCATCGCCGCCAGGACGCCGATCCCGAACCACGCCATTGCGATTGCGCTGCCGCCGTATGACACAAGGGCGGGCGACTTCCCCATAACCGGCAAGAGAGCGAGAGAATGGAGAAGGCAGTATGCAGCGGGGACGACAAGCCACAATCCGAAAAGGAGCGTGAAACGTCGGCGCGAAGCCGCGACGGAGCTACACCAAATCCAAGTCAGCAACACCCCGATGAACGCGAAACCCATTATAACGACGCTCGGGAACCACTTGCCGAACAGAAGCGCGGATGCGGACATCATGCCTTCGCTTGACGCACACGGAAGATAGCTCAGGTCTCGCCCTGCGCACCCGAACCAATTTGACGCATCAAACGCCATCTGAAGTTGCCGCCCCATGTAAGCCGTGCCATTCACCCATTCGCCAGGATTGAAGAAAGCCTCCAGACGCGCCTGCCATCTGACGCTTTGCGACATCATCCATGCCATCCATATTGCCGTCAAGGCAACCGCTGCCCATTCCATCCATGAGCGAATCCACTTCTTCTCGTGAAGCCATGCCACGAACAATGCGAATACGGGCATGAAGTAAGTCACGACGTTTATCCTGATAGGGCCTACGCTTATCCACTTGTGCGCACCGTTAACCGACCTGGATAATAGAGCTATGACAAACGCTGCAATCCACGCCACCATCAACCAGGGCGCGGCCTTGAGAAGCCGCCTCCAGCCAAGCGCCCACGCTCCGGCAAATGCGGCAAGCCCCACACCGTTCCATGCAAGTTGCCGCCAGAACAGTTCATGCGCTTCATAGAACCTCGACGGACAATACCAGCAGAACCAGCATCCCATGGCCACCAGCAGTGCCGTGGCGACAAGCAATGACCCAATTATTGATTTCTTGTTTTCCATGTTTTGTTCCTTTGCATTTCTATGCTGCGGAGAAACCGAGGCAGACGTGCCGCGACTCCTTCTTCAACGACGACTCCTCTTCCAGCGCAGACAACCGCTCCGCGTTGCCGACCTCCTCGCCAAGGTAATACAGTTTCTGGCAGACCGTCTTGAAGTCGCCGGGAGTGAGGTTCGGGATGGCATCGAGCCTCGCCGCGTCCTTGTCCGTCAGCGGCGTCTTGAACGCCCTGTAGAAGAAGATATGCTTGCCCGTCGGTTCAAGGTAGCCGAACTCAAGCTTGTAGGTGAAGCGGCGCAGCACGGCGGCATCAAGGTGATCCTTGAAGTTAGTCGCCCCAACCATCACGCCCCTGAACCGTTCCATGCAGTCGAGAAGCTCGTTCACCTGCGTGATTTCCCAATTGGCTGTCGCTCCCGTCCGATCCTGCATCAGTCCGTCAAGCTCGTCGAGGAATAGAATGGCGTTCTCCTCCTCCGTCTCCTCGAACGCGGCGCGAATCGCCTTTTCCGTCTTGCCGACCCAGTGATCGAGAAGATCGCTCGCCATCTTTACCACGACCTTGCAGCCAAGTTGCTGTCCGAGATAGTTCACGAACTCCGTCTTGCCTGCCCCAGGCGGACCCCAGAGAAGAAGATTCATGCGCGGGCGGTCAGGCAGCGCAGATTCAGCCTCCGCCTGCATCTTCCGAAAGTTCTTCACGGCGGCCACCACCTTGGCGAGTGGGATGTCGCCCTTGATGGAAAGCCCGTCGAGCGTGTAGTCGCGCACGGGGACGGGTGGCTCGTTGGAATCCCGCGATGCATCCCTCTTCTCTCGCTTCTCTGGCATCTTGTCCTCGCGCTCTTCCCCCTTGCACTTCGCCATAGGCTCGCCGCCGCTCTCGCCAGTGGCCTGCGATGATGCCGGGGCCGGAGTCTCCGGCGACTCGTCACCTATCGAAGGGCCTTCGTTTCCGCCAACGCCAGCCTCCGCCTCCTTGATTGCCGCTTCCGGAGTTCTTGCGCCAAGCATCACCTTGACGAAAGCCGCACCGTAACGTAGCACGATAGCATGAGGCAGATAAAGTAGGCGTCGCGCCTTTTCCATCGGATCGTCGGTCAGCTCTTCTGATGGCATGACGTAGCGGAAGCGTACCTCCCCGTCATCGAAGTCAATGTCGAACTGCCCGAACGCGAGTTTGTAGTTGATTCGGCAGGCAAGCTCTGCAACAGCAGAACGGGAACTCTCCGGCGCACTCTGCGGAAGTACAAACACACAAGCGACATGGCCGTCCGTCACGTTTATGAACACACGGACGTTCCCGACTGCGTTCTCAATCGATACACCGCACTTGAAAAGACAGTCCGCCTCGTCAAAATCGTATCGCCAATCGTCCTTCTTGAAGAACTTATGCAGAATCTTCACATTATTTCTTACGCTCATCTATTCACCTCCTTCCTTTGCGGGATGACGGAATAAGCCTGTTTTCACCCCTCGCAATCTTTGATCGCATCTTCAGGCGTCTTCAAGCTCATCAGTATCTCGGTGAAGCCCTTTGAATACTGGTCGAGCATCCTCGGCGGAGCCATGAGAAGCGTCGGCAGGATTATCTCGTCCGCGTGGACGGAACTCATCGGGAACGAGAGATGGAACCGCACCTCGCCGTCGTTCCAGTCCATCTCGAAGTCGCCGTACTTGAGTCCGTAGTTGGCGCGTGTTATGAATTCTGCCATCTCCGAGAGCTTGTCTTTCGCGGAGGCAGGGAACATCGCATAGTTCTGGATCTCGTCCTCGCCGACGAACAGGATAAACCTGAACGAGTTGTACAGTCCCTTGAATCCTCCCACCCCGCCCGTGAAAGTGGCCACATGACCGTGGTCGTTCATGTCGTAGTGCCAGTCGTGCGCGTCAAGAAACTTCTTGACGAACTCCGCGTTTTCTTTGTAGCTGCTCATGACTATGTCCTTTCTTTTTTCAGGAGAGAACCCTCATGGTTCCCTTTGGCAAACATAGATACCTCCGCACCGTCAATATGACACACAGAATACTGAATACCGCAAAAATCCTCCAAGCACGAGCTGAGAGAACCACATTAAGGTTCGTCCATGTACCCGCACTCAATGTACTCCGTGAATATCTCCTCCACAACCGGGTTGGGAGAGATTCTCGAATTGACCCGCTTGAAATACTCGTGGTCTTCCGGTTTCTTGTCCCAGACGAAGTTCCAGTAGTGGTCCAGGACGCTGGCGACGGCTCCGCTTCGCGAGACGCCCTCCGTGCAATGGACGAGAACCGGCCAAGTGCCGTGTCCGACGTGTTTTAGAATCGTCTGCGCCATGACCGGGCGGAACCTCGCCACCTTTTCGCCGTCGTAAAGGTCGGAGTAGTCCGTCACGTCGTCGAAAGTGAGGCACAGGAGATTCGGCGATTTCAACGCCTCCTCCGAAAACGGCGGCACGGAATCGTACCCGCTCCTCGACTGGATGGACACGACCTTGTTCTGGGCCAGCACTTGTTCCTCAAGCACCGTCCCCTTGATCATTTCAAACCACTTTCTTGGCAGACACTGGATTTTCATACTGTTTTATCCTCCAGCAATTTATCACATACCCGTGTTAAAGCCTACACCCCAGAACGCATCGCCCCGGCAATCTCCTCGTCCTTGTGCGCGACGGCGTTTGCCCTGTTGACGGAAAGAAAACGGTCACGCCGCCGGTAAAACAACTCCTCGTCCACCTCTGGGAAGAAGGGGCGCATCGCGTTCACGCGGCATCCAATGTCATCGCAACGGAAGGCCCCTCTTTTGTAATGCCCGACCATTTCCGGGACTTCGCGGTCGTCGTGGAAATAGTAGTAGAGGGCGAGCGCGATGTCCGTGCGGTGCAGCCCCTGTTGGCAGGAGATGTAGAAACCGTCGCCGTCAAGGACCTCGAACAGGCGGGGCAGCGCCTTGACCAACTCCTCGGGCTGCGTAACCTTCGCATCGGTCGGAATATGGTGATAGACGATTCCGACGTCGGCGCACCGACGGGCGATTCTGTCGTTGTGGTCTGCCGTCCGGAAGTCGACGACGACCTTGACGCCTGCATCCCTGACACATTCAAGGACATCTCCCAAGAGGCCTCGCCGAGCGAGCGTCTCCCCTCGCACCCCCGTCCAAAGACAGAATGCAGGTTCCTTATTCCAAGTTTTTTCAACTTTTCTATTTCCATAGGCACCTCTGCCTTCCAATCTCGTTCCGTACTTCTTGTACTTCCTTTGTTAACTCCACTGGTATATAAACGCCCTGACAAGGCGGATATTACACTCTATTGCTATTCGTCGCCCATGGAGAAATCTTACACGACTATTTTCAAAACTTCATACAAATTTTTCTTCACCCGCTGCAACGCGGCGACGGCGTTCCGCCAGAATGTCGCCGTGCCATGACGGCGGCTCGGGCGCAGCAGAGGCGGTCATTGCCGCCCATAGGTATTTCATCGTCTTGACGCGCTCGTCAGACGTCATCCTATCTATCGCTTCCATTACTGCTGGCATGGCTGTCTTTTTCCTCTCTTACGCCCAAGGGCACATCACCTCAAGTACCGCATATTTTACACTATCTCCTTTTTTGGTGTCAAGGGACGGGCGGATAAAAACCATTGCCAGAGCTATCGACGCCGACGCACTTCACTCACTCAGGCACTTCAACGGGATTCACCGTCACGCCGTCCGCGAGCGTCAGGCCGCCCACCTCCGCCCTGCCAGCACCAACGGTCTTCCGCGTCTCCGCCAACAAACCAGTTGTCACCGGATATAGATGGCCATGCCGCTCTTGTGAAGCCTGAGTTCCTTGCCGCCCTTGACCTTCTCCAGTCCCCAGCCCTTCGGCAGGTCGCTGAAATCCGTACCGTCGTAGCATAACACCCTCGACGGCATGCCCGTGATCGGCGTGCTACATTTCACCAGCGTGGCGGACGTCTTGGCCGTGATATTCTCGGGGTCCATGATGAGCAGGAACGTGTCTGTGAGATCAAGCGTGCCGTTCACCTCAATCAGGTCGCCCTGTGTCGTGCCCACGTGCATCTGCAACTGCACATCGGCGCCCATCGTCATGTTCACGTTGTTGAACGTGAGCTTGCCGACACTACCGAGGATTCCGGCGGGGGCGATCATCTGCGTCACTTCCACGTTGCCGTTTCGCACCGTTCCGACGCCAAAGAAGCCAGGCTGTACAAGCGTATTGCCGCCAAGGTCGAACACGCCGTCCTCGTACATTCCAACGAAGCGGTACGGCATCTGGTCGCCGGTCTTCTGCTCTGCGACGATCTCGGCGATGTCCGCGGTGGAGGCGTCAGGACCCTTCTGCGCGCTGAGCGTGAGCGCGTCCGCCGTCAGCGCGCCGTTCCAGATGCGCACTTCGTCATATTTGGCGTTGGCGTCGAAGTCGCTACTCCATTGCGAATGGCCGAGATAGAAATTGCCGGCGATGAGGTTTGCCAGAGTCCATGACGAATACGTCTTAGAGCTGGACTTCTCCACCACGCCCGTCTCGACGTTGCGACGCGCCCACGAGACGGTCGTCGAGCCGTTGCCGTTCGCCTTGAACGTGACGGAGATGTGGTACTTCACGTTGTCGGCATACAACATCGTGTCGTTCGACGTATCGTCCCTGCCATTCTTCCTGAGTATCACCTGTTCCTTTGACCCGTTCGTGCCATTCACCCACGACATAAAGAAATAGTCAGTCGTGCCTGATCCGATGTCAAAGACGCGAGCCCACTTCTTGACCCCCGTGCGCGTGGCCCAGATCTCGATCGTGGCGTCGCTGTGTGACATGAGGAACTTTCCGAGATTGAGCGATCCGGTGCTGTTGCCGTCGCCGGACATCACCACCTCGCCGTTCGCGAACGAAAGCGCGCTGCCGATCTTTTTGGCGGAGTGGGGCGTGAGGGAGTCCTTGAGGCAATCCGCCTCCGTCGAGCCGTTGAACGACCATCTATGCGTAAGCGCGACAGGCGCGGCATTGTCAATGTTGGCTGAACTGGTGGAAAGCTTGAAGACACCGTTGGAAACGAGGAGCATCTCGACTGGCGGCATCGCGTCAAGCGTCAGCGTGCCGGCGCCCATCTTGGTGAGAGCGCCTCCGTTGATGGTGCTGAAGCCGCAGCCGACGATCTTCGTGTTGTGTCCGTCGGTATCGATCTTCGTGGGAGAATAGCCGAACACCAGATTGCCGATGTCCTTGAATATCGCGTATTCTCCGGTGTGCTGGTTGGTATTACCCGTACCGCTGTCCTTCGACACCTTGATCGTGCCGCCGTTGAGCAGAACAAGCGAATCTCCACTCTGGCAAACAAAAGCCGGCGTAAAGACCGTACCACCGTTCATGTCAAAGCGGCCATTTCCGGCGCGGCCGAGGAAGATGCCACCGCCCTTTGCGCCGGTT
Organism: uncultured bacterium; assembly: GCA_902761035.1. GTDB lineage: Bacteria > Verrucomicrobiota > Kiritimatiellia > RFP12 > UBA1067 > RUG572. The sequence goes on along the minus strand of CACWIW010000184.1, from coordinate 522 downwards.
CCAGCCTCCAGATAGCCGCCGTTCATGACATACCTTCCGCTGCCCGTTTCGGATTCGCCAATGCACAACCAGTTGCCTTGAACGATGGTGGCACCGGTCATGATGGCATTGCCGCCGTTCTGGATGAATGTGCCATTACCGTGCCGTCCGACATGAAGCCAGTATTTCGGCGTCAGGTTGCCGTCGTTGAGCGTGTACGTGCCGGTTGAGCCGCTATTCATTCCCACGCGAACGTCGTCGGCACCGGTCGAGACGTCGCCGCCGTTCTGCGTGAACGTGCCCGTGCCGTAATTTCCGACATCAAGCGTACCTGTCCTCAAGTAGATGGAACCGCCGGACAGTGTGTACGTCGCCTTGCCCCGCGCATTTCTTCCAAGCCAAATATTGCCGTTGTTGTTGATGCCCATTTCGATCTCGCCGCCAGTCTGGACGATCGTGCATTCTGTCACGTCATTATGCCCGGCGTCAATCCAGTTTGCCTGCAACTTGCCGCCGGAAATGGTCATAAAGGACCGCGCACCG
>CACWIW010000183.1 GCA_902761035.1 uncultured bacterium | reverse complement strand
GCCCGCACCGTCAACCCATTTGCGCGTGCGCACCCATACGCGCCATTCGCCGGACTCCGGCACGTCCACGCGCGCGGTCGCGTCCATCACGCGCACGCCCAGGCCATGCGCGAGCAGATAGGGCGAGCCCATCACGTCCATAAACTGCGGGTCGAGCGACCATCCGCCAGGCTCGAAGCACTGCGGATGCACATCCACGCGCTCCGCCGCACAAACAGGGACTGCCACGCTTGCCGCAACCACGGCGCAGAAGATGGCCTTCAGCAAATCTCTCGTCACGAGCATCTTGAATTTCCCGCAAATCAACTACAGATACTGCCCCCACTCCGCAAGTGCGGCCTCGCTCCAGTCAGGACGCAGCAGCGAATTCACCTCCGGCACGTTGGTGAAACGCATCGAAGCAGAGTCGAACTCCAGACGACGTCCGGGGAATCGCGTGGAGATCGTTCCCATCAGCCCCATAACCGTGAACTTTCCGGCAAGCTCGAACGGCGTGTTCGCTGGGCACTTCTGCTGAACGGCCTGAAGGAATTCCGCCCAGTGGTTCTTGTAGCGCGTTCTCATTTTTCATTATTTCTTCTCAGACATCATGAAATTGACGATTGCCCTGACCCATTTGCCGAACTGGGAGTAGAACTGCTGTCTGCATGAATGCGTCATACCGATGCCATTGCCAATCGCCTTGTCTTTGACCTTGATTTCGTTGTAAGCCGCATAGACGGCGCAGGGAGGACATGTTGTATCCGAGAAACCGACGGCGACGCGAACGGGACATGTGATGCGGGAGGCGAAGTTCGCCCCGTCGAAATACGCTGCCCACCGTTCTGCGGCGGCACGGCGAGCGGGCGTGGAGGAGTTGTTCTCGACGACCTGCGGCCAGCCGCTCTGACGCCCTTTCAAATAACCCATCGTATCCGTGATCGCCGGCACGTAGAATGCTGCGCGCGTGAACGTGTGGTTGAGTCCGCAGAGATAGAATCCGAAGCCGCCGCCCTGCGAGGTGCCCTGGTAGCGGAAGCGGGTTTTGTCCACGTCCGGCCGCGACGCCACCCAGTCCACGGCACGGTCGATGCCGAGGATGACGGGGTAGAAGAAGTAGTCCTCGCGCGATTCCGAGATCCCCGCCTGACAGTAGTGTTGTACGCCAAACCGCGCGGCGAGGGCGGCGTCCATCTCCTTGTACTTCGCCTCAAGCCCGGTCTGCTTCCATCTCCAGTCCGGCGGGAACGGATAGACGCTGAAGCGCACGCAAATCGCATCCCCTCTCCCCGACATGTCGTTCGTCCAACCGCCGAAACCCGCCGCATTCACCTCGAAGTCAACCGGAAACGGTGCCTTTGACTTGTCTTTGGGCACGCTCATGTAGCCGTGGACACGGCGTCCGAACGTGGCGAACGAAATGCGGTAGAAGTCGAATACCGCCGTGCTGCGCTCTGGTACGCGGGTCACCTGCGCATCAAGCAGAACATCGCGTGCAAGACGCGCCCGCGCATCGGCCCAAAACGCATCGAAATCTTCGGGCGACGGACTCCCCTTCTGGATCTTCTCCGGCTCGAATCCCGCGCTGAACACGAACGGATCCTTGCCTCCCCTTCGGGTTGGTGGCAGGGAGAGCCGCAGGAAGCCCGGCTCACGCAACGTGCCCGATATCTTGAACACGGCACCGACCGACGACACGTCGAGCGGCAGGTTCGTAAAGACGGTTGTGCCGAAGTTATCCAGGACGGCAAAAGGCCGTTCCGATCCCGCCAGGTTTTTCTTATCCAGTAGTCTGACCGTGAACGTGGCCGTCTCGCCGCAGCGGTAGATGCCGTCCGGCCTGTCAAGATCGACCTTGTATGTTGCGGCAGCCGCACTTGCCACGGCCATCACTGCACAGATAATTACTTTTATTTTCATTTTTCTCCTCGATTCAAGAACAACTAGCTGGTCAAATGCCTCTTGCGAAAACAGGTCAGACCTGAATTCTCACTCTTCCTAAGGCCTACTTCTCCGACATCATGAACTTGACGATCTTCCCGGTCTTGTTCGGATCGAGGCCGTAGGGATGGTGTCCGTAGCCGCCGCGCCTTTCGACATCGATCCGCCCGCCAGCCGCCTTGAAGCGCGGAATGAACAACTCTGTGTTCAACTCCGGCGGCACGGTCTGGTCTTGTCCGCCGTAAAGAAGAAGCACCGGAATGCCGACCTTCGCGATTGGTCCGGTGACCTTGCAGGTCTTCGCGATTTTCGCCCGCAAGGACATTCCTTCGCGCGCTACATTCTGCGGCGTATCACCAGCCGCCGTCACATTCGTTGCCCATGCCAAGGCAAGGACGGCCATCATCAACTTTCTTGTCATTTTCATCTTACTCCTTGTTCCTATTTCAAGACATCCCACCAGCCGTTCTTGTCGGCGCCGACTCGCCGAATCTCCCCTGCCGCCTGAAGCTCCTTCATCTTACGGGCAATACTGCTCGGTGAAACCTGCAGGATGTCCGCAAGTTCCTTATACGTGACATACGGATCAGCAGAAAGGCTACTCTTGATTTGCACTCCCAACGACTCGGAAGAAACATGATTTACACTGTCACGCTTCTGCGATAAATGCAGTAAATCGTCCGCACCTGCACCGTATTCACTAATTTCACGCACTCGCTTTTGCAGAAAATCCTCTATCTTGTGCAGCCTGTCCACGGGCAGGTTATAATACTTGTGCCTCTTGAAACGGAAACCCTTCAGTCTCTCAAGGCGTGTCCTCATTTCCTGCGTAATGCCGCCTGCGAAACCGAGCCATTTCTCGTACAGCGCCGGCATAATGTGGTCTATGAATTTTCTCAAATCGTCGAATTCGTCATAGCGGTGACCAGACCTGTACATCGCAAGAGAGAACAAGCCATAGCCGTTATCGAATATCGGCGCGGCACCGACGATTTCATTCGTGTCATTGTCAATGAGATAGCCAAAATTACCGAGATGCCTGTCTGTATTGAATATCAATGCGTCAAAGAAGAATATGTCGGCGAAGCGACTGTCGGCAAGCGCTTCATTCTTTGACACAATGCGCCCCGCAGGTACAAAGCCAATTTTGTCGCTGGTGAAAAGCGGACACGTGGAGCAGAGGCGGCTCTTGAATTTTTCGAGTCCGTATGGAACGTGTTCAAGGCCAAGGGCCTCTGCCAACTGCGCGGCGTAAAATTCCGAATATGGTTCAAAACCCGTGTTGGCGGCTCCTTCCGTCCCACCCTTGTACAGCATGACGCGTCCTTCGCGCCTGCGCCAACATTTGGCCAACATCCCGTTTGTCGTGAACTCAGGGGAGGATGACGACTCCTTCCCGGCATTGAACTCGCCGCGGAAGCCACCGGTGAACGCCATCACCGCCAGCGTCTTGGAGAATTCGTTGTCATACAGGTTGAAGTCCTTCCACTTGCCCTGAAAGACATCCGGAACCACCCAATACACGTCGTTCAAGGAAAGTCCCTTGCAGATTTCGATGATGGCCTTCGTATCCTTGTGGAAGATGCCGAGATTGCCGAGCATCATCTGGATGTAATGCCTGTGCTTCGGCACGATGCGCCACGTAAGCCACGTCCAGAGCGTCTCGTCGCTGGCAACGCCCTTCATCTCCAGCGGCAGGAACTTCCGCTCCGCGTCGTTCACGGAGACAACGCGAACACCCTGCGGCTCAATCCACTCGAACCGCAACAGTTCCCTGTCTCTGTGCTTCAGTATCACTGCTTTGCCGTTGCGCATTTTCTCTTGTGCGGAATAATTATAGCACAATCCCTCTCGCTGTGAAAGTTCCAACGTGAAAGTTCCAACGATATGAATATCTTACATCCCCTGACTCCCTTGTGGGAGCAAACTTGTCTTCGACACAGGCATGGGCTTGCGCCGTTCCCGAGCTTCAGGTGAGACAACTGCGCCCTATATATATAAGGATACGCGCAATTGAAGAGGGACGCGCCCCGTCGCGCCCGCAATCGCAGAGGTTTTGCAACCATGTAGAACAGGTAAAACATGCAAATGTGAATCCATAGTGAACTCATGGTGAATCCAATGTGAAACGAATGTGAATCCATGAAAAGCTGAAACTGACAAAACAAGCAGATTATCGTCGAATATCATAAAAGCAGCTCTGTATGATGAGTTCACGCAAAAGACAGGGGGTCATGTACCCTCCCAGCAGCCACCAACCCCCGCTCTTGTCTAGGTTCAAGGTAACTTCACGACTCCAAAACTCCCAACTGCGAAAGCAACGCGCGCGATTGGAATTTCAATTGAGTGTGTCATGAGTGTGTCATTTTGACACACTCAATTCAGGGGGAAAGGCCGGTTTGCAGCGGATTTTGCTTTGGTGCGCAGCGGAGCATGAAATGGTGCGCACCAAAGCATCAAATGGTGCGCACCAAAACCTTCGACGGTGCGCAGCATTTAGGTGTGCCAACTGTGTCAAAATGACACACTCAACTACTGGGATTTCCCCTGGCTTGGTCGGCGCGCGTTCGCCGCGCAGGAGCTTCGCCCCTTCGCCGGTGAGGAAGAGGTAGTGGTCCGATGGACATCCGTCCATGCGGGCGAACTTCACGGTCTTGCCGACCGGCGGATTGTCCGACACCTTGAAGATGGCCGTCCCCTCGTTCACCTCGTCGAACATGGCCACGTAGAGGCGTTTCGCCCCCGCCGCCACGGCGGACTGGATCTGGTCCCAGTAGAACTTGCCGCCTTGGCGGGGAATGCACTCCACGGGCATGGGCTTGAGGCCCTTTTCCTTGCGGCTCAGGTTGTACCAGCTGAAGCCAGGGTAGACGAGCGGGACGTAGTCGACGCCCGCAGCCTTGCACCAGGCGAGGTCTGCCGACACGATGCCGCGGTAGCGGTTCATGTCGTTGTTGAGAAGCGGCGTGAAGCGCCCGACCATCCACGGCATGACCAGGTCGGCCTTCCGCACGAGCTCATGGAGGTAGGCGTCCTTCACGCAGTCGAGCTCGAGCGCGCGCCAGTGCGTCGGCACGCCAAGCATCACGCTGCATCCGCCGTATTCCGGATCGCTCTTCAGGAAGTCCATGAACTCCGCGAGCTTGATGTCGCGGATCGAATACGGACGGTCGGGGAAACCCACCCCCCAGATGACGACGAGCGGCTTTCCACGATGGTGGAGGTACATGTTGCGCGCGCCGTAGCTGGTCGCCTTGACCTCGTCCACGAGGAACTTCCAGTCCGCGACGAGCTTCAGGCAGTTGTCGCACCCGGGACGCAGTCCCGACAGGTCGTACATGATCGCGACGGCGCGCGAGTGCCTCTGCGCCGCCTTGAGCGCGTGGCGGATCACCGTCGCGGACGCCTCGCGCCCCTCCTTCGAACGCCGCGTCGCGTTGCCGAAGAAGCGCTGCAGGAACACGCCGTCGAGCCCGTACTCCTCCATCCAGCGGAAGTGCGTCTCGACCGTCGATTCGTCGTCCGAGCAGAAGAACCGCGCTGTCTCGCCGTTTGCGAGCTTCAGCCCCGTGGGATACGTCTTTTCGTACTCGGAGACGTCCGGCCACATGTCGATGCGGACGGACACCTCGTTCGGGTACATCACGCCGCCCGAACGGTTGTGGAACCACCCTTGGTAACCGGCCATGACGCGTCCGTCATACGTCGGGTACACCGGATTACCGGCATGGCGCGTTCCCGCGGCGAACGCCGCAGATGAAAGAATCAGCAAAACCGCCAGAATGGTATACTGTGCGCACATGACCTCAAACGACATCTGCCAACTTCATTTTTGCTTGGTAGTTTTCTTTCTGAATCCGTTCAAGGGCATAGTGCCCCAAAACGCGTATATTTTACAATATTCCGCGCTTCGCTGTCAATGATAGCGCCCGATTGCGGCGGTTTCTCGAAACTACGGCGGGTTACTCGACCGTAATCTTCCAGTCGCCGATCTTTTTCACGTATGCAACGCCGTAGCCGACGCCGTCCAGAACCACGCCGGACACCTTGACGGTCTTCTGCCTGAAGCTCCTCCCGCTGTCCACGTAAACCTTGAACGAGCCGCTGAAGGCCCCGTCTTTGCCGTACCGCAGCGACAGCTTCGCCGGGGCGCCGCCGGGGAACGACTGCTCCACGCTGATGCCCGGAAACGCCGCCGCCACGGCAGCCTGGTCGATTCGCAGCGTCGCCCCCGCCGTAGGCCCCGCTCCAACCGGCGCGGCCACCGCCACGGAGCCATCATTCAGGCTCTCGCAGGACACCGTGCCGTCCTCGCCGAACCACAGCAGGCAGGCGACGGACGCACCCTTCTTCGCCCAGCTCACCGCCACTGCGCATTCCTTCTCGCCGACGAGCAGCAGAGAGCCCGTGCCCATGTGCCTGTGCAGCCCGCCCACGAGCAGATGCGTGTTCGCCGAAACGCGTGTACCGTTCGCAAGCGTCCCCTTCACGGTCACGCGCCCCTTCTTCTTCACCGTGATGGAAAGCGTGTTGTAGGGCGCGTCCGGCGCGCCGGCCGTCTGCCACGCCGCAACGTAATTTCCCTTCCAGCGGCTCAGTGCCTGCGCGGCCCGCGACTTGGAGTCGGCGTCCCGCGCCGAGAACATGTTGCGCGAACCGTCGACTAGATACGAGCCGAACGCGCCAGAGAGCGAGTGGAGCCCGAGCGCGATGTCGAGCACCCGGCCGTCCGCCATTGCGCGGAACGTGCCGTCCACTGTCGTGCCCTTCACGGTGATCGCCTTCTGCCCAGTGAGGCGGATCGTCACCGTGAGACGCGAGATGCCGGTCTTCTTGCTTGGCTTGCCCGCCTTAACGGCGATCACGCCGACCACCGCGTCGTTCACGTTGGCGTCCAACAGGTAGCCGTTGTACGTAGTCATGCGGTCAAGCTGGAACGGCGCATCCGTAGGCCACAGCACGCGCCTCCCCGCAGGTTCCGGCTCCGGTTCGGGTTCCGGCTCCGGTTCGGGTTCCGGCTCCGGTTCGGGTTCCAGCTCTGGCTCGGGTTCCGGCTGTGGCTGCGGTTCGGGCTCGGGCTGCGGCTGCGGTTCGGGCTCGGGCTGCGGCTGCGGTTCGGGCTGTTCGGCAATTCTGAAGGTGCACTTCACGATGCCAAAGTAGTTGCCCTTGAACGTCACAGTCACCGTAGCCGTACCCGGCTCCACGTTGTCCGAGTAGGCGACGTCGTAGTCGACTCCCGCGACGAGCTGACGCCCGCCGCTCTTAATCGTCACCGGCGGCTCCTTAGCCGTGCCGTCGCCGACGTAGCCCCCCTCCGGCAAATCCAGGTTCACTTCCGTATCTTCATCCGTCAGTTCCTTCGAAACGACCGTGTTCGCCAGGTGCGAAGCCATCGGCGCCGACGAGAACGTCGGTGCACGTGACGGGCGTGCCGTCGTACACCTTGCTCGCGCTGCCGCTCGTGAGCGTGACTGCGCGCTGCGTGATCTTCACCGTCACCGAGTTGGTGACGGTCTCGTAGTTGGGTGCGCTCGCCTCCACCCACACCGTCACGTTGGTCACATCGGTGAAGGTTGGCGGCGTATCGCCAAATGGTGGGGCGAGCCCTCCGGGCGAGCCGCCCTCCCCAACCGCATACCGCAGCTCCAGGCCCGTGATCGCGTTCGTCTCGATCCCGACCCCATGCCCTTCGCCGTCGTACACGCCCTCATAACCCGTAAGCGCGATGTCGCCCACCACGAACGTCGCGCGCGCGATGGTGAACGGCACCTCGAACGTGAGCCCGTCGTAGTCATCCGTACCCGCTACGGTGAACGTGGCCGTGTAGTCGCCCGCGTCGCCCGGCTCCGCCGAGTACGTCACCGTCGCCGTGCCGAACGTCGCGCCGCCCATGTCCGGCACGCCTGCCGCCTCGCCGTACGTCCAGCCCGCGATCGACGGATCCGTCGTCCATGCGTTCGTCGCCTTCGTCACCGTCAAGGTGCCGTTCGAGGTCGTGATCACGTAGTTCGCCGCGTCCGTGCCGTCGTTGAGCGCGTAGGTGAAGAAGTTTTCGCTCGAGCCCACGTGCGTCTGCGAGCCGGTCACGTCATTCGCCAGGTGCGAAGCCATCGGCGCCGACGAGAACGTCGGTGCACGTGACGGGCGTGCCGTCGTACACCTTGCTCGCGCTGCCGCTCGTGAGCGTGACCGGCCGTGCGGTGATCTTCACCTTCGCCGCATGGACGAAATCCTCGTAGTTCGGGTTCGCCACCTTGTACCACACTGCGTACTCGCCCGCGTTCGTGAACGACGGCGGCTCGGCCGTCCACGTTGCGGCTGGCGCGCCGCCGTCGTCGAGCGCGTAGGTGAAGGCGGAGTCCCCGCCGCCGACCATCACCGCAGAGAACGCCGCCTCAAGCGCGTTCGTATCGACGGAATGCCCGTCGCCGTCGTACGTCGCCGCCGCGTCGAATTTCGACTCGCCGCCCGCAGGTACCTCGCCGTTGCCCGGCTCCTCGGTGCCGCCGCCGACGTTGGCCGGCGTGATCGTGAGCGTGGCGCTGGTGGTCGCCGCGTTCGCGTAGTTCGGGTTCGTGGCGCGCACGAGGATCATGCAGGTGTCCGCAACGCCTTCCGCGACCAGGCTCGAAAGGTCGGCAGTCCAGTTAGAGCCGTCCTTCGAGTATTCAAAAGTGGTCGCGCCGGTAAGGGCGGTACCGGCGGCAACGCCCGTCAGCGCGTGCGGGGAGCCGTCATAGACGAATGACTCGCCTTCAAGCGACACAGTGAACGCCAGACTCGGGTCCTGCTCGATGGTCAGCGCGCCGTTGACAACGCTCACGTCGTAGTTCGCGGTCACGTCCACGTCGCCGTCGGAGATGCTGACGGCGCCCGCATCCGTAATCGTGCCGTCATACGGGCCGCCTACCTCCGTGCCCTTGGCCGAGAACGTCACATTGTGCGTATGGCCGACCACGAGGTTGCTCACCACGACGCCCGTGATCTCGATCTCGGCGCCGGAATAGAGATTCGTCTCAGACTGTCCCGCGAACGTCACCACGCGCTGCGTGATCTTAACCTTCGCCGCATGGACGAAATCCTCGTAGTTCGGGTTCGCCACCTTGTACCACACGGCGTACTCGCCCGCGTTCGTGAACGACGGCGGCTCGGCCGTCCACGTTGCGGCTGGCGCGCCGCCGTCGTCGACCGCGTACGCCACGGCGAAATCACCTATCACCGCCGCCCCGAACGCCGTCTCCAGGGCGTTCGTGTCGATTGCGTGCCCCTCGCCGTCGTACGTCGCCGCCGCGTCGAACTTCGACTCGCCGCCGACGGGCACCTCGCCGCCGCCCGGCTCCTCCGTGCCGCCGCCCACGCGGGCCGGCGTGATCGTGAGCGTGGCGGTGAAGGTCGCCGCGTTCGCATAGTTCGGGTTCGTGGCGCGCACGTAGATCGTGCAGGAGTCCGAGACGTCCGACGCGACCAGGCTCGAAAGGTCGTTGGTCCACGTCGAGCCGTCCTTCGAGTATTCGACGGTCGTCACGCCGCTTAGGGCGTCGTTGGTGGCCACGCCGGCCAGCGCGTGCGGGGAGCCGTCGTAGACGTAGGACGCATCCTCGAGCGACACCGTGAACGACAGGCCCGGATCCTGCTCGATGGTCAGCGCGCCGCCAGTCACGGCAGTCACGTCGTAGTTCGCCGTCACGTCCTCCTCGCCGGACAGGATGACGACGTCGCCCGCGTCCGTGATGACGCCCTCGTACGGGCCGCCGACATCCGTGCCCTTGGCCGAGAAGACCACGTTGTGCGTGTGGCCGGACACCAGACCTTCCGCCACGACGCCCGTGATCTCGATCTCGGAGCCCGTGTAGGCATTCGTCTCGGACTGTCCCGCGAAGGAGACCTGCCGCTTCGTGATCCCGAAGGTGGCGCTCTGGCTTCCCAACCGCGGGGGAAGCATCGTCACGGTCAGATTCGCCGTCCCTGCGTTCGTGTTGCCCGTGTAGGAGACCTCGTAGTCCCTGCCACGCTCGAGTTCGATATCCACGCCTTCAAACTCCACCGTGACTTCGGGTTCTATTGGCTCGCCGGTGTACGGATACCCCTGGCCGCTGAGGCCCTTGATGAGGATCGGCGCGTAAACCGCCGTAACCGTCACGGACTTTGCGGGCATGACGAAGGTGGTCTCGGCCGCGTCTGCCTTGTCGAAATTAACGCCGTCGTTGCTCGTCCACTGCACGAACGCCTCGCCGGCCGAGGGTTCGTTCGCCGTGATCGCGACCGTCGAGCCGACCGCCGCCAGCGAGTTCGTGGTGCTGCCGTCCACGACGGTGACGGTGTAGGTCGGCATGATCTCGACCTGCGGGCTCACGCCCGCGCACACCGTGCCGGCTCGCTCCGCCCCGGCTGCCGCCACGGCGCTGCGCTCGCTTTCCAGGTTGTTTGACAGGGTTCTGACAAGGCGGAAACCGAAGTAATTGTACGCATCCGACGGGTCGCTGCTGCTCTGATTGGACGAGATGCAGAAGCGCGCAACGAAGTCCCAGCTGCCGCCACGCAACATCCGATGCGACACAAACGCGGAATCGAGACACCACTCCAATACATTGCCGTGCATATCATAGAGTCCACTGCCATTCGGCATATAGGAGCCTACCGCCACCGTGCCGTAGTTCGTGGCGCAGTCTTGATCTGGAAGAGACGTACCATCGACATACCCGCCGTTGTACCTGTAGCGCCCGATATCGTCCATGTTCGAGCACTGGTCGAAGGCAGTGAGGTTCTTGCCGTTGTTGAAGTCCGTCGTCGTGCCGGCGCGACAGGCGTACTCCCACTGCGCCCCGGCGGGGAGGTCGAGCGCGTCGAGGCCGGTCTTTTGGCGCAAGACGCCGACGAAGGAATCGGAGGCAACACCCTGGACATTCGGCCAGTCGTAAGTATCCGCATCGCCGCGGATCATGTTCCAGGAGATCTTCTCCACCGGGCGCGTGGCGTAGTACGTTTCGTTGGTGAACCAGCTCGGGCGATCGCCCTTCACAAGCTCCCACTGCTTCTGCGTCGTCTCGAAGACGGCGCAGTAGAACGCGTTCGTGATTTCCGTCTCCGTTGTGCCGCCCATCTTGAAGGTTCCCGGCCCGATGAGGCGCATCGCGAGCTTCGTGGTGCGGTAGAGGTCGTTCGTGAAGCCGCCCTCGGGTTCGGCGTCGAGGTAGGAGACGGCGTAGCTCGTGGCGTTCGACCCGCCGGAGAGGTCGATGACGCAGTAGTCGGGCATCTTGAGGTACGCCACGGTGAAGGTGACGTTGGTGGAGGAGAAGTCGATGCCCTGCGCCGTGAAGTCCCACGTCACCTCGTGCGTGCCGTTCGAGCCCGCGAGCGCGTCCGCGAGCTGGTAGGGCGCTCTCGCCGAGAGCGCCGTCGCGGCCGACACGTAGTTCGAGCCGGTGAGGTGGTCCGTGGCGACGATGGAGAGGACGGGCGCGTTCCAGCCGGAGAGGCCCGACCAGTTCCCGTCCGTGGCGAAGGTGAGCTCCACCTTGCCGTTCCAAGGCCCGCGCACCGCCGCCGCGACGTTGGAGACGCTGGGCCGCGGGAGGATCGTGAAGGTGGCCGTCCGGCTTCCCAGCCCCGGGAGGAGCATCGTGACGGTCAGGGTCGCCGTCCCCGGGTCCACGTTGTCCGCGTAGGAGACCGCGTAGTCCGTGCCGCGCCGGAGCGCCATATCCACGCCTTTGAGGGACACGGCGACTTCGGGCTCGACCGGCTTGCCGGTCCACGGGTAGCCCCCGCCGTCGAGGCCGCCGATGCGAATCTCCGCGAAGACCGCCGTCACCGTCACGTCGTTCGTGGGCATGGTGAAGGTGGTCTCGGCGGCGGACGCGTCGGCGAAGTCCACGCCGTCGCATCGCGCCCACTGGACAAACGCATGGCCGGATTCGGGCTCGTCCGCGACGACCGTCACGACAGAGCCCTCCAGTGCGGGCGAGTTCGTGGTGCTGCCGCCGACGACCGTCACGGCGTGGAACTGCGGCGCCCACGTCCGCACGAATTTCTTCCCTTCGACGCGCCCGGAGACGTCCTCCTCCGCCATGAACGGCGAACCGTCGATCGGCACGGCGCTTCCCGCATCCGCACCCGCCGCCACGGCGACCGCCGTTCCGGCGGACGGCTTGACCGTCACCGTCCCGCTAGAACCGTAAGAGCCGCCGCCGATGCCGACGGCGCCAGCGCCGCCTTGCGCCGTCACCGCACCGCCGGTGACCGTCACCATTCCGCCCTCACGGTAGTAGCCCCCGCCGATGCCGGCGGCGTAGCCGCCGCCTTGCGCCGTCACCATGCCGCCGTTGACCGTCACCGCGCCGCCGGTGCCGGCATTCCCCCCACCGATGCCAGCGCCGCCGTCACCGCCTGTCGCCGTCACCTCGCCACCGTTGACCGTCACCGCCCCGCCGGAGTTGCCACTTCCCCCGCCGATGCCGGCGGCGGAAGAGCCGCCTTGCGCCGTCACCTTGCCGCCGTTGATCGTCACCGTCCCGCCGGAGCCGCCATCTCCCCCGCCGATGCCGGCGGCGAAGTTGCCGCCAGTAGCAATGAGCTTCCCGGCGCTGCTGCCTTCCGCAGCGGCGTCGGACTGCACCCAGATGGTAAGGCTGTTGGTGACGACGACCTCCCCTCCGTCCACCACGGCGACGGAAACGTCCACGTTGACGCCCGCGTTGGCCGTGAGCGACGCACCGTCCGCGAGGATGAGGTTCACGTCGCCGGAGACCTTGATGCGGTTGCTGCACGATTTGGTACCCGAGACGACGTACCAGCCGGTTTTGAGCGTCGTATGGCCGGTGTAGGGGGTGTAGGCCGTGCAGACCTTGTCGGGGTTCGCGGTGTCCGTCGGGTCGAGATAGCTGACGGGGGGCGGATCCGCCTTGCCCGTCACGACGAACTTCGCGGTCTCCACCTTCCCCGCGACGCCGTTCGTGCAGGTGACGTGCGTGAGCTCGTACGTGCCGTTGTACGGGACGCTCCACGCCCGCTCGCCCTCGCCCGCCAGGTTCTCGGCGATCGCCACGCCGTCCTGCGCGATCGTCACCGTCGCGTCCGCGCCGCCGTCCCACAGGGACGAGAAGGCGAGCGTCTCGTCGCCCCCGCTTGCGCGGGGGCCGGTGCGCAAGTCGAGCACCATCTTCGCGGAATCACCCGCATGCGCGACCCCGGCAGCCGCCATCAGGGCCGTCGCGACCATTGCCTTTGCCATTCTCATCGTGCCACCTCCTGAAGAATTAAAGAATTGAAGAATTGGATGCGCTCGCTTCGCTCGCTATTCGGTGAACCCTTGGACGGGGCGAACAGACTGCCCGCCGTAGCGGCTGTAGCCGTCCGTGCGGAGGTCGCTCGAAGTGAAGTAGAGGCTCCACGAGTTGTTGCCGTCCGAGAGCGGGACGGACGACCAGTAGGGGCCGCGCGAACCGGAATTGTAGAGCGAAGTCCTGAAGCCGAAGCCGGCGGCGGGGAGGAAGATACTGGCGGAGGCGTAGTCGCCCCGGCCCGTGACGGTCCACCCTTTGACGCCGTTCTGCTCCGTCCAGGTCCAGTTGCACTTACCGAGGAGGTCGTCCAGATCTTGTTTCGTTGGCATCCGCCAAGCGCCGCCCCAGTGCGCCTGCGCCGCGTCATGCGCCGGCGCGAGGACGCCGTCCTCCGTGATCCATTTCTCGTTCTCGTTTTGCAGGGTGGCAATGTCCTTGTCGTAGGTGTAGATGGCCGAGTTTGCGTTCGAGAAGTTGAAGTCCGACGAGGAACCATCTGAGGCAACCCACTTGCCATTTTCGTGCTTGTAGCCCACCGTGTCGCCCCACCAGAAGTAGAGGCCGTAGCCCTCGGGCTTCTCCGCGCCGACGTTCGTCATGGCCCAGTACGGCCCGCCCTCCCAGAGCTGGGCCCTGGCGTGTCCGCTGACGACCGTCACGCGCACCACGACGTTGCTGTAGAGTTCCGGGCCGAGGTCCGCCCCGGCGTCCCAGATCAGGCGGTAGTTGCCGTTGGTGGGCACACACCAGACGAAAGACTTCTTCCCGTCTTTCGCGACCCAGAAGTTCGTGGCATTGTGGACGCTCGAATCGGGCATCACCGCCGCCACGGCGAAGTCGAGCCCGTAGTCCGTCCCGTTGATCCCGGACACCGTGCAGGTGATGTCCACGAGCCCGTTCCACGGCCAGCGCTGCCGGGCCTTCACGTCGTTCACGTCGGCCGCCCAAAGCGGCGTTGCGGCGGCCATCGCCGCCAGCAGAATCAGGTTTGCGATTCGTCTCATGTTGGCGTTCCTCCATTCCCCCTCGGGGGGGCAACGGCGCAAGTTTACCACAAATCCGCGCATGCCGCAATGGCGACCCGCTCGCCGAGCGGGCCCTACCAAATTGCCAACCTGCATGAGGATAACTTTGATTGCTTTCGCTGCTGGGAGATTGGGAGTCTCGGAGTTAAGGAGGTAAGGAGGTAAGGAGTTAATTATAAACCTAAATACCTCATTTCGAAATAACACTCCATGTTATATCTCACGCAGAGGCGCGGAGAGGCAGAGTTCGCAGAGGTTATCCCATTGCTTGAGCATGTATTTGTTTTCACCAATTGGGTGAATCCGAGATTCTTCTCGTCATGTTTTCTTTTCCGTCGGATTTCTGAACTTTCTCTGCGCTCTCCGCCTCTCTGCGCCTCTGCGTGAGACTTTCAACCGAGGATTTTAGGATAAAAATCCTCCAAGTCTCCTGAACTCCAAAACTCCCAGTAGCGAAAGCAAATAAGAAGATGCGCTCCCGCGTGCGGGCAGGAGGCGGAGGATTATGGTATACTGTGCGCACATGACCTCAAACGACATCTTCCGCGATACGCGGGTCGCGCACGTGCGCGAGCTCAAGGCCGAGGTGGCCCGTCTCAAAGAGGAACTCGCGCGCGAGCACGGCGCACGCGAGAGCCTCGAGAGCCACTTCGCCCTCGCTCTTGCCGCCGCGCGCGACGCGGAGCGGATGGCGCCGGACGCCGAACTGCTCGTCGTCGACGGCTGGAACGCCGTGATCGGCACGCACCGTCTGGACGCCGACGCCCGCCACGCCGGACGCGACCGCCTCGTCGCGAACCTGCGCGCGCGCGTAGCCGCCGACCCGCGCCTCCACGTATGGGCGCTCTTCGACGGCGCCGAGATGCGCGCCACAGCCGAGTCGGACGGACGCCTCCGCGTGGGCTACACCGGCGGCACCGGCGCGCACCGCGCGGACCGGATGGTGTGCGACTACCTGCGCATGAGGAAGATTCTCGGACTCAACCACGCCGTGACCGTTGTCACGGACGACAAGGACTTCGCGAAGGAGGCGACCGCACTCGGCGCCTCCGTGAAAGGAACGGATACGCTCAATGCCAAAACCCAAGCCAACTGAAACCCGCAAGCTCACCTACGCCGAGGCGGCCCTGCTCGACCTCCTGCCCACGCTCTCCCTCCCCGACGGCGCGCGCGTGCTCGTCGCCGGCAACCGCAGCGGCTGGCTGCCGCTCGAGGCGGAGAAAAAATGGCCGAAGCGCGTGGCCGCGCATGCGTTCGACTTCCACCACGCGCGCGCGATCCGCGACCGCCTCGCCGAGGCGTGGATCAACCCGAACGCGATCGTGTACTGCACGCCCGCCCTTCCCGAAGGCCCCTTCGCGCTCGCACTCTTCATGACCACCCCGCAGTCGATGAGCGCGGAGCTTGTCCTCGACCAGCTGGAGGACCTCCACGCCCAGCTCGCCGAAGGCGGCACGCTCGTGGCCGCGTTCGAGGGCGATGCGGACGACGCCCTGCGCACGCTGCGCCTCGTGTGGTCGAACGTACACGTCGTCACGCGCGCGAAGCACGTCGCCGTGTTCCGCATGGTGAAGCACGGCGAACTCGCGAAGCGGCGCAACTTCGCGTCGGACTGGGAAGCCAGCGTTCCCGACGGCGAAAAGATGGTCTTCACCAGCCTGCCGGGCTGTTTCTGCCACCGGCGCGCGGACGCGGGCGGGCTTGCGCTCGCGGAGGTCGCGGCACGCGAGGCGAAGCCGACGGACCGCCTCCTTGACATGGGCTGCGGATGCGGGCTCGTTGGTCTGCTCGTCGCGAAGAAGGCCGGCATCACGGACCTCACGCTCATTGATTCGCACGCGCGCGCGATTGCGGCGGCGAAGATCAACGCCGCGCGCGCGGGGATCGACGCGCGGTTCGTCCTCTCCGACGACGGCCTTCCGCGCGGCGAGGACGAGGTGGGGCGCTGGAGTCTCGTTGTGGGCAATCCACCCTACTACAGCGACTACCGCATCGCGGACGTGTTCATGGAGACGGCATACCGCGCGCTGCGTCCGGGCGGACTCTGTCTGATGGTGGTCAAGACCGCCACGGGCCTTCTGGCCCTTCAGGAAAAGTACTTCCGCACTGCCGAGGTCATCAAGCGACGGGGCTACTGCGTATTGCGTTCCGTGCGAACCTGATTCGCGCACGGGGTAAGTGCGGCCTCTGTTCTCAGTTGAAGAACGACTCCACCGGAACAAGATAGTCGAAATAGCCGTTTTCCTCCACCTCCGGCGCGATGGTTCCGTCATACACGAGAACCGTCCGCACCGAGGTGCCGCGCGGGACGCGCAACCGCCTCACCTTCTCCTGGACTTCGTCCTCAATCGCCGACGAAATGCGCGCACGCCGTTTGATCTCCACGAGATAAGCCGACTTGGGCGTCTGCACGAGCAGGTCAATCTGCACGCCGGGCGTTGTCTTTCCGGGCCGCCGAACATACGGCGCCGCAGACGTGACAAGCCGTCCGTCCAATCCGATGAGCGAACAGAGCTTTTTTAGATTGTTCAGTACAAGGTTCTCGAACTGAAGTCCCATGATCGACTCCCACCCCGGAAGGCGGTCAAGGGTCGTGAAGCGGAACAGTCCTTCTCCGATCGCCTCGACCTTCGGCGC
>CACWIW010000182.1 GCA_902761035.1 uncultured bacterium | reverse complement strand
CCGGAAGTTCTCGATCAGCGCAAGACACTCAGGATTCATGACGTGCGCAGAGCGCCCCGCCCTCGTCTTGCCGGGGGCGGACACTTTCCGTCTGCCGTTATGCTTTGCCTTCGTCATGTTTTTCTCGTTTTTCCGCCTGAGGGCACATCGCCCCCAAGCACCGCATATTTTACACTATCTCCTTTTTTGGTGTCAAGGGACGGGCGGACAAAAAAAACTTTCCGTGGCCTGCCGCCTTTGTTTTTGGGTTAGTCGGCGGAATGGTGGGGCGAGCCGTCCTCGGCGAGCCGCCCGCCATTACCAACGGTAGGGGCCGACCACCGGGCGGCCCGGAGATGTGGCAAAACAGGTCAGACCGAGATGTGGCAAAACAGGTCAGACCGGTTTTGCCACAACTCATGCTGTTGGTCCTTTTGATGTGTGGTTTTGGTTTGACAGGATTTCGCCTTTGCTTTGGCCGTTGTTTTTGTCCGTGCAGAACATGTAGAACGTGTAGTTGTGCGCGGGATTACCTCACAATCATCATAAATCCGCTCA
Organism: uncultured bacterium; assembly: GCA_902761035.1. GTDB lineage: Bacteria > Verrucomicrobiota > Kiritimatiellia > RFP12 > UBA1067 > RUG572. The sequence continues at coordinate 8,763 of CACWIW010000182.1, read as the reverse complement.
TCCCAGGCTTCACCTCGCCGTTGGACGACATGAGCATCGCGACGTTACGTCCGGCGGGAACGACAAGCCGTTCCGTTGCGTCGGCGGGATCGATCAGAATCCTGCTGTCCGCAGAACAAGCGTCCAGAACGTCGTCGAGCTGTTCCTGCGTCGTGGCGGAGAACGCAACCCACTCCGTCGTCTCTAGCGGAATGCCTGACGAGAGGAACGCGGCTGGAATCGTCGTCGCCGTCTCGATAGGCGACGACACGACGATCTTCGCGTCAAGCCCGAACGCGGTCTTGATCTGCGATTTGATCGTCGGCAATGTCGCGAACGCCTCCGCAAGCGTCGTGGCGTTCGTCGGCGAGAACGTAATCGTTCCAGCCGTCTCGTCAAGGTCGTGGTAATAGACGACGTTCGGCGTCGTGCCTCCGACGTTCACTCCCGCCCACGTCGCGTTGTCCTTGCGGTATGGGAAAAGAACGAGCGTGTTTGTACCTCCCGGAACTTTGAAATTATTCCCAGAACGCTTGAGATTTGGACCAACAAGAACATTTTTTATAGCCGTGGTCACATCTAAAACCGAAGTGGCCACAAAGTTGAGATCAACATATTCTCGTCCAAATTCAGCCGATCGTGTCGCATGTCCCTTGAACCACAAGTTCGTCAGGTTGTAACACTTGTAGAGCGCACAATTGTAGAGAGTACCGACATCTTCCGGGATAATCAGGCTGGTCATGTAGGCACGGATGAGCGCGCGGTTTCCGATAGTCGTGACACGGTACACCTGACCATCCACAGTAAAGGAGGAAGGAATTACAAGCGGTTCGACTTTCGTCTTGTCGTTAATGGCTGAACTTGTTGCAAAGGAGGCTTCACCGTATGAGTTGTTGGGGGCACCGGCCCAAGATAAACCCGTAAGATTCGTTCCGACCGAAGCCGTCATCGCAACATCGTCCAAAGCCAAACGCCATTCATAGCCGCCCACAGTCTGTGTGACGTAGTGCATTTCAGCATGAACGGTGGAAACTGTCAAAGCGGTAATCGCAAATGCGGCAAAACCGCGCACAAAGAATTTACGATTGATGTTCATTGTCCGTCTCCTTTCCTTATTTCGCCTCACGTGGCAACGTAAGCTTTCCGCCCGGACTGTACTTGCCGCCATTTGGTATCGGCACAATCACCTTGCGCCCGGCTGGCACGGCGAGCGTTGCTCCACGCAGTTTCGCGGGATCGGCAATGAGCGTCGCCGCACCCGGAACCGCAGCGATCGTGTTAGCGTACTGGGCCGCGTCTTTCGCCTCGAACTTCACATGCGCAAGCGTGTCGAATCCATAAGTGGAAAGCGTCGTCGTCTGCTCTTCCGTCATCGTGACGGAGTTGGTGATCGAAAGCCGCGTATCAAGGCCGAGGTGTTCCTTCACGAGCGGCGCGAAGTCGAAGAACGCAATGAGTTCGGCTGCGTCCGCAGTCGAATACGAGATGGACTTTTTATCGTCGGAAAGTCCATAGTAGAGGACCGTTTGATCGGTACCGCCCAAGTCCACGCCGACCCACGTCGTGTTTGCGCTTGTTGATGGCAGCAAACACACCGTGTTTGAGGATTGCGTGATCTTGAAATTGTTCCTTGAAGTCGTATTGTTGAGTTTTATGTTCGGGCCGACAAGTACACGTTTGACAGCCTTGCACTCTCCGAAATATGAACTGTAACCCAACGTCAGTGTATTGTAGTTTTGCGTTTCACTCGGCGTAACGGTCGCAGGGCCTTTCAACACGACATTTGCCAGTTTGCCGCAAGTCCAAAATGCGCACGTTCCTATTTTCGTCGTCGATGCGTACAATGGCAGAACAATGGTTGACATATTCGAGGTTGCATAGAACGATCTGTTGCCGATTACCGTAGTCGTGTAGTCAACGCCGTCAATTCTGAACTTGCCCGGCACTTCTATAGTCCCCTGCACGCCGGATACCGAACGGTCGATCAAAGCTCGACACATGGCATACGAGTCGTTCTTCCATCCTGTAGAATCCGCCGGGTTACCCCATATCGGCCCTACGCTGACGGTGTTAGCAGAGGTGTCAATGAGCAGTTGCCAAGCGATGCCGTTCACGGTGTTCGTGACGGTTCGCGTCGCGGCCCACGACGGCAACGCCGCCGCTACGCAGATTGCCGCCGCTGAGACTGCGGCTTTCCATGTTTGTTTTCTCATGCTGTTGTTTTCCTTTCGGTTAGTGGATGATTGGTTCTGCGCCTTTGCCTTGGCCGTTGCTTTTGTCCGTGTAGAACATGTAGAACGTGTAGTTGGCAGCGGGCTACTTGACGATGATCATGAGGCCCTTGGTCGTGCGCTTGATCGTCACGCCGGGAACGGTCTTCACGTAAACGTTGTTGTACGTTTCAGGAATGACCATGTTCTCCGTTAGTCCAGTCGGGTCAATCGAAATGGGCGTGGTCGTGGGGATCGCACCGAGAATGGCATTCAGCTGCGCCTGCGTCGTTGCGGTGAACATGAGCCTGTCGAACGTCACGCCGCTCACCGCCGTGGAATCAATCGTCACGCCCGTAAGATCAATCGCATTCGTCACGCTGATGCGCGGCTCAAGGCCGAATACATCCTTGAATGTCGGTGCGGCCTCAAGCACCTTCACGAGCATATCGGCCGTTTTCGGTATGGCGGTGATCTGCATCAGGTCAGTATTCACGGAGAGGTCGAGATTCGTGTTCGCTCCGTACCATATCACTTCATTGTTCGCGTTGGCGTAGGTGGTTCCAGGGATCCACATTCCGTTTTGTGGAATGAACACCTTGCAGCCGCTGACGTTCACCATCATGTCGCCGACAGTGCCGGAAGGCTGCGTGTTCTTCCCAATCAACACGACTTTAAGCGCGATTTCCTCCCGCAACTGGTCACCTGTAATTATCTTCGTGTAGTCCTGGGTACCAGTAGTCACATCAGGGCGGCCCTTGTACCAAACCCCCTTCAGTTTGCTGACCGTGTAAGATGAAATCGCATAGCTGCCGGTACACTTCTTGCTGGCGAAACAGGTGTTGCACTGTTTCGTGCCGCTCCCGACTATGATACCTGTCAGGTTGGTACAGGCGTCAAAGGAGTAATTTCCGAACACGCCCGCAAACTCGTCAGGAATCACCAGAACGCCCGTCAATCCAGTACATTCACGGAACATTCCCTGAACATTGCCGGTGCCCTTATACCCACCGAGCGAAGTCACCCTCGTCAAGCCTTTGCAACTTCTAAAGCAAGAACCATTACCCCAAGAAGTTACTGCCGTCGGAATCGTCAACGTCCCTGTCATGTTTGCGCAGTATGCAAATGCACTGCTGGCAAGCGCCGTGACGGTGTACTTTTCGCCGTCCTTCATGAACGTCCACGGGATGTTTGAGGCGTCAACGGTGGCATCCGTTGGAATGCAAGCTACCGAACCTTCGCCAAGCGTGACGGTTTTGTTCGCGGCGTTGTTGACGGTGTATGTCCACGTCACGCCGTTGGTTTCAATGGTATCGGCGTTTGCCGCCAGCGGGATTGCCGCGCTTGCGGTGATTGCTGCCGCTGAGACGACGGCTTTCCATGTATGTTTTCTCATGTTGTTGTTTTCCTTTCGGTTAGTGGATGATTGGTTTTGCGCCTTTGCTTTTTGCTTTGTCCGTTGCTTTTGTCCGTGTAGAACATGTAGAACGTGTAGTTGGCCGCGGACGTTACCGCCGCACCGCACACTTCCCGCACTGCATTTCCTGTTTCACAACACGTGCGGCATACGATGACGAGAATGACATCATCGCTACGCATATTGCTGCAAGTGCTGACAGGTTTCGCGTGTTCATTTTCATGGGGTAATTCATAAACACTTCTTTCGTGGCGTTTACGGTTCAAGCGAGGTTACCGCACCAAGATCATTAAGCCCTTCTGCTTCAGCTTCATGACGAGATTTCCACTTCCATCCACCTCCACCGACTTCACCCAGTCCGGCGGATTGACAAGGTTCACAGTCTTGCCCGTGAAATTGAAGGTCGAAGTCAGCACGTAGGGCTGCGCCGCCGAAAGCCTGACGCCCTCGTTCGCGGAAACCTTTACGTTCATAGCAGCGGGAATTGTCGATGCCGCAGGAATCGCCAGTCGCGGCGCGGTCGCCTTGTCCGTGAAGTTGAACGCAAGCGATGCGTCCGCACCGAGCGTCAGGTTGCCGCCGAGCGAGACGGAACCCGATTCCGCCACCTCGAGCGTCGATGTGCCGTTCATCGTCACCGCCCCGGCACCAGGCTGGCAACCTGTCTTGCACGAAACAGTCACCGAATCGTTCGCCGTCAAACCGCCCGAGAACGGCGAACCCGCCGCGAACACCACCTTGCCTCCGCCAACTGCGGAAACGGCGCCACCACTGTTGATCGTTCCCTCAAGCGTGATGACATGCGCTTCTGCCGTATCAAGCGCAGGGTCACCCATCGAAAAATGCGATGTGTCCAAGGTCAGTACGCAACCGCTGTTTACGGACAAGGAATGTGCATCCGCGACCCTGTTGCTGGGATTTGCCTCAAGCGTCCAGTCCGCATAAGACTTGAGCGCGCAGTTCGCCTGGGCGATGAACCACTGTTCCTGGCATCTCAACTTCACGGACGTGTCAAAGCCGATGCCGCCAGGACCGATCACCCACGTTGTAGGACCAAATGCCGTTTGCCCACCAGAAGAGTTTCTGTATCCCGTTGTAAGATGGAAGAAGTCCGTATGTGCACCGTTCTTGGCCGTCAGGCCGTAGGTCAGGCGATTAACTATCGTCTTACCGGAAAACGTGTTCGCCTGCCTTGCGCAGAACACTTCCGCATTGCCTGTGTTCTTTATTTCGCCAAGCACCCTGTAAACGCCGTGGTTGGCGTATGTCACATTCTGCCAGTAGTATGTGCTATTCCCTGATTTTACTGTGTAGTAGTAATGACTTCCGTCATGCTGGACCCGCTGCACGATTGCCGTTGTACCGGCGTTTATCACGGCTCTCTTTAGATTGCCGTACGGGACATAGAGTTGCGTTCCCGCGCCATCAAGAGTAAACGCGTTGGCCGTGGAGTTGTTGTTTCCGTTCTTCGGCCAGAGCGCCGTGTCAGTCATGGTGAACCTGCCCTTCAGGGTCCTAATCGTTCCGGCATCCTCGGATATCCTCGCGCCCGTCGCGCCGCCGGAGCAGACCACGTTTCCACTCGCACTGAATATCTTGATGTCGCCCGCGAACGTCAGCGGGACGGCTATCGTGTGCTCGACGGTAGATTCATTCGTGATTGCATCGATTCCCGTTATGGCGGTCGTGCCACCGATGGTTATCGCCGCAGTTCCGGCGGGGAAAATGATGGCACCCGGCGAAAACGTGTCGCTGTTGTTCGTCAGCGTTGCCGCCTCGGCGGATACGATTCTGCAGCTGCCGCTCGTCGGCACTTCGCCAGTGGACCACTTCGTGGCGTCGTTCAGGTCACCGCTCGCGCCGCCGATCCAGGTCGGCTCGGCGGTGAAGTTCGCGAGAAGCTGCGCCGCAGTGTCGTTCTTGACGGTGATTTCGGTGGACACCGTCGTGCCCGACGCAATGGCCCAGGTGTCGCCCGTCCAGCCGGAGAACGCATATCCCGGGGCCGGAACCGCCACAAGGGTCGCGGATGACCCGCGGGCGATCCATGCCGAGGCCGTCCCCGCCGACTCTCCGTCCCCGAACTTCACGCCGCCCATGTCCGTGTCGGCTGCGTAGGCGTAGAACTTCGAGAAGAAAGTCGAACCCTCGTATTTGTAGTCGTTCGCGTTGCCGATTCCGTCGCTGAACGAAAGCGCTGTCGAGGGACTTTCCTTGACTTCGCCGTGGAACGTACCCGCGAGGATGTTCGTGAAGCCCGCCGCTCCGTTCTCGTCCACCGTCGGTGCGAAGAATGCAGAGGGAACTCCGGATGTGCAGTCGGCGTCCATCTCGAACGAATAGATTTTCCCGTTTGCCGGGTTTTCACCGCTGCCAGGGATGTTCCTGTGGAAGAGGTATGTGGAAATCGTCGTCGGCGTGTCGCACAGCGTTTCGTTGCCGGGCGTGAACGTGTTGAACGGGGTTCTGTCATAGTATGTGGTCGTCATTTTGCAGGCGGTGCTGTCCAGCACAGTAACATAACGCGTGTCCTGCGCGGCGACGCTGCCGTTTCCCCACTTTCCCCTCAGCACGCACGAGAGTTTCTGCTGCACTGAGTTGTAGATGCCATGGCTGACATTGGGAGAGTCGTTGGCACCCATGAACATCACCTTCGTGGTAAGCGCAGCGGAATATTCGTAGTCGAGGATGAACTTCGTGTCCTTCGTGGCATAGCAGCCCGTATCAATCGCGTTGACGCCATACGCCCTCACGAAAGCGTATGGCTGGAGCGTGTGTGTTTCGCCGTTCGCCGTGAACGGGATTGCCGCGATTGCCGCCGCCGAGACTGCGGCTTTCCATGTTTGTTTTCTCATGCAGTTGGTCCTTTTGATGTGTGGTTTTGGTTTGACAGGATTTCGCCTTTGCTTTGTCCTTTGCTTTTGTCCGTGTAGAACATGTAGAACGTGTAGTTGCGCGCGGGCTACTGGACGATGATCATCAGGCCCTTGGACTTTACAGTCAATACAAGATTGCCGTCAACAATATCGACGGACTTCACCCAGTCCGGCTTATCGATGAGATTCACCGTCTTACCCGTGAAGTCGAACGTCGAAGTCAGCGTGTGCGTCTGGCTCGACGAAGGTCTGATGCCCTCGTTCGCGGAAATCTTCACGTTCACCGTCGCGGGAATCGTCGATGCCGCAGGGATCGCCAGCTGCGGCGCGGTCGCCTTGTCCGTAAAGTTGAACGCGAGGTTCGCGTTCTCGCCAAGCGTAAGGGCTCCGCCAAGCGTCACTGTGCCGGATGCCGCCACCTGCAGCGTCGAAGTGTCCTCCAGCGTCACCACGCCCTTGCCGGGACGCGCACCGGGCTTCACGGCGACAGTCGCTGAATCACCCACGGTCAGTCCGCCGGAGAATGTGCTTGCGTAATTGTTCTCGTTCGTGAAGGCAAAAACGAATGTACCGATGCCCGTCACCGCTGCGCTAAGCGAATCCGCATTGCCTGCGCCAATGGGGCCTCTTACCGTGATTGTGCGTTGAACGGACGGATCATAGTAGTCGGATGTATCGAATATCAATGAACAAGACGTCGTGCTGTTATTCTTGTAAATTGCGGGGTTGCTGGCGACGGTCGGATTAATCTCCCAGTCGGCGTATGCGCCGAACTTGTGCGTCGCGGGCCCGTTCGATACGCGGATCCAACTATTGCCATTCAATTGGATTCCGCCCGGCCCCACAACCGTATGCCCTGGAGGACAGTAGCGACAACCGTTCTCAGCGTCAATTTGGTTCGCAATGAGGACTCCAGTACCTGAAGCAAAGTAATGGGTTGGATTGCCACCGCTGCCGTTAAACCGCATGGAACCGGACACGACAAAAGTGCCGTCGTTCACATTAACCAAGGTTTTACTTGAACTATGTTGTATCTTGGTACCTTTGACCCTGACGGTTGCGTTGCTTTCAACGGTCAGGTTGTGATTGTGACTGTACCATACGACATTCGGGTAGTTGAGTTCGGAACCGGACATGACCGTCCATGCGACGTTCAACGTGAAATCCCCGGACTTGTTGATGGTAAAGCGTCCCTTGAACATGGCACCGCCCACCACCACGATATCCGCCATCGTCACGCCGCCGGCGAAGTCCATGTAGTTCGCCCCCACCATCGAAATCGACGCCGTAACACCGTCCGAAAACGACACGGGCACGTTGAACACATGGTGCTTCGCCGCGTTATTTGTGATCGCCGACAGGCCGGAAATCGCGCCGTCGCCTGAAATCGCGATCATGGCGGATCCCTCTGGGAAGGAAATGGACTCCGGAGTGAACGTGCTGCCTTCGGGATTCGTCAGCGCGGCTGTCGCCCAGCTGTCGATGACCGCCGTGCCGCTTGACGGAACTACGCCGTCAGACCAGTTGGCGGGAATTCCCAGGCTGCCGCTTACGCCGCCGATCCAATAGCCGGCGCGGTAGGCCGTGCAGGTGACGACGATGGACTTTCCGTCCGCGCCGATTGCCACCGTGGATGCGGAGGCTATGTCGCACGACACGTTGGCGAGGTCTCCTTCTGAAAGAGCGTCTTCGCAGACGAACACCTCGTAGGGCGTATTGAGCGTGGGCACGCCACGCACGACCAGTCCGTTACCGAGGATGTTCGCCTTCGACGTGGAATTGGATACCGCAAGCGTCGTACCGGCCGCGACATACGTCTTGCCGGAATAGGACACCTCTCCCTCAAGCGTCACCGTGCCACCTCCGCCGAAACGCATGAAGCCCGCGCCCGACAAATCCTCGCCAATCGTTATCGAATGCCCGTCGACATCGATCGTCCCGCCGTTCTCGCCGACCGTAACGGCAAGATCGTCGAATGCAGGAAGAAACGCCGCGTTGTCGTCGACAGCCTTCAACGTGCCGCCATTGAACATAAGATTCTTGCTGCCAGTACCTTCATGACCCAAATTCTTCGTGTTGAGAGTTCCCCCGCTCAACACAAGAGTAGCCGTTTCGGCGAGTTTACAAGAATTGAACACATACCTGCCTGACCGGATGTCGAGATAAGTTGATCCGTACAAATTGGCCTCTTGGGTGGAATCCGAAAAACAAGTGCGCCTGAAACGGGAGGCAGCCTAGCGGCATAGCCTCTGTTTCAGGCGCGATTTGCTATCATGTCCTT
>CACWIW010000181.1 GCA_902761035.1 uncultured bacterium | reverse complement strand
AGCTCGCCCGTGATGAGCTTGAAGAGCGTGGTCTTGCCGGCGCCGTTCGCGCCGATCACGCCCACGATGCCGCCGCGCGGCAGGTTGAAGCTGAGGTCGTTGTAGAGCATGCGCCCGTCGAAGCCCATCGCCACGTGTTCCGCACGCACCACGAGGTCGCCGAGACGCGGACCCGCCGGGATGCGGATCACGAGGTCGTCCTCGCGCGTAGAGATTTCCTGCTTCTGCAACTCCTCGTAACGCTTCACACGCGCCTGCGCCTTCGCGTGGCGTCCGGAGGGGTTCGTCTGGATCCACTTCAACTCGTTCTCGATGAGCTTCTGGCGGCTCTTCTCCGCCTTCGCCTCGCGGGCGAGCATCGCCTCCTTCTGCTTCAGCCACTCCTCGTAGTTGCCCTTGTAGGGATAGCAGATGCCGTGGTCGAGCTCGAGAATCCAGTCGGTCACGTCGCTCAGGAAGTAGCGGTCGTGCGTGACGACAATGAGCGTGCCCTTGAAGTCCTTGAGGTACGCCTCAAGACGGAACGTCGTTTCGGCGTCAAGGTGGTTCGTGGGTTCATCGAGGAGCAACACATCCGGCTCCTGCAGGAGCAAGCGCGCAATCGCCACTCGGCGACGTTCGCCGCCGGAGAGCACGGACACCTTCTGGTCGGCCGGCGGACACCCCATGTCCGCCATCGCCATCTCCACCTTGTGTTCTACGTTCCAGAGGTCCTTCGCGTCGATGATCGCCTGGAGACGCTCCATCTCGGCGGCGGCCTTCGGGTCGTCGAGGTTGCAGCAGAGGTCCTCGTAGCGTTCCACCATCGCCTTCGCCTCCGCGACGCCCTCCTCCACGACTTCGCCCACGGTCTTAGAATCATCTAGCTCTGGCTCCTGCGGGAGATACCCCACCTTCGTGCCCTTCGCCACTTGGCAGGTGCCGAGGATGTCAGTGTCTATGCCCGCAAGGATCTTCAGCAACGACGACTTGCCGGCGCCATTGCCGCCGATCACGCCGATGTGCGCACCGTAGAAAAAGCTCAGGCATACGTCCTTCAGGATCGTCTTCGTCCCGACCTGCTTCGTCACGTCAATGAGTGAAAACTGATATTCTCCCGCCATCTTTCCGATCCCTCTCTTTTCTCATTTTACCGATGCCAAGAAAGCCGTCGCGTCGGCCACCGCGCGGTCCGTGAGCGCCGTCAGGCACCAGCTCTGCATGTAGTTGTAGGTGTTGCGCGTGTAGCCGGCAAGTCCGATGAAGAAGAGCGGACTCCACACGACGTTGTCGTACTTCTGCGAGTAGTCGCGCGTGAAGGCCACGCGGCCGGTCTTGTTGTCGTAGATGCGCAGCTTGGCCGTCCATGTCTGGACGGAGTACTCGGCCGACAGCACGGAGCACAGCATCCACACCCACTCCAGACTCCGCTCGTCGTCCGTGATGAACGGGCCACTGAACGTCACATCCACGTTGTAGTCCGTCGGCCCCGTGCGCAGAAGGAAGCCGCTGTCCTCGAACAGATTACGCGCCCGCGTTTGGAACACGTCCGTCTTCTCGATCTTCGGGATGAGGGTCTCGGTGGTGGCCGTCTCGTAGTGTCCGGGATACCAGCCACGGCGTCCGCGCCTCCCCCACACCGGGCCACCCTCGACGTAGTAGGTCTGGTGTCCGTAGACTGGGATGTATTCCGTGATGGTTGCGGCAAAGCCGCTCAGCGCAATCGTGATGTCCTTTCCCTTGGGCACAGCCGACATCTGCACCTGCACTGGCTCCGTCTCGTGCCAGGTGAAGCACCCGCACAACGCGAGCGTGCACGCGCACGCGAACATCATTTGAACCTTCTTCATGTCATTTTACTCCTGTTTGCTTGATTTGACGATCTATGAAACGCACCTCGTTGGTTGCGCCTATCTGAAGATAGGCTGCGCGGCATTGCGAAACTGACAAATCGGGAAACGCCCGCCCTTCACGCGCAACCTCCACGGCGTCTTCGCCGTCCTCTTCTAGAAACGTGCGCTCCACCGCGCTCCAGACGTCAAGCGGATCGCACGCCTGGGCCGCGCGCAGGGTCTTTGAGGCCGCCGGGAATTTCTTCTCCTGCCGCAGCGCGTACGCCTGCGCCACAAGCCTCTTCGCCTCCGCAAGCGGCACGGACGCCGCCGCCGCGTCCGCTGCCAGCGCGACCACGCGCACGCGCGCGTTTGTGGCGCACACGTTCGTAACTGCGCACGGACTCGATTCAAACGGCCACAGACGTCCATCCAGCGCGAAGGAACCACCCCGCTCGCGGCTTATGCCGAGACGCCACGGAGTGCCGTTCGTCGGCACCGTCCCGCCGATCCACACGTCGTGTACGCGCGAACGCCGCCTGCGCACGATGCGCCAGTCCACGTTCGTGCATACGGCGGCAATAGACTCGGCAGTCGGCCCGCGCGGCGTCCACGTGGCCTCGAACACGCCCGCAAGCGCCGGCTCCACAACATCGCGGCAGTAATCCGCCATGTCATCCGCGCACGCGATGACTGCACACGACATTGCCAAAAACAATAACTTCATCTTTTCCATGGCGCGAATTATACCAAATTTTCCCGCCCTTGTGCGGCAGTATTCGCGGAGCACGAGCCGGTGCGGTCGCTACACGCGAACCCCTCCCGCACGAGGGCACAGGCGAAGGCACCGTCGTGGTTCGTCTCGAACGGTACGGATTCATAGCGACCAACTTCTTTGAAATCGGGATGGGCGGCGAGGAACGCCGCAATCTGTTCAGCATTCTCCTCGGGCTCGTTTGAGCAGGTGGAGTAGACAAGGCGTCCGCCCGGCTTCACGTGCGCAGCGGCCGCCTCAAGGATATCCTTCTGGAGCGCGACGAGCTGCGCGAGGTGGTCCTCGTTCCAGCGCCAACGGACGTCGGGACGCCGGCGGATCACGCCCGTGTTCGAGCAGGGAGCGTCCACGAGCACGCGGTCGAAGAGCGCGCCGTCCTCCACCTTTTGCACGGCCGTGACGTTGTCGAGCTTCATCCGAGCTAGGTTTTCCTTGAGGCGTGCGAGGCGTTTCGGGTTTACCTCCTGGGCCACGATTAGGTCGCGACAAGCGCGCCCATCCCCCATGCGCCACGCGATCTGCACGGTCTTGCCGCCCGGGGCAGCACAGAAATCAAGCACGGACAACCCCTCTACTGGGACAACGGGCATCTTGCCCGTTGAAACATCGAGGAGCTCCACGGCGCCCGCCGTAGCGGGGTCCTGCACGATGAACGCGCCCTCCTCAAAACCAGGCTGGTCTGCCACCCGTTCGCCGCGCGGCAGCTTCTCGAACGAACCCGGACGCGCAATCCACGTCTCGGCAGGCGTGTTGTGCCAGCGCGCGAGCTTCTCCGCACCCTCCGCGCCGTAACGCGCCGTCCAGCGCGAGACGAGCGCGTTTGGATACGACTCGCGCTCCGCGAGCGGCGCGGCGGCAAGCTTCGCCTCGAACTCGGCGCGCCGGCGGAGGAGGTTGCGCAACACTCCGTTCACCACGCGGTCGAGTCGTTTGGAGCGGTCGCCCATCTTCGCAGCGGCGACGGTCTCGTTCACGGCAGCGAAGTCCGGCACGTCCGGCATGTAGAGGATCTGCGCCGCACCCACGAGCACGAGCGCCTCGAGCTCGCCCTTCGGCCAGGTCTTCATCAGCTCGCCCAACACGGCGCGGAGCGGACGGAACCGGCGCACCGTGGCGTAGACGACGTCCTGCACGAACGCGCGGTCCGAGCCGCCCTTCGGCAGCAGCTCGTTCGGGAACTCATGCGTCGCGAGCCAACGGGCGACGATGAAGGCGGCTGTGCGGCGGCTGTTCACGAGAGGACGATCTCCTCCGTGTCGGCGGGCGCATTGGATGCCCAATCTGTGGATAATGCGTGCATGTTTTCTATCTCGTTAGCCGAAACGCCACTATTTTACCATATTTACGGCTGGGTTGCCGTCCTTTTCTCGCCGACATTACAATTTGGTCACGTACTGGACAAACCGCACCGCGTTTTTGTAAAATATGCGCCACTTTTCCGGGACGGGTGTGCCCCAACACCGGGGAAGAGACATTTCTGTAAGGACAAACAAGAGGAAAAACATGCTCAAGGTTGACAACCTGAAGAAGCGCTTCGGCGATTTCGAGGCGGTTAAAGGGATTTCCTTTGCCGTCGAGAAAGGCGAGGTGCTAGGCTTCCTGGGCCCGAACGGCGCGGGAAAATCAACAACGATGCGGATGATCACGGGCTTTATCCCGCCCACGTCCGGCACGGCCTCGATATGCGGCCATGACATCATCAAGGACCCGATCGCCGCGAAGGCGTGTCTCGGCTACCTGCCTGAGAACGCGCCCAGCTACCGCGCGATGACGGTGACGGAGTTCCTAACCTTCGTCGCGCGCATCCGCGGCTTCCATGGAAAGGCCGCGCGCGCGAAGGTCGATGCGGCCCTTGAGAAGGCGCGCCTCACGAACGTCGCGCGCCAGACGATCGACACCCTCTCCAAGGGATACCGCCAGCGCACGTGCTTCGCGCAGGCCATCCTGCACGACCCGCAGGTGCTCATCATGGACGAGCCCACCGACGGACTCGACCCCAACCAGAAGTTCGTCGTACGCGAGATGATCAAGGAAATGGCCGCCGAAAAAGCGATCATCATCTCCACCCACATCCTCGAGGAAGTGGACGCGGTGTGCACGCGCGCGCTCATCATCGCCCAGGGCGAGATCAAGGCCGACGGCACGCCGGACGAACTCCGCGCGAAGGATCCGAGCGGAAAGCTCGACGTCGTCTTCCACAACCTCACGATGGGAAAGGAGGGTAACTGATCATGTGCCCCTGCAAAACGCTGTCTGTATTCCGGCGCGAGTTCAAGAGCTACTTCGACTCGCCCGTCGCCTACGTGTTCCTCGTGGCCTTCCTGGTCCTCGTGGGATTCCTCACGTTCGGCTTCTCAAGCTACTATGAGCGCGGACAGGCCGTCCTCACGCCCTTCTTCATCTGGCACCCGTGGGTGTATCTCCTGCTCGTGCCGGCCGCGACGATGGGTCTGTGGGCGGAGGAGCGTCGCAACGGAACGATCGAGCTGCTGCTCACGATGCCCATCACGCTCACCGAGGCGCTGCTGGGCAAGTTCCTCGCCGCATGGACGTTCATCGGAGTGGGCCTTGCGCTGACGTTCCCGATCCTGATCACCACCTCCTACCTCGGCAACCCGGACTGGGGCGCGGTGATATGCGGCTACGTGGGGAGCTTCTTCCTCGCCGGCGCCGCCACGGCTATCGGCGTGTTCGCCTCGTCGCTCTCGCGCAGCCAGGTGATCGGCTTCGTGGTGGCACTCGCGATCCTGTTCACGCTGCTGATCATCGGTTTCGACCCGGTGCTGGGCGCGATAGCCGGATGGGGCGTGCCGACCTACGTGACCGACGCCCTGTCGTCCTGCTCACTCCTCAAGCACTACATGTCACTCGGCCGCGGCGTGCTGGACTTCGCAGACGTCGGATACTACGTCGGCATGATCGTGTTCATGCTCGCCGCCGCGCAGTACGTCACCGACTGCCGCAAGGCCTCGTAAGAAAGGATTCACAGAGATGAAGAACAAGAAAGTCTTCGGCCTCGCCGTGCTCGCAATGATCCTCGTGATCGTGGGCGCCGCGAACTACATCCTCTCCGCGCTCTCCGCGCGCGTGGACCTCACCGCCGAGCAGCTCTACACGCTCTCGCCCGGCTCCAAGGCTGCCCTCGCCAAGCTCGACCAGAAGGTCACGCTGAAGTTCTTCTTCAGCGAAAGCGCCAAGGACATGCCCCCCTCTCTCAAGACCTACGCAGAGCAGGTGCGCGACCTCCTCGGGGAGTACGAGCGCGCCGGCAACGGCAACGTGGTCATCGAGACCTACGACCCGAAGCAGGACTCCGACGAGGAGGAATGGGCCGTCAAGTACGGCATTGAGCCGCAGCAGGCGAACCCATTCGGCGCTCCGATCTACTTCGGCCTCGTCGTCACGTGTGGCACGCAGGAGCAGACCATCCCCGGCTTCGACCCGCGCATGGAGTCGACGCTCGAGTACGAGATCACGCGCCACATCACCCGCGCCGTATGGCCGGAGCGCCCCGTCGTGGGCGTTCTCTCATCCATCCCCGGCGTGCTGGGCGAGCAGATGAACCCGATGATGATGCAGATGCGCCAGCGTCCATCGCGCGGCTGGGTGGCGTTCTCCGAACTGAAGAAGGACTACGACGTGCGCGAGATCGCGAAGGACGCCGAGTCCATCGACCCCGACGTGAAGGCGCTCGTCGTCCTTCACCCCAAGGACCTCTCGGAGAAGACGCTCTTCGCCATCGACCAGTTCGTGATCAAGGGCGGACGCCTCATCGCGTGCGTCGATCCGTTCAGCTTCAAGGACTTCCAGGCGAACGCGCAGCAGCAGAACCCGATGATGCAGCAGATGGGCGGACAGGCCGGTCCCTCCACCCTCGGCAAGCTCTTCGACACGTGGGGCATCTCCTTCGACACGAAGAAGTGCGTCGCCGACGACAAGGCCGCAGTCCAGATGCGCGGACGCGGCGGCGCCGTCGTGACCGACGCCACCGTTCTCGACCTCGGCAAGGCGAACTTCGAGAAGGACGTGCTCACCGCGGGAATCTCCCAGATGATATTCCCCTACGCAGGCGCGCTTTCGTTCAAGCCCACTGACGGACTTGCCTTCACGCCGATCATCTGCACCTCCACCAACAGCGCCTGCCTCGTCGACGCCACATACCTCCAGATGGGCCCAGAGGCGATCCGCGGCCAGATCAATCCAGACGGCGTGCGCCGCACGCTCGCCGGCCGCCTTACCGGCAAGTTCAAGACGGCGTTCCCGCAGGGACCGGACTGGACCGAAGGCTCCACCAACGCCGTTCCCAAGGTCGTCGCCGCCAGCGAGAAGGAGAACTCCGTGTTCCTGTTCGCAGACGCCGACTTCCTCTCCGACGACGCCTGCGTGCAGGTGGTCGACACGCTCTTCGGCCAGCAGGCCGTCCTGCGCGGCGACAACCTCGCCCTCTTCGCGAACATCGTCGAGCAGTTCGCCGGACGCGATGAGCTGATCGGACTGCGCTCGCGCGGTCCGTCCGACCGCCCGTTCGAGGTCGTGCGCGAACTCCGCGCCGAGGCCGAGAAGAAGTTCCGCGCCAAGGCCGAGGACCTCCAGAAGAAGTTCAACGAGACGAACAAGAAGCTCAACGACCTCCTCCAGGGCAAGCACGGCAAGGACCGCCAGCTCGTCTCGCGCGAGCTCGAAAACGCCATCGGCGAGGCCCGCCGCGAAAAGGCGAAGACCCAGAAGGAACTTAAGAACGTCCGCAAGGAGCTGAACGCCGACATCGAGAACCTCGGCTTCAAGCTGAAGGTGATCAACATCTGCCTCATGCCGTTGCTGGTAATCCTCTTCGGCATCATCCGCGCCCTTTTCCGCCGCAGGCGGTAACGGAGCCACGCTGATGATTCAATAATCGCAAAGGAAATAGACATGAAAAAACTTTTCTTTCTAGTGATCGTCGCCGCAGCGCTTGTCGGAGCGGCATTCCTGCTCAAGGGGCGTTCGCAAAAGACGCCCAACCTCGTAGGACGCAAGATCCTCCCAGCCTTCAACGTCTCTGACGTTGCCCGCATGGAGATTGGCGGCATGAAACCCATCACGCTCTCCTCCGCAGAGGGGACGGGATGGACGGTTGACGCCCTCCACGGCTATCCCGCCGACGCCAACAAGATCAAGGAGGCCCTCTTCAAGTTGAAGGAGCTCAAGGCCGGACAGCCAGCCTCCGGCATCTCGAACGCCGCCCCCACCACCGTCGTCCTCAAGGACGCCGGTGGCAAGGAGCTTGCAAAGCTCACCATGGGCGAGCAGCACCGCAGCGCGCCGCGTGGCGAGATGGCCCAGTTCGGAGGAGGCGGTTACCCCGATGGACGCTACGTGACGCTCGAAGGCACGACCGTTGTAGTGAACGACGCGCTCAGCGAGTTCGACGGCGACCCCAAGAAATGGGTCGACACGAAAATCGGCGGAATCACCGCGAGCGACGTCACGGCCGTCACCTACACGAAAGGCAAGGAGTCCGTCAAGCTCACGCGCAAGAACGGGACGTGGAACCTCGAAGGTCTCGGACCGAAAGAAGAACTCGATACGTCTAAGACGTACTCGCTGGACTCCGCGCTCTCCTACCTGAACTTCTCGGACGTCGTCGATCCGAAGAAGACCGAGGCGGAACTCGGATTCGCCACCGGCGCGGTCTACACGGCCACCCTGAAGAACGGCATCACCTACACCGCCAAGATCGGCAACAAGATCGGATCCGACAACGCGTTCAAGGTGTCCGCCGCCTTCAAGCCCGTCGGCACCAACGCCACCGAGAACGCCGCCTGCGAGAAGACGGTCAAAGACTTCAACGACAACGTCGGCAAGTGGACGTATACGATCTCGTCCTATTCCGCCGAGTCTATGTCCAAGACCCGCAAGGACCTCGTAAAGGCCAAGGAAGAACCGAAGAAGGAAGAAGCCAAGCCCGCACCCGCTCCGACACCGAAACCTGCGGCCAAACCTGCTGCTAAGCCCGCCCCTGCTCCGGCTGCTAAGCCCGCCCCTGCTCCGGCTGCTAAACCCGCTCCTGCGCCTACGGCCAAACCTGCGGCTAAACCCGCACCTGCTCCTGCGGCCAAGCCCGCACCCGCTCCGGCGCCGAAAAAATGATTCCCTAACGGGAGAGGCCGCGCTTGTCGCGGCCTAACGGAGAGCCGCCATTTTGGCGGCTCTTCTTGTTTTAACCCTTTCACCTTTTCGCCTTTGTGATGGGCTTGCACTCGCAACGGCATTTTACTATACTAGTACAATGTAAAGTTTAATCTTTCGTCTATCAGAGATCTGTGGTATAATACCTCCAAAACTCAAACAAGGAGGTTTTATGCCAAGACGAGCTACA
>CACWIW010000180.1 GCA_902761035.1 uncultured bacterium | reverse complement strand
CAGGCGCTACTGGGGTATCTTCGGCTCGAATTACTGTAAGAACCTGCTCTACGACGGCTGCACGTTCTCGCGCTTCGACGCGCACATGGGCGTGGCGAACGCGACGATCCGCAACTCGCGGCTTGGGCACCAGGGCATCAACGCGATCGGATTCGGCACGTTCCTCGTGGAGAACACCACGGTGCGCAGTCGCTCGTTCTTCAACCTGCGTAGCGACTATGGCAGCACCTGGAGGGGCGACTTCATCGTGCGCAACTGCACGTTCGTGCCGAGCGGCTGGAAAAAGGCCGCCAGCGCGCTCGTCCACGGCGTCGGCACGGATTGGCACGACTTCGGCTACGAATGCCATGCGCCGCGCCGGATCGTTTTCGACGGTCTTACGATCGATGACTCCACGCATCCCGAGAAGTACGACGGACCGTTCGTTTTTTCGATGTTCAACCCGAAGAACACAAGCGCCGACTACGTGGAGAAGCATCCCTACCACGTTACGGAGGAAGTGGTCCTCAAGAACGTGACCACCGCGAGCGGCAAGCCCGTGAACCTAAGCCCGAACAAGTACATGTTTCGCAACGTGAAGGTCGAGATTAAAAATACCAAATCGGAGAAGTTGAAATGAGGGGTGCCATTTGGTATAATCGCCGCATGAAAAATAGTTCTATCCTTCTGTGTGCCGTTCTCTCGCTTAATGCGGGGGCTGCGGAGTTTTTTGTGGCAACCGATGGCTGCGATAAGGCGGATGGCTCGTCCGCGAAGCCGTGGCGCACCATCCAGCGGGCGGCGGACGTCGCGAAGGCTGGCGACGTGGTGACGATCCGCGGCGGCACGTACCGCGAATGGGTGAAGCCCGCGAACGCAGGGCGCGCGGGCGCGCCGATCACCTACCAGGCCGCGAAGGGCGAGAAGGTCGTCGTGACCGGCGCCGATCCTGTGGGGAATGGGGAACGGGGATTGGGGAACGGGTGGAAAAAGCGGCAGGACGGACTTTGGACGACGCGGGTCCGCTACGACTCCTTCGGCGGCTTGAACCCGTTCACCGACTTTATCTACGGCGACTGGTTCGGCAGCGGCGGCCGGCAGCGGTTCCGTACGCGCCTCATCCAGGACGGCAAGCCGCTTGAACTCCACACCCGCGACCTCATCCTCGGCCACGGCGGCGCGGCCGACCGCGCGCTCGTGAACATCGCCGGCATCACCTCCGGCACGCGCACCGTGCCGGGCGATTCCGCCGCCGAGAAGAGCCCGAACGTGAGGCCCGGCTACCAGACGAAGTGGGGCATGGAGCTTGGCTGGATCTACGACAAGTCGACGATCCTCTACAAGGGCTTCGACCTCTCAACGCCCGCCGCGCGCCGTCTCAAGATCCACTTCTCGAGCATGTCGTTCAAGTCGCTGGTCGAGATCTGCGACGCGGCGAAGCCCGAGAAGCCGCTCGCGACGGTTCGCCCGCCTATCACGGGCGACTGGAGAAAGTACGACACGATCGAGGTGACTCTGCCCGACTCCGCCGCCGGCGTGAAGGACCTGCTCTTCCGCGTGCGCGATGCGGACGTCGTGGGGCGTCCGATGGGCCTTGCCGGACTGGTCAAGCCGGGCAACGCCGTCCTGGTCAAGGGCATGGTGTACGGCACAATCATCGCCGCGTTCGAGAAGGACCCGAACGTCTGCGTGCCCGAGCTGATCGTGCGCCCGGCGTGCTTCTACCCCGTCGTCGAGCATCGTGACTACATCACGCTTCGCGGCATCATGTTCGTCAACGCCGGACCCAACTGGGCACCGCCGACGAGCGAACAGACCGCCATCGTGGGCACCAACTGGAGCAAGGGCTGGGTGATCGAGGACTGCGAGGTGTCCGGCACGGAGTGCAGCGGCATCACGCTCGGCAAGTACGGCGACGAGTTCGACAACGTCGGACCGACCGCCGCAAACTACCACAACACGATCATGCGCTCGATCTCGAACGGACTCGACCGCGTGGGACACCATCTCGTCCGCCGCTGCCGCATCACCGACTGCGGCCAGGCCGGCATCTGCGGCTCGCTCGGCGCGGTGTTCTCCACGATCGACAACTGCGACATCTCCTACTGCCACTGGAAGAAGCCGTACGGCGGCGCGGAGATGGGCGGCATCAAGATCCACGCGGCGGTCGACTTCACGGTCTCCAACTGCCGCATCCACCACTGCGGCTCGCTCGCCGGCATCTGGTTCGACTGGATGGGACAGGGCGCGCACGTCGTAGGCAACACGATGTGGGCGAACACGCAAGACCTCTTCTTCGAGGTCGACCACGGCCCCATCCTCGTGGAGGGTAATGATCTCCTTTCCGGCACGGCGCTCATGGCCTTCTCGCAGAGCGCGGCGTTCATCGGCAACCGCATTCGCGGCGGCTACCGCTACCACAACGACAAGCGCCGCACGCCGATCTTCAAGCCGCACTCCGTCACGCTCGATTCACTCGACAAGGTGGAGTGCGGACAAGGCGCGTTCATCTTCATCAACAACATCCTCGGCAACGACCCGCGTTTCGAGAAGGAGGCGCACAAGAGCCGCTACGAGGACAACTGGATGATTCCCGCCGCGAACTGGAAGGTGGACGAGGCGACGGGCGCATGCACCATCACGCCGCCTGCGGGGTCGAAGAAGCCCGACTTCAAGCCGGTCGACGCGAAACGCCTCGGCAAGGCCGTCCTGCACGATCAGGCTTTCCCAGAGCCGACTAAGCTTCCGTTGCCGTCAACGGATAAACAGTCTCCCTAACGAATATGACGAGGCGCGGAGGCGGAAGGGCTATATGTCGCTATGAAAACGAGTAAGTTTTTGTTTTTTGCGGTTTTAGCCGCGTCTTCTGCGTTTTCCGGTGCGCCGCCGGCGCTCAAGGCCGGCGAGCCACGTGAACTTCAGGATTCCATCCTGTGGCTGGACGCCTGCGATTTCAAAGGCGCACCCCAGGACGTATGCTTTGAGATGGATGATGGATGGCGCGGACGCGGCGCATGTACCTGCAGCACGGCTGAGGTTGATACGGCGCGTCCGCCGATTCTGCGCAAGGACAAGAGCGGGCTGCCGTACGTCGATTTCGGGAAGTATTCCAGCGGACGCGACCTTTCGGTTGTCCCTCGCCGGACCGACATCCGCACGGCGTTCGTCGTGGCGAAGCTCGATGCGGACCGCCACTGCCACTTCCTCTGCGACAGCAAGGGCTACGACTTCCACCGCGGACCGAACGGCGAGTACGCCTCGCGCGAATGGTCCCCGAAGATCGCGCGTATCTGGAACGGCACGAACGAGGTGGCTGATATTTACAGCGAGTGTCCGCCTACCGGCGTGACGCAGGTGTTCTGCGTGGAGACTTCCGCGCCGTGCGCCTGCGACAGTCTCACGATGGACAGGCAGAGCCGCGAGCGGAGCGGCGGACGCGAACTGCGCGAGGTGGTTCTGTTCTGCCGCGTCCTTTCGGACGAGGAGCGCCTTGCGGTCACGCGCTACCTGATCAAGAAGTGGAACGTGAAGGAGGTTCCGTCGCCGCGAGCCGTGCCCACCGACTGGAAGTTCATCCAGTGCGACATCGACAACTGGCACCGCATGCCCACGAACGTGCTGGAAACGTCCGTCAATGCATCCGCCTGCATCCTCCCCGGCGACACGGATCCGCTTGTGGTGGGGTTGCGCCGCACACGTGCGTTGCTCGACGATCTCTCCGCGTCGGTGGACCTCACCACCGAACGTACGGAACTCGCCGGTTACGCATTGGATGCGTTTGCCGTGTTTGACGTGAATTCCCGCATCGCGCTCTTTACACGTGTGATGAATCTCAACCGGCGCATCTCGCTCAAGAACCCGCTCCTCAAGGGAATCGACCGGCTGCTCTTCGTCACGCACGAGCCGTGCGGTTTCAACGAGTGGCGCGACGGTTCGCACATGTGCGACCAGTATTACGGTTTCCACGGCACGCAGAACGGCATCTCGCGCGGCGACGGTCTGTACATCCTCGAAAACCCGTTTTCGGACAAGCCCGTCGCGCGCAACATCCTCGCGGGCAAGGTGATCGAATCGGGCGCGTGGAAGGGGCAGACACTCGACGGCTGCGCGATCATCTCGCCGGACATCGACTGGGACGGCAAGCGCATCGCGTTCGCCGCCGTGAAGAACAACAGCAAGCTCGACAAATGGGAGGACGGCACGTGCTACCACGTGTTCACGTGCAACCTCGATGGCTCGAACCTGCGCCAGCTCACCAGCGGACCGTGGAACGAGTTCGACCCGTGCTGGCTGCCGAACGGGCGGATTGCTTTTACCTCCGAGCGGCGCGGCGGCTACGTGCGCTGCTCGGGAAACCGTCCCGTACCGTCCTTCACTCTCCACACGATGTTCGATGACGGCACGGACATCGTCCGCCTCTCCCACCACGAGACGAACGAGTGGCATCCGAGCGTGAACAGCGACGGCATGATCGTCTACACGCGCTGGGACTACGTCGATCGTGGTTCCGGTCAGGCGCACCACGCTTGGACGTGCTTCCCCGACGGACGCGACCCGCGCGAGCTGAACGGCAATACGCGCATCAACGCGGATACCACGCCACGTATGGAGATGAACATCCGGCAGATTCCCGGATCGCGCAAGTACGTTTCCACCGCGACGCCCCATCATGGCTGGGCGGCGGGCGCGCTCATTATGATCGATCCTTCGGTGCCGGACGACGGCGAAATGAGCGCCATTCGCCGCATCACGCCGGAGCAGCCGTTCCCCGAGGCGGAGCTCAACAGCGGACGCAACCGCAACAGCGGCGCGTACGCGACGGCGTGGCCGCTCAGCGAGAAGTACTACATCTGCACCTACGACGGCAACGCCAACGGCATGTACAACGTGCCGATGCGCGGACGCCGCTACGCGATCACGCTCGTCGACGTGTTCGGCAACAAGACGCGCATCTATGCGCATCCGACGATTTCGTGTCTCGATCCGATGCCGATCGTCGCGCGGAAGAGGCCGCCGGTGATCCCGCACAAGACGCTCGAGGGGCGTCCCGCCGACGCCGACGGGAGGCGTCCAGCGCCGATTCCCGCCGCCAAGATGCCGAAGGCGGGCGAGATCGGCCTCATCAACGTCTACGACACGCGCATCCCGTTCCCGACGAACGAGACGATCACCGCCCTGCGCGTGTGGCAGCTCTTCCCGAAGGTGAAGCCGTTGCAGCAGAAACCCTGGCTCGGCGCGGAGATACACCAGACCGGTCGCCAGTGCCTCGGCACGGTGCCGGTGGAAGCGGACGGCAGCGCGTACTTCACCGCGCCGGTGGGCGTGCCCATTTTCTTCCAGGCGCTCTGCGCCGACGGTTGCGCCGTGCAGAGCATGCGCAGCGACACCTACCTGCATCCAGGCGAGCGGCTTTTGTGCAGCGGCTGCCACGAGCCCAAGGAGAATGTGCGGCGTACCGCCCTGACCACGCTCCCCCTCGCAATGCGCCGCGCGCCGAGTGCGATCAAGCCGGGCCCCGACGGTTCCGCGCCGTTCAACTACGCGCGTCTTGTGCAGCCCGTCCTCGATGCGAAGTGCGTCTCGTGCCACGGCGAGAAGCGCAATTCCAAGGCACCCGACCTCCGCGCCGGCGACTGGCGCAAGGACAAGTGGGGGTTCTCGACGAGCTGGAACAATCTCGTACATCGTACCAATTACTTCGCGTGGGAAATGGTAGAGGAGAAGCGCGTGGACTGGAGGTTCTTCACGCCCGCCTACACGGAGCCGGGCCGGTATCTCGCGATGAACGCCCCGCTCAGGAAGATGCTCGACGCGGGTCACCACGGCGTGAAGCTCACGCCCGAGGAGCGCGAGCGGCTGATCCTGTGGATGGATTCCAACGGACAGTACATCGCGCACGACCACGACGCTGAGGCCCAGCGCGACGGAAAGATCGTCAAGCCGGTGCTTGAGTAATTAAGTTGCTCGGAAGGCGGATATTCTCGTTGCCAGCGTATCCGGGGTGAGCTTTTAAAGCAACTGAATTATCACATCCGTGTGATAATCATGTGATGATTGTGTGAAGATTGTGTGAGGATTATCACACGATGATTTGCTATCATACGTGCATCGGCACAAGCCGGGAAAGGAATGGCGTATGGAAAGCCAATTTGGAAACCAACCGGGACGGACGGGACAACCGAGACAGCCGGGACGGACGGGACAACCTCATGCATTGGAAGTCTCGGAGGCCCCTGAAGTCACGTTTGCCCTTGCCGGTGGTAGTGCAATGAACCCAACCCGTCCCACCTCAAACAACATCCAAGATGCGCAGTCTGGGCGAATCAATCATGCGACGGAAGTGCCGCAGATTGTGCTACCGCACGGCGGCTACAAGAAACTACTCGTTTATCACAAGAGCGATATCATCTATCAGGGAACCGTCGCTTTCTGTCGTAGGTTTTTGCCGCCGCGTGGCGACCGTACGGTTGATCAGATGACGCAGGCCGCCCGTAGCTGCAAGCAGAACATCGCCGAGGGTAGTGCGGCCAGCGGCACCTCAAAGGAAACTGAAATCAAGCTCACCAATGTCGCCCGCGCCACGCTTGACGAGTTAATTGAAGACTATCTTGACTGGCTCAAGACTCATGGTGCCGTTGAATGGCCCATGGACGACAAGCGGCGCATTGCTGCGCGCGGATACGCCAGGGAACATTCCGACTGGGAGGCCTGGCAGTCCCTTCTCGAGACACGGCCAGGAGAGACCGTCGCAAATCTGATGCTTACGCTGTGTCATCAGACGCGCTACATGCTCGACAAGATGATTGCCGTGCAAGAAGAGGATTTCAAGAAACACGGTGGAGTGCGCGAGCGGATGCATGCGGCACGGACTGCGGCAAGAGGCGAAGAATGGGACAAGGGCATCTACTCGCGGCTCTTTGGCGCTCAAGATGCCGTTGCGCTTGCGGCAACTGCGGCAGAAATCAAGCGA
This sequence comes from uncultured bacterium, assembly GCA_902761035.1. Classification (GTDB taxonomy): domain Bacteria; phylum Verrucomicrobiota; class Kiritimatiellia; order RFP12; family UBA1067; genus RUG572. Next base: position 9,399 of record CACWIW010000180.1, on the reverse strand, counting down.
AAGGTGGATCGGATGGTATGGTCTATCCGACAGCGAAAGGGCTGGCGGTGAGCTGAGCCCCGGGACAACCGAGACAGCCGGGACAGCCGAGACAGCTGGGACAACCGGGACAACCGAGACAGCCGGGACAGCCACATATCTCGGAAGTCCCGGAGGTCCCGGAAGTCCCGGAGGTCTTGAAAGTCCCGGAAGTCCCGGAGGTCCCGGAAGTCCCGGAGGTCTTGAAAGTCCCGGAAGTCCCGGATGTCTCGGAAGTCCCGGAGGTCCCGAAAGTCCCGCAAGTCCCGAAAAACCTCCCGGAAACTCACCGCCCGCGCCCGTGCTGCCCCCAACCCAACTGTGGTATAATAGCGTCCGTGCAGAAGGCGAGTAAGAGATTCGCCTTGTTCGAGAAGGCTTTTGGGGAGGGGACGGACGTCCCGTCCTCCGTCCTTGCTTTGCCTTCGTTCTCCGGTTCGGCCACGGCGTTCGCCGCCGCAGCACTGGCACGCGGGGAACGGCGCGCGCGGGGCGCGCGCCCTACCGGGGAGGATTCGCCTTTCGTTTTGGTGGTCACGCCGGGCATCCCGGAGGCGGATACGGTGGCGGATGACCTGCGCGTGCTGGAAGGTGAAAGCGGCGTACGCTCACTTGCCTTTCCGCCGCCGTTGGAGGACGATCCCGCGTCCACGGCCGCACGCCTTAAGGTGTCTGCGGCCCTTGGCGCGTGGCGGATGCGTCCGTACCCGCTCGTCGTCGTGGCGCCAAGTGCAGCGCTCCTGACGGGCGTGCCAGACGCCGCAGCCGTGGGGGCCGCGACGATACGCCTTGTGCCAGGTGATGCCGGGAGCGCGTTTTCAAAGGTACAGGCGAGTTTGGTCGCGGCTGGCTACGAGCGCGCGGGCGAGGTGGCGGCGATGGGACAATACGCCGTTCGCGGCGGCGTGCTGGACGCCTGGTCGCCGGATGCGGCGCGTCCTGTCCGCGCGGAGTACTTCGGCGAGGACCTTGAGTCGCTGCGCGAGTTCGACCCCGCGCTTCAGACCTCCGTGAAGAAAATCCCCTCGGCGGAGTTGTCGCCCGTCAGCGTGCCGTCCGGAGAGGAGACGCGTCTTCTCGACATCCTGCCGCCCGGCGCGACGATCCTCTGGGTGGATCACAATTCATACGTGGACATCTCCCATTCGCTGTTGCAAAATGTGGGATTTTATCAGATTTACACTGGGATGCCTGCGCCGCCGGACGTTCCGGAGGGGACGTTCCAGAGTTCGCCGCTGCCGGGGTTCGCGGAACTGAGCGCGGAGTCTGCGCGTAGCCCCGAACTGCTGGAGGCGGCACGGGGGCGTCTGGAGGCGCACCTCGCGGCGGCGGCGCGGAAGGGCGCGCTAGTGGTGGAGGACGGCGAGCTCGCGGGCGGGTTCGAGGTGCCGGGTCTCGTGGTGGTGACGCGGGGCGACCGCGTGTTCGCGCACCGGCGGCGTGCGCCGCGCACGCAGATGGCGGGCGTGGCGGGACAGCGTCTTTCCGATTCGTTCGACATTGAGCCGGGCGAGTACGTGGTTCACGTGGATTACGGCATCGGACGCTTCCTCGGGTCCACCGAGGTCGAGGTGGGCGACACGCGCAGCGAGGTGTTCACGATCGAGTACGCGGACGGCGGCAAGCTGCACGTACCCGTGACGCACGCGCATCTCCTCTCGCGGTACGTGGGCGTGAAGGGCGAGCAGGTGAAGCTGCACCGTCTCGACGGACGGCGCTGGACGAAGGACAAGGCGGACGCCCAACGCGCAGTGCAGGATCTTGCGGCGTCCCTCCTCGAAACGCAGGCGCGCCGCGCCGTGGTGCCGGGCTTCGCCTACGACATTGGCGCGCCGGGCGTCACGGAGTTCGAGGCAGCGTTCCCCTACGAGGAGACGGACGACCAGGCGCGCGCGATCGAGGACGTGAAGCGCGACATGGCGCAGACGAAGCCGATGGACCGCCTCGTGTGTGGCGATGCGGGTTACGGCAAGACGGAGGTCGCGATGCGCGCCGCGTTCATCGCCGCGATGAACGGACGCCAGACCGCGCTGCTCGCGCCCACCACGGTGCTTGCGGAACAGCACTACGAGACCTTCCTCGCGCGCTTCGCCGACACGCCCATCCGCATTGAGGCGATGAGTCGCTTCCAAAGCCCCGAGGAGAAGAAAGGCACGTGCGCGCGTCTGCTCTCCGGTGCCACCGATATCGTGATCGGCACGCACGCTATCCTCTCCGACCGCGTTCAGTTCCACGACCTCGGCCTCATCGTCATCGACGAGGAACAGCGCTTCGGCGTACGCCACAAGGAACACCTCAAGCGTCTGCGCGCTACGGCGGACGTCCTTACGATGAGCGCCACGCCGATCCCGCGCACGCTCTACCTCTCCATGACGGGCGCGCGCGACCTCTCGATTCTGCGCACACCGCCGCGCGAGCGCGTGGCCGTGGAGACGAGGATCGTGCGCGATACGGACGAGACGGTGCGTGCCGCAATCACGCGCGAACTCGCGCGCGGCGGGCAGGTCTACTTCCTCTACAACCGCGTCTCGACGATCAGTACGGCGGCGGCGCGTCTGCGTGCGCTCGTACCGGACGCGCGCATCGAGGTGGCTCACGGTCAGATGCCGCCCTCCATGCTTTCTGCGAAGATGCAGGCGTTCTCGAAGGGGCGCTCGGACGTGCTGCTGTGTACCACGATCGTGGAGAGCGGACTTGACATCCCCCGCGCAAACACGATCCTCGTGGATCGTGCGGACCGCTTCGGGCTCGCCGAGCTTTACCAGCTGCGCGGACGCGTGGGGCGTTCGGCACGGCAGGGCTACGCCTACTTTCTCCTGCCCGTCGAAGGGCTTGTGGACGCCGAAGCGCGCGAGCGTCTCGACGCGCTGAAGCGCCATGCGGGTCTTGGTGCGGGGTTCGGCATCGCGATGCGCGACCTCGAAATCCGCGGTGCGGGCAACCTGCTCGGACGCGAACAGAGCGGACACATCGCCGCCGTCGGGTTCCAGCTCTACTGTCAGCTCCTCCAGCGCACGGTCGCTCGCCTCAAAGGCGAAAACGTGCCAGGCGTGGTGGATGTGACGCTCAACTTCGACTTCCTCGACTTCTCGCCGGGATCAGACGATGCCGACGCGTCGGGTGCGTGTCTGCCCTACGACTACGTGGAGGACGAAGGCCAGCGCATGGATTTCCACCGGCGTCTCGCCGAAACCTCCTCGCTCAAGGACGTGACGCGCCTGAAGGGCGAACTGGCCGACCGCTACGGGAAGCTCCCAAAGGCGGCGCTGCGTCTCGTGAAACTCGCGGAGTTGCGCGTGCTGTGTGCGCAGGCGGGCATCCGCCGCATCGACGTGCGCAAGGGGCGGGCTGTGTTCTACAAGGCGGACAAACCGAATCCAGCCTTCGTGGAGCAGCTTACCGCCCCCACGCCCGAGAAGCGCTTCGCCGCTCTTGCAAAACGCATTCTTCAGATTGGCGCTGGGGCCAAGGAAGGAGATATGGTATAATGAGGGCCATGAACAAAAGTCTCAAATTGCAAGTGTTCCTCACCGTCGCGCCCGCGATTCTGCTCGCGTGCGCGGGGTTGTGGCTGCTCACGCACGTGGTGCGGGACGTGAGGTCGAACCGGCAGGCGTTTGAGGACATGCGCGGCGAACGCTGGAAGGCCCTCATGCACGACGTGGAGGGACGTATCCGCTCGAAGTCTGCAGCTGACCGCGAACGCATGCTACAACAGACGCTTGCGGACGAACCCTACGCGCAGGGCGCCTTCATCTGGAGAAAAGGAAAGGGCCTTGTCTGCAAGCTGAATATCCCCTCCGACCTTGAGGACCAGTTTCCGCCAGACTATACGTGGAAAGAGAAGGGGCGGACGCCGTTTAATCGCAATTTGCAGAAATTTGGCGAACATTTAGTCGCTTGGCAACGCATACAAAAGAATGATGCGAGGCGGTTAAAGACAGAGGTGGTCGGTGTGCTTGTGGGGAATCCGGAACGGTTGCCTGTCGACGATCCAACTATGCTATACTGGGTGGGCGGATGTTTCGTAGCGCTCGTTCTGCTTGTCGCCGGCGTGGGTACGTGGCTGCTCGTGCGTGCGGCGTGGCGGGCGCGGCATGAGGCGCTGACAAAGACGAACTTCGTATCGCACGTCTCGCACGAGCTCAACACGCCGCTCACGGCGATCATCCCGTACGCGGACATGCTGCGCAAAGGTCAGATAGCATCGGACGTGGACCGGCAGGAGGCGTATAACGTGATTGCGGACGAGTCCGTGCGCTTGAAGTCGCTTGTGGCGGAACTGCTAGACTTCTCGCGCCTCGAGCGGCGCACGAAGAAGTACTCGATGGCGGACTTTGACGCGGCCGAACTCGTACGGTCTGTCGTGCGGCTTATGCGCGGGCGTTTCCCAAATTGTGCGCCGTCCATATCGGCAGAGGGGCCTCTTCCCGTGCATGCGGATGTGGACGCCGTGAAGGCGATTTTGATAAACCTGCTCGACAACGCCGCGAAATACGCACCGGGCGCACCTGTGGAGGTCGTCGCCGAGAAGGGCGGTACCGGCGTGCGCGTGGAGGTGCGCGACCGCGGGCCGGGGCTGACGCCCGAGGGGCTGCACAACGCCTTCACGCGCTTCTGGCGAGCGGACGATAGCACTACGGCGTCCGTGGGTGGTTTCGGACTGGGGTTGACGATTGCGCGCTCGTACGCGCGCGAGATGGGCGGCGACCTCACGTGCGCGGCGCGCGAGGGCGGCGGAACGATCTTCACGCTTGAATTAAAGGAGGCAGGAAATGGCTGACATTCTGGTTGCTGAGGACTATCCAGCCACTCGGAGCGTGTTGCGTACGCTGTTGAAGTCCGCAGGGCACGCGGTGCGCTTCGCCGCCAACGGCGAGGAGGCCCTTGCGCAGGTGTCGCAGAAACGTCCAGATCTGCTGCTCCTCGACGTTATGATGCCGAAGAAAAGCGGCTACGAGGTGCTGGGCGAGATTCGCCGCACGGACGCCGCATTGCCAGTGATCCTGCTTACGGCGAAGGGCGAGAAATCCGATGTTATTCTGGGGCTTGGCCTTGGGTCCGATGACTACGTGAAGAAGCCCTTTGACAACGACGAGTTGCTTGCGCGCGTGGCGGCGGCACTCCGTCGGGCGGAAGTGTCCGCCGCGCCGGCTGCGCCGGCCGCCTCCACGGCGGTCCCCGATACCTCCAAGCTCGAGACTGGCGACTTCACGTTCGCGTCCTTCCGCGTGGAGGCGAAGCGGCTCAAGCTCGTCGACGCGCGCGGGCGTGTGAAGGATTTGTTCATCAACGAGTACAAGATACTCCATTATCTTGCTCGACATCCCGGTGAGGCAGTGAGCCGCGACGACCTGTTGAAGGTGCTGTGGGAGGACGAGACGTATTTTGGCACCACTCACTCCATCGACCAGGCGATCTGCCGTCTTCGCGCGAAGCTCGGTCCGGCGGGCACGTGTATCGAAACCGTCTACCGCGCGGGCTATCGCTACGTCCCGTCAAACATCAAAAGAAAGGATACCATGCAATGAGCAACGAAAAAGAAACTTATCCGAACTACAAGTGGTTCGCCCTCCTGCTTCTGTGGGTGGCGTTCTTCCTCCAGCAGGGCACGCGGCAGATCTACTCCGCCACTCTGCCCTCCATCCGCGATAGTTTCGGCGTATCAAGCACCGCGATCGGCGTGGTGGGCACGGTGTTCACGTTCATGTACGGAATATGCGTGCCGTTCGCCGGCATCGCGGCGGACCTCTTCCGGCGCAAGTGGATGGTGACGATCGGCGTGGCCGTGTTCTGTTGCGGCATCTTCTGCAGCGGTTTCGTGGGCACGGTGGGGCTGCTCATCCTCACGTACGGCGTCCTGAACGGCCTCGGCCAGACATTCTACTATCCATCCGCCACGTCGCTCATCTCCCAGCTCCACAAAGAGACGCGCGCGACGGCCCTCTCTCTCCTGCAGGTGGGCCTCTACCTCGGCATCATCGGCTGCTCGTGGGCAAGCGGCTGGATGGCAGAAGGCGGTGCCGACGGCTGGCGTACGCCGTTCCGTCTGTTCGGCGGCATCGGCCTCGCGTGGGCCGTGGCGCTCGCCTTCCTGCTGAAGGACACGAAACCCGCGCCCGTCGCCGGCGCGCCGCAGAAGGCGTCCGCCGTTGAGGCCGTGAAGGCGATGGTGGGTAAGCCGAGCGCCCTGCTGCTCGCGCTGGGTTTCGGGATGATGATCTACGTGGACATCGGGTTCAAGACGTGGATGCCGGACTATCTCAAGACGTCGGAGGTCTTTGCGGCGGACTTCAACGCCCTCTCCGAGCGGCTGCCGTGGCTGAAGGGTGCCCCCGCGCTGTTCGCGGTCGTCTGGCACTATCTCGGCGCGCTCGTGGGCGTGATGGTGGCGAGTCGCGTGTCCGACCGCCTCGCGAAGACGCGTCCCGGCATCCGCATGGAGACGAACATCATCGGCCTCGCATTCGCCGTGCCGTTCATCTGGTGGATGGCACATGCGGGCACGCTTGTCAGTTGCTGCGTGGCGATGGCGCTCTTCGGCGTGTTCCGCGGCGTGTACGACTCTAACCTCTTCGCCTCGCTCTTCGACGTGATCAAGCCGCGCTACCATGCGTCGGCTGGCGGCATCATGCTCTGCTGCGCGTTCATCTTCGGTTCGTCCTCCTCCACCGTGCTCGGCTGGATGAAGCAGTCGTTCAGCATGCAGACGGGTCTCGCGTCACTTGCGGGTTTCTACCTCGCGGGCGCGCTCGTGATCCTCGTCGCGCGGCTCTGCTTCCTCAAGAGGGACTACGAGAAATGACGCATCTCGTCTCGCTTGACTTCGAGACGACAGGCACCGTGCCGGGATGGGAGAACGAGCCCTGGCAGCTCGGCTGCGTGGAGGTCGTCGACGGCGAACCCGTGGCGGCTTCGCGCTGGGAGACGTACTTCCGCATCCCCGTCGATCGGCCCTTTTCGCCGCGCGCGCCGGGACGCTGGGCGCAGCTCCGCGCCGAACTAGCCGCTGCGCCGTCCTTCGCTGACCTCTGGCCCGACCTCGCCGCGCGCCTCCAGGGCGTGCCGCTTGTCGCGCACAACGCGGCCACGGAGCGGACGATTCTCGTGAAACGCGCACCGCTCGCGCCGTTCGGCCCGTGGTTTGATACCCTCCGCCTCGTGCGCCGATTCTGGCCCACGCTGAAGTCATACGCGCTCGGCGACGTCGTGCGCGCGTTCGGACTCCAGGTGCGCGTGGATGCGCTCTGCCCCGGCCGCACCTGGCACGACGCGCTCTACGACGCCTGCGCCGGCGCGGTACTGTTTTCGCACATCCTGCACGTCGCTGGCTGGGATGTGGTTCAAGATCAAAAAATCTAATCCCATCGTAATGGAAATGTCCGATTAGTCCATTGCCTGAACTTCGCACACAAATGGGGCAGTTGCGAATTGTGAATCCATGGTGAACTCATGGTGAATCCAATGTGAAACGAATGTGAATCCATGAAAAGCCGAAACTGATAAAATATGGAAATTGTCTCTGAATATCGCAAAAGTAGCTCCGCGTGATGAGTTTACGCAAAAGATAGGGTCACGCACCTTCCCAGCAGCCGCCAACCCCCGCTTGGGCCTGGGCTCAAGATAACTCCATGATTCCGAAAAACCCAACAGCGAAAGCAACGGGCGCGTTTGGAATTTCAACTGAGTGTGTCATTTTGACACACTCACCTTGTGGGAAAAGGCCGGTTTGCAGCGGAATTTGCTTTGGTGCGCAGCGGAGCATGAAATGGTGCGCACCAAAGCATGAAATGGTGCGCACCAAAACCTTCGACGGTGCGCAGCATTTAAGTGTGCCAACTGTGTCAAAATGACACACTCATAGTAGGGGCCTAGACTCCCCAAGGTGCATGGGACCAAACGGACATGTCAATACGCTTGGGTGAGGAATATTGTCACGCGTGTTCGGCGCGAACGCGACGGTGCCGGAGGGAGGTGCCGGCAACCTCACGATGCGCGAAGGTTCGCGCTTCATCGTCGATGTCTCCGCGCTTCCGAGGAAGCAGTATGCGGAGATTACGCTCGGCGGCCCTGTGTCTCTGCGGGAGGGCGGAACGCTCGGCGACTACGTCGCGCTTTCTGACGTCGGCCACACGCTTTCGTTCTCGGCCGACGGGACGAAGATTCTCGTGAACGACAACGTGCCGGGGCGAACTACAATCCGGTCACGATCTACCTTGATGGGAAGACGCTCAAGTCTGACATCTATCAGGTGGACATCAACCTCATCTTCTGCAATGTGAAGTTTGTCGGCGGCGGACAGCGTCAAGTTCGTGCCGGATGCGGCAACGGCGAGCCGTAGCTACAAGTTCACCAAGGACGACACCGGCCTGAAGCTCATCTCCGCCGGCTTCTCGATCTTCGTGCGGTAAATGTGAAAATGCAATTTCGTGCCCTGTCCGTCGGGCAGTGTTTCGGGCACGGAATTGCAAAAATGCAATTCCGTGCCCAAATGGTGTTGCGCGGCGCCTACAGGTTTTCCTCCCTTGCCGCGCTTCCTGGCTGGGAGAGCGTGATGGGTTTTCAGTTCGAGAACCTGGTCTTGAACAACCTGCCGAAGCTCCTTGACGCCCTGGGGCTGGGGAACAGGAGCTTCGTCTCCGCAGCCGCCTACCGCAACAAGCTCATGTCTCGTGGCGGGGGATGCCAGATCGACCTTCTGCTGCAGACGAGCAATACGGCGTATGACGTGGAAGTGAAGCGCAGACGGGAGATCCGCGGCGACGTGGTGGACGACGTGCGCGAGAAGGTTGCGCGTCTGCCGCTGAGACGAGGCATGTCCGTGAGAACGGTCCTCGTCTATGCGGGGGAGCTTTCGCCTGCCGTGCCGGACAGCGATTTCTTTGACTTCATCATCCCCGTTCCGCGTCTGTTCGGCATTGACGCCACTCGCTGATCGCGGAATTGTGGTATACTTACCGCATGGCAAAGAAGCGTACAGACCTTAAGATTCCCTACGGCGTGTCGGATTTCAGGACGATCCGCAACGAGGGGCTTTACTACGTTGACAAGACGGAGTACCTCGCGCAGATGGAGGCGCGGGACCGTTTCATCTTCTTCGTCCGTCCGCGCCGGTTCGGCAAGTCGCTCTTCATCTCGATGATGGAGAGCTACTACGACCTCAACCAGAAGAAGGACTTCAAGAGGCTATTCGGCGATCTCTGGATCGGGAAGCACCCCACGGAAAACGCCAACCGCTTCATGACGCTGAAGCTCGACTTCTCCAAGGTCGGCGGGACGGGTGAGGTTCTGGAGCGCGCGTTTGAGGATCATATCGGCAAGCAACTTGATGACATGGTGTTGCGATATCCGTCATGCTTCGACGCTGAATTCCGCGCTTCG
>CACWIW010000179.1 GCA_902761035.1 uncultured bacterium | reverse complement strand
GAGAAAGGTTTTTTCCTGTGGATGCCCGTTCCATGGACTTACGATGGCATCTTCCTTCCAGGCAGTCTGGAAGGCGAGAATGTCGTCTTCAGGAAAGCCGCAGCGGAGGTGTACGATGGATGAGAGTAACGACAGCGGCTTGGCGTGGGCGGGACGCGCCCTGCGGCGGCAAGAGAAAGGAGTAGACGAAGGATGCGGAAACTGACAAAGGCAATTCTCGTCTTATCCCTCGCGTTCGCGGGGGGCCGCGCGCGTTCATTTCATCCAACAACGACATGCCGAATTATGGTATAATATGCGGCGAAAGGATTAAAGGTCAGGATGATCATGACGAGAGAAGGATTCATAGACGCGCACAGCGACATGTTCTGGAATACGCCCGAAAGGGACAAGCGCAATATCAGCGACGAACTGCTGGTCGAGACCGTCCTCAATGACGGGACTCTGGACGACTACAGGGAGTTGAAGCGGATACTGACCCCCAAGCGCCTTGCGCAAGTGTTCTTCTCCGCCAAGGGACGTCAGGCTGGCAACTACCATCCCGAAATACGGCACTTCTTTACATTGGCTTTGCGGAAATATGCATGACGAGACATTAAACGACGCCCAACGTGGGTTGCTGCCGCTGATGGCGCAGTTCCGCCGCGAGTATTACCTCGTCGGCGGCACGGCGATTGCCTTGCACATTGGGCATCGGCGGTTGATAATGGAGAAAGGAGTATGCTCATGCAGAATCGAAGAACATTTTTGAAGATGGGGGTTGCTGGTAGCGCTTTTCTACCCACGTTTGTGAATCTCTCTGCCAAGGCGGAGGGTAAGAACCCCGTCAGTCGTGGGCATGGACGGGAGGTTAATGTTGGAATCGTGGGATTTGGAAAGATGGGGAAAATCCTTTCTACCTATCTGATGAGGTGCGAAGGGGTGCGCGTGAGATGCGTGTGTGACATCTGGAAGTTTCAAGTACAACAGGCCAAGTCGTTCTTCAAGTATTATAAACAGGCAGTCAACACCTACCTGGATTTCAATGAGATGCTGAACGCCGAGGCGAAAAATATTGAGGCGGTTATAGTGTCCACGCCAGACTGGGTTCACTGCGAACAGGTGAGTGCGTGTCTTCGCCGTCAATTGCATGTCTATTGCGCGGCACCGATGGCCGAGACGCTTGAAAAATCTGCGGAAATGTGTCGTGCGGCGAAGGCGAGCGGCAAGTTGCTGCAGATCGGACATTATCGCCGGTCATCGCCCGTATGCCAATTGGCGTTTAGGCATGTCATACCAGAAATGCTGGGACGCCTGACGTTTGCTCAGGCGGAAAGCCGTAAGTTGATGGCGCCCATGTGGACGATTAAGAGGCCTCCAAAGAGTGATGTTCTTTGCGCAAATGGTTATGAGAACGCCGAACAGTATTTGAATTGGCGCTGGTTTAGGAAATATGGGCCTGGACTCGCCCTTCAGTTACTGGCGTCACAGGTGGATATGTTTTGCCAAGCGTGGAGAGTCCCGCCAAATTCGGTGACTGCCGTTGGTGGACACGATGTATTCCGTCCGTCACGTGAAAACCTTGACAGTCTTTCCAGCATATTCGAGTTCAAGCTACCGGACGGCCTCACCGCTCATGCAACGCATCATTTCGCAATGGCCTACAAGCGAACAAGATTTGAATTCGAGGAATTCAATGGGATAAGGGCGATCCTACACCTTTCTGAAACATACGGAGTGCCAAAGGCAGATGGGCCAGCAAACTACGTGAGGCGCACATTTAATCTTTCTCGGATGGAATACAAGAATAAATGGCGTGCATTTGTGGACAAGGGATGGATTCTTCCTTCCGACTTCGACCGTGAATGTAAAGATGTTGCCGAGTTTGACTGCGAGCCGACCGGTTATAGCGACACGTCCACCATTTGCCCGCTGAACGTGAAACGGGACGGAAAGTCCGATGTCATGTTCCATCTGGAAAACTTCTTGGCGGCGGTTCGCGGCGAGGCGGAGCTCAACGCTCCTGCCGAACAGGTATTCACCTCGATGGTCGTGGCCTTTGGTGCAATCCGTTCCGCCGCGCGTCGCGAAACCGTTTACTTCAAACCAGATAATTTGATACAATGCTTTCCGTTGCCCAAAAAGCAATGATTGTTGCCTTAAAGGTTGCATCAAAGGAGAAAGAGATTGATCTTAGATGACATATTCGGATCAAAAGGGAAAGTTGCCCTGTTTACGGCGTTGTTCGACGGCCGGCGCAGGCGTTTTCATATACGCGAACTCGCACGGAAGGTGGGTCTTACCGCACCAAGTCTGATGCGCGAGGCAAAGTCTTTGGTGGCGATAGGGCTTCTCTGTGAGGAAAAAGACGGAAACAGGGTGGACTACTGGGCGAACACCCAATCCCCCATCTATCAGCCTCTTGAAACACTGGTGGAAAAGACCGTTGGGCCACAGGCACGCCTGGCGGAGGCGTTCGCGGATTCCCCTTGTCCGATCGTTTTCATCTATGGTTCAAGGGCCAGGGGCACTGAACGCGCCGACAGCGACTTTGATGTGTTTGTAATAGGGGATGAAGGGTTGAGGTCCATATCGGCAAGGGTGGGAAAAGTCGCTGAAGCGTCAGGCGTGGAGGTGAATCCGTATGTTGTGACGGCGCAGGAATTCAAGAAACGACTTGCCAAAGGCGACCACTTTCTGACGGAGGTCATGTCCGCGCCGAAGATATTCCTGAAGGGAGGCGAAAATGAGCTTGCAGGAATGGCATGACTTCGGCTGGCTGAAGCCACATGCGACAAGCCTAAATGAACTCTCCAATCTGTTGGCGATTGCCGACAGGGACATTGAAGACGCAGAGACGGATGGCCGGGTGAAACCTTAAGGAGCAAATGATATGAGAATGACTCTTTGCATTGCTGCGGCTGTGGCCGTTTTTGCATCGTGCGTACTTGCGGACATCCACGATGACCTTGATGACGCCCTTGAAAGCGGCGAAATGGAGACGGCCGTACGCCTCGCCTCGAAGATAGTCAAGAAGACGCCGGACGACTATGATGCCAATTTCGCCCTAGCCTTGGATTGTGAGGCGAAAGAAAAGTTCAAAGAGATGGCGAAGCATCTGGAAAGATGCCTACGCAAAAGGCCGGACGCTACAGCCGCATTGAACAGCCTGGCGATGGCTTGTCTCAATCTCGGCGACGTCGAGAAGGCGGAGAAGCTCGCCAAGAAGGCCGCCGCAAACGCTCCGCGCGAGCCACAGGTCAAGGACACTTTGAGGCAGGTCGAAATGGTCAAGAAGGAACTGGCGAATCCTAACGCGCCGCCCGTCGTATCGAACGTGTTCGACGCAGCTGCATCCGCATACAGGTACAACAAGGAGGTTGGTAACGGCCCGTGGGCTTATTTTAATTCCATGGTTGTGACGCAGGATAATAACCGCACTGTATGGAGAGGTAGTTTCGTGACCTTGGTGCCGTCGGACTGGCGTCCGTATCCTGCCGAACTGTTTTTCAAGGTCTATCCGTCTGGCCGCGTGGCCATCGTACGCGAAAATCGGCGCGTCGCGCGCATGCAGGCGCCGAAGTTCTCGTTCAACAACTACATCCGCCACTTTCAGGTCGCGAAGGTGAACCCGACGGGCGTGACGTCCATCGAGGACTCCAACGACTGGCCGGTGCTGATGCGCCTCAAGTCTGGCGAGAAGGTCGTTCGCGAGGTCACGCTCGCCAGCCTGGTGAAGACGGGATTGTCCGATTTCAGACCGCGCATTGCCCGGGCCGACAAGATCGTGATTCGCGACGGTAATGTGAATTGGGACAGACCGACGGACAAGGATCCGGTTCTCGTAACGATCACGGATCCGAAGGAGATTGCCGCATTCAACAGGATGTTCGTGTTTGTCGAGAAGTCGGACAAGGAAGAGTGGAATCCAAGGGCGGACATTGGTCTTGGCTGTGGGTGTCCCGGTGGTCCGGGCATCGACTGGTGGAAGGGCGGCGAGAAGCTTGCACAGACGGCGTTGCACCATGGCAAGACGGTGTGGTGGGATGGGTTCACCTGGGATTTTGTGCTGACGGAGAAATCGCAGAAGGAGATAGCGGCTTGGCTCTCTTCGCATTCGATTCCGCAGGATAATGCGAAACGATGACAATCAACCGGCCGTGGGACAAAGCACATCAGGACGTAGATTCGCTGTAAAGTAGGGAATTGCTGCCAGCGTGAAAGTATTGCCAATGCCAATAAGCAATTGCCAATGATGTTTGGCCGCAAAGGACGCGAAGGAAGGAATACGATGATGAATGAAAGGAACAGTATAATGACAAAGAAACTGTCTGGCGTTGTTGTGCTGTTGTCGATTGTCGTCCTGTTGACCAATGGATGCGTTTATGACCTCCTGAACGCTTCGATCAAGCTGGACGGGAAGGAGTGTAAAACACCTACCGGGGAATGGGACCGCAATCAGAAGTATGTTGAATGCGTATCTTTTGACGGTGTTGAGGCGGAGGTAGTGCCGTATTGCGACGGTATTGGTCTCGTCGTGTATGCAGTCGGCAAGTTCAATGTGGATGAACGCCCGGTAAAGAAATTCGTTTATGAGAAATACATGTCGGTTGGACTCTTCCCCGCGTTTACGGGCGATCGAAGGAGGTATCTGTATTACGACAGTCTGCTTATCTTTACATGGGATGCGGCATGGCCAAATGCAGTACTCCTCGGTTTTCCGACCGTTTGTGGGCTTTTGATAAATCCGGTTGTGGAGGCGGATTGGGTGAACGAGTTGAGCGAAAAGACCTTGGCCGGTGCGTGGCGGTACAGAGGAAAGACTTGCGAGGTGATCCGCGAAGGTGTTGAGGCAAAGAAATCTGTTGACAGAATACAGCTCAAAGACTGTGCTCTGAGCATCAAAGGCAACCATGGTTTGGAGTTCAGCAAAGACGGCGTGTTCCCCATCGACGACCGCTGGCGCGGACAAGTCATTGTGTTCAGCATCGAGTCGCAGCCCTTCGGGTGGGGGATTAAAGACGTTGTTGAAAAGTGCAAGGGCAAGACCTTCCGTGTCGCAATAGATGGCGAAATCACGTCGTCCCGTTCCCAATCGGCAATGGGCGGAGCGCGCCCTGCGGCGGCAAGCGAAAGGAGTAGATGAAACATGAAAAAACTGACAAAGGCAATTCTCGTCTCATCCCCCGCAGTATGATAAAGAAGGCGAATATCGGAAATGAAGAGTGATGACATACATATATCGCGAGAGGTGGAGGGTGGGGAAAGCGTGTTCATCTTGTGGATGAATACGAGAGTGCCGAATCAATTTCTATTTTGGCTGACTGCGATTTCCCTAGTGCCTGTAATTTATGCAGGCGTGTGCGCACCGTGCGAACTTTACAACATGCGCGGGCATGTTGTTATAACTGTATTTGCGATTCGTCTTTTATTCCTCTTGATATACGAAGTTTTTATGGTCGCAATGGTATGCGTGTTGTTACTTCACTTGTTTGGACGAAGGGAAATCAGGATCGGCAAACGATTCGGGACAACTTTTATCGGGATTGGGCGTTTGGGGGTTGCGAGGCGATTTGAGATTGAAGATGGCGCGTATCTGACGATCAGGCGATGGAAAGACTACAGAGGCAACAACAGGTACGATTTGATTCTACACTCCCAAGGGGAGAAAGAAATTCGTCTGTATCGTGCATATTTTACTATTGGCTCGCTTGGAGACACTAACCTTCTACGTGAAATCCTCTGCGAGAATACATCGTTGAAAGACGGTAGAGGAAAAACTAAGGTTTCCGTTGCGTTCGCGGCGGGGAACAGCCACAAAGAACATAAAGGAATATAACAAAAGGATAGACAATGAGAATTGAGACCGAGCGGATGAAGGAGCGCGAGGCGACGGCGGAGCTGATTCGCCAGCTCGTCCGGGACGATACCTTGCGCGGCGAGTTCATGATACTTTCCGACGAGACGGATGACGAGAACTTTGTGCAGGTTGCATGCGACTACGATGACGTCGGTGGGAAGAGCGACGGACATTTCGACTTGGAATATCGCACAGGTCACGGGAGTCCGCTTTCCCACTGCACGAGCCGCGTAGGCGCGGACGACGTTGAGCGCGTGTTTCTCGATGTTCTGGAAGGGCGCATCGGATGGCGGCAGGACTTCTCGTGGGAGCATCAGGACTTGTGCGGCGGCTTCTCTACGCCACGACTGAGAGATCTGCCAAAGTCGGGACGTATTCTCTGTGTTATCGGCTGTGCTGTAGGCGTGTTGTTTTCGATTATATTCCTAGTCCACGGCATAGAAGAACTTATATCGGTTCTCAGGAAGCCCGGAACTACGCCTGGCGACTTTGTTGGAGCCAGCGTATTTGCCTTGGTTCCAGCTATAATCCTGGGCGGAGGGTTGATTCAATTCGTTAAGTGGTTCAGGACGCGAGGTAAGAAACGCGAAGCGCACGAGCGGATGATTGCGGTTGAGGGGGTGAGGCTTCGGCGTGTGCTGCCACAGGGTTTGGTGTTCATGGCAATCTGGTGCTGTGGCTGGGACGCCGCCGCGTTTGCGGGGCTTGTCCCAAAGTTCATCGCAGCCGTGCGGGATTTTCAAGAGAAAGGATTCTGCGCCGAACTTGTTATAGGAGTCATATTCCCGTTAATAGGAATCGCCATGACTGTGTATTTCATCAGGATTGTATGGAAACATCTGCGGCCATGTTATGAGGTGAGGCTTCTGGGCGGTGTGCTGAAGGAAGGCGAGAGGGCAACTTTTGAATATGATTTCAAGGGCGACACAGAGGATGTCAAACATGTCGAGTTTGCCACGGCAGTCGAGGAATCGGGCGTGCGAAATGGAAGAACGCTAGGTGCGCCGGCTGGCGTCGTGAACGACACAAAGGAGTTTTCTCATCCGATGGAACTTATGTCGGGGCGTGTGTCGCTTGAGATGCCGTGTATAGCGTCGGATTGCCATGGCCGCTTCCGCTACTACTTCCGGGCGACAGTCAATTTCAAGAGCGGCCTTGTCGTCTCCTCATCCTATCGCATCCCACTGAATTGAAAGGAACTGAATCCATGAAACCACTAGCACGAATAATCTTTGTCTCATCCCTCGCGCTTGCGGCGGGGGTGGCTCTGATGCCAAGAGAAGCCTTTGCGTTTCTTGGGCTGTTTGAGTCAAAGCCGACGAAAGCCGAAATGGAGAAGGTTGATTCACTTTTCAAAGACTACTATCGCTCAAACGATGTAGAATCGGCCATCGCCGCATTGCCGATGGTCAAGAAGATTGGCAAGATGAAGCCTGGCGGCATTCCGCCGACAATGGGGTTCTATTTCGGCGCGGCAAAGTCGTCGCTGGCGACGCACCGGGCGGAATGGGAAGCGGCGAAGAAGCGAGGGGGCAAGGAGATTGCATACGCCATCGGCGCGGCGTTGGATGGGAAGCCCCTTGACGACATGGTGCCGCCGGATTTGACGGACTACGCGCCGGGAATCCTTGATTTCCTGTGGGGCTACTTCTTGGCGACTGGCGATGCGGAAGCTCCGCGTCGCGTGATCCGACGTGGCGGGATGACGGTTCCCGACAAGCCGGGCGTGGTCGATCTGACGGCGCGGGCGGCGCAATGGTCGTCCGTCTCGCTGGCGAAGGATCATCCGACTGTCGCGGCGGAACTGGAGGTGTTCGCGCAGAATGCCGATGAAAAGAGCGTGCGAACCTTCTTCGACCCTGAGCTGAACGAAGCCGAACGGGCGGTTCTTTCGCCAGCCGCCGTTGCGCGAATTATCTCGTGCGGCGTCGCGGAGCGCAAAGAGCCTACGGAAGACGAGTTGCGCGAGGCGTTCTTGAAGGCAAACGAAGTGTCCATACCTTTTTGTCCTGGTCTGTTGGAAGATGCGCCGCCGAACATTTACGAAGAGGCGAAGCGTCTGTGGCCGCAGACGTACACATACGGGAATCTTGTTTACGGACGTCTTGAAGTGGAAGATTCGGACGTTAAGGATGTCGCAACATGGGTTCAGCTATACGAGGATGGTTCGTTCATCGCAAATGTATACTGGACGCGTGACCACGTTGTCTTTGAGAAGCACGGTTACGCGCCGCTTGTCGTGCGGATGCCGCAACCGCCGCCCCAAATGAGTGCCAATCATCCGTTCGACTTCGGCACGCTGCGGATGAAACGTCTCACGCCAGACAAGACGGCGACGCTGGCTTTCACGCCTCGGCTCCCAGACGGCATCGACACCGCGACGGTGACGCTGGAGGTGGACAACCGTTTCCCCGTCGGCGAAGACTGGGGAACCAAGAAAGGCGGACGCGAAAGGCCGCAAGCGGCTGCGTGTTCATTTGCGGTTACTAATGGCGTTGTAGCCAAGGTGCAGGGATGCTCGCCCATGGTATACCGCTTCATGCTGTCTGCACCCGGCTGTCCAAGCCTGTCGCGGAACATAGACCTTTCGTGCGACCGCTCGCTTGATCTGGGCGACGTTGCGCTTGTCCGTGAAGGGCCTCGTCGCTTTGCAGTCAGGCCTTTTGCCGCGAAAGGCGAGGCATGGCAGGAGAAGTCGGTCGTGCCGGGCAAAGGGGAGTTGCTTTTGCAGACGGCACGCGACAGATTGGGCAATGCATGCACATTGAGACTCGACCCTTATGGCAGCGGCGATGGATGTGTTGGGGCCAGCTTTGTATGGGCTCCAAACACATGGGATGATTTTGGCGAGTTGACACCCGAAGAGTTCAAACGGCGGGAGGCGACAGGTAACCTGCCGCAACCGGAACCGGTGAAGAAGGAATTTGAGATGGAGAAGCGGGTTGTCACGCTCAAGCCTGGGCATATCTACCGCTTCCGCGAAAAGAGCTATTGGAAACTCGACATCCTAATCGCAGTCTTGCCGGACTGAATCCAACCAAAAGGAGCTTCCCATGAAACCCTTTGCACGAATGACCAGTCAAGCCGTAGCCTTGCGAAGACTGATTCTCGTCTCAATCCTCGTGCTCGCGGCGGTTGCTTTTATCGTTGTTTTGCAAATGAAATGGGTAGCCTATAGGGGTGCCAGAGCGGAAGCAAAGTGGAACTATGCGAATGACAGAACACAAGGGGCACAAAGAAATGAAAACGCGGATGATGTTTGCAGTGCTTGCGGCGGTGATGCTCTGAAAATTTTCCACTAAAGTTATCTATTGACCTTTTAGGGAATATTTGATATGATATGCGGCAACAAAGTTTCTTAAAAGGAGACTTATGGATTTTTTTACGATAGAAGAGTTATTGAAGCAGTTAGGCGAGCATGTGCGCGGGCATAGGCTGGGAATGAATATTTCTCAGCAGGAGCTGGCTAAGCGCAGCGGTATATCGCTCAAGGCTGTCCGCAATATCGAAAACGGCGCCAATTCAACGCTGGAGTCGTTTGTCGCGGTATGTAGATCCTTGCGAGTGACGGACTGGATGGCGTCGATGGCGCCGCCGGAAATGAGTCGCGACGATTTCGAGCGGTACATGCGTGGAACGGAAACCAAGAGGAAGCGGGCGTCGAGGCATGTTTAGGCATACAAGATCAATCGGGGTGTTCCTTTGGGGAAAACACGTGGGCGATGTGATTCCATCTCGCACGCACCGCAACACGTACGCTTTCATTTACGATCTGGCCTTTATCGAAGGTGGCGTGCAGATTGCGCCACTGGAAATGCCGCTTGCCGATCGCGTTTATGAATTTCCCGGATTCCCTCAAAAGGCGTTCTATGGATTGCCGCCGGCAATCGCCGATTCTCTGCCGGATTCTTTCGGCAATTCGCTGATTGATCGCTGGTTGGCGCAAGAGGGCGTGGAAAAGGGAGAGATTACGGCGCTTGACCGGCTGGCGTACACCGGCACACGGGGGCCGGGGGCGTTGACGTTCCGGCCCAACCGCCTGCTTGGCAAGGTACACGATTCGGCGGTGGTAATGCGTGATTTGGTGGAGCAGGCAAGACGGGTGGCAAACCACAAAATCGAGGAGTTTGGCGTTCAGTGCCAATTGAACGAGATAATCAGATTGGGATCGTCGCTGGGCGGGGCGCAGGCTAAGGCCGTGGTGGGGTGGAACAGAGAGCAAGATTCGTTCAGATACGGTACGTTGGACCTGCCGCCGGAATTCGAGCAGTGGATATTCAAGTTTACGCCGTTGGAACATCCCAATCGCGGGCGTATCGAGTTTGAAATGTACGAATTGGCCCGAGCCTGCGGAATCGACATGATGGAATCCCGGCTATACGAGCTGGACGGGTTGAGTCATTTTATGACTAGGCGGTTTGACCGCGAGGACGGCAGTCGGCAGCACATTCTGACTTTTGCGGCGATGTGCCATTTGTTCCCGGGGCTTTCTGGAGATGCGGTGGCTTCCTATGAGCAGCTATTCATGGCGATTGAGCGGCTTGGGATGGCGTATGAAGACAAGGAGCAGATGTTCCGGCGGATGGTGTTCAACGTGTTGGTGGACGAGTGCGACGACCATGTGAAGAACTTTGCGTTCCGGCTTCGGGAAGGCGGCAGGTGGGAACTTGCGCCGGCGTACGATCTTACCGGTACTCCGGCGTCGTGCGAGGATGATGTGTGGGGCAACTTTGCCAAGATCCACGCGATATCGATCAACGGCAAACAGCAGGGCATAACTGATGACGACATGATCAAGGTGGGAGATCGTTTTGGAATTGGCAATGCCCAGGCGATAACCGCCGAACTTCGCGATGTCCTAAAAAGGAAACCAACCATATGAAGGGCGATCGGATAAAGAGAGTCGGAATGCGTCCTGCGGCGGCAAGTGAAAGGAGAGAAAGAACAATGAAGAAACTTACAAAGGCAATTTTCGTCCTATCCCTCGCGCTCGCGGCGGGATGCGTTAGCGGGCCGAAGGTTGACAACACGCCGGTGGCGGCGCTTGACCTGAACCGCTATCTCGGCGAGTGGTATGAGATCGCCCGGTTCGACCACAGCTTCGAGCGCGGCGTGGAGCAGGCGAAGGCCAACTATACGCAGAACGCGGACGGTACGATCAAAGTTGCCAACACGGGCATCAAAAACGGCAAGCCGAAAACGGCGATCGGGAAAGGTAAGAGCGCGTCTCGTTCTTCGGCCCGTTCTACGCCGACTACCGCGTGATGCTGATCGACAAGGACTACACCCGCGCGCTCGTCGGCAGCGGCAGTGCGGACTATCTTTGGATTCTCTCGCGCACGTCTGGACTGTCTGAAACCGCGAAGTCCGAACTTCTTGCCGAAGCGCGACGGCGTGGCTATGATACAGACAAGCTCATCTGGGTGCGGCAAGACAGCATGTCTGGGGTAAAATAATGTCTTTAGAATGGCTGAAAGGCAGAGGGAATATGATACGATCCTTTATATACGCTATTTCAGGCATTGCCGCGACGGTGAAGAGCGAGCGGAACATGCGCATCCATCTCGCTGCTGCCGTTGCAGTAGTTGTGCTTGGCGCGTGGTTGGGACTCGACGGACGCGAATGGGCGGCGATTGTCATCTGCTGTGCGCTTGTCATGTCTCTTGAATGTCTGAATACCGCCGTTGAGGCGGCGGTCGATCTTGCTTCTCCGAACATCCATCCGCTCGCGAAGAAAGCCAAGGATTGTGCGGCAGGTGCCGTCCTTGTCGCGGCTATCGGCGCAGCAATCATCGGTTGCATCATATTCTTGCCCAAGCTTTTAGCTCTTGTCAGGAAAGGTTGAGATAGGCAAATGAAGAAAAAACAATAACAGAAGGAAGGGTTGTCAGTGAAGATTGAAACAGAGAACATCGAGGAGAACGATAAGCGCGGAGCTCATCTGGTGAATGGAACTTCCCATGAAACTGAGGTAAGTGGCTGTATGAATAAGCGGAGATTGAGAATAATTAAGTACGTGGCAATTGCCGTAGCGGTGATGGTGCTTGCATGGGGCGCTTCGGCGATTGCTGTCTATGCGGTATCGTCTGGGCGCGTATTCGACAGTGCGAGCATAGGCGCCTTGCCGCGTCAGCGCGTAGCGGTCGTG
>CACWIW010000178.1 GCA_902761035.1 uncultured bacterium | reverse complement strand
CGTCGGCAGCCACGCCGGCGTGCGGCGCCTGCGGCTCGGAAGGAACTGCGGCGTCGCCGACACGTTCATCGACGTGTTCCGGCGACTCGCCGCGTGACCAGCCCGCCGTTTCCCCGGCCACATGCCCGCAAGACCTGACCCGAACGCCGCTCCGGGGCGGCCGAAGTCGCACTCGGACACCGTCGGAACGCCCATGCGGGGGCATGTGCCGCGTCTCGGCACCCGTTTCAGGCCTGCTGCAGCGTGCCGCAGGAACGAAAACACCCACACGAGTGCCCGTTGCCCCGCCAAACGCGGATTCTGCCGCAATCTCAACCATCTATGTGCATACCTTCACGGATTCAGGGTCTGACAAAATATATAATAAGGTCTGACAAAATGTATTAAATGGTCTGACCAAATACATTAAAAGGTCTGACCATAAAAACAAATGTTCCATAAGCAAGAGATGAACCACTGCCGAGCAAGACTCAGAATAGAGTGAATGACGCATTTCTCATCTGCATTCCTCATAAGCGTTTCGGGATGGACGCGCCCCGTCGCGCCCACAGTAGCGATCACAGCGGATTATGTAGCATTACTTGAGGTAGTTGCTAAACCTATTGAAGGATGGTTTTATCGACGCAGAACTTGTAAAACACGCAATCCATGCTGTTCTTTATATGTTTTGCATGTTCGACATGGACAATCAAAAGAGGTTGTGCAATTGGTTCAGGGTTTTGCAACTACCTCATCAATATACTCAAGGGCACCCTCCTTGCTACTGAGGTCTCCCTAGTAGAACGGGCTGCCAGCCCGTTCATCCCCAACGCGCTGGCAGCGCGTTGTACCCAGCCCGTTCATCCCCCAACGCGCTGGCAGCGCGTTGTACCCAGCCCGTTCATCCCCCAACGCGCTGGCAGCGCGTTGTACTACGTACAGCTCCTTTCGTTGAGAAAACAGGTCAGACCTGTTTTCTCCGAAGCTGTCGTTGCTCCACGGGAAAGGGGACCACAGGGGTTACGGATGACCACTTAAAAAAAATTCTGAATGACTTGCGCAGAGGATGAGGAAAATGATATACTGGACGCCATGAAACTAGCGATTCTATCTATTGCACTTCTCGCCGGCGCTTGTGCGCACGGCGTGGTCCTTGACGGCCTGGCCGCCAAAGTCAACGACGCGGTGATTACCGTGGACGACGTGGGCACGGCCATTGGCGACATGCGGCGCAGCGGCGCGTCCATCGTGAAGGGCGACGACTTCAAGGCCGTCTACAGCAACACCGTGGAGTTCCTCATCGAACGCCGCCTAATCCTCCAGCTCGCCGCCGAGAAGAAGGTGACATTCCCTGAATGGGTGGTCGACAACCGAATCCGCGACATCGTGAGGGAGAAGTTCGATGGCGACATGAACAAGCTCAACGCCATGCTCACCCAGATCAAGACCCCACTCTCCGAATGGCGCAACATGATCCGCGACGACATGATCGTCACCTCCATGCGCCAGCAGTTCGTGGAAAAATACGTGGTGGCCACGCCTGCGGACATGCAGCGCGAGTACCGCGAGAACAAGTCCCTGTACCGCCAGGAGGCCAAGACGACTGTGAGCGTGATTCTGCTCAAGCCAGCTGGAGACAAGAAGACGCCGCCCGTCTCCACTCGCGGCGAGGAGATCCTCGCGCGCCTCGACAAGGGCGAGAATTTCTCCGACCTCGCCCGCAAGTACTCCTCCGACTCCCATGCAAAGGACGGCGGCAAGTGGAAGAATGTCAATCCGCAGGAGGCGTTCCGCCCAGAAATCGCCAAGGCAATCGCCGCGCTCAAGGTCGGCGAGGTCTCCAAGCTCGTCAACCTCGACGGCTGGGGCTTCATCGTGCGCAAGGACTTCGAGACTGGCGTCAAGGAACGTTCGTTCGCCGAAGCATACGACGAAATCGAGCGCAACGTGAAGAAGCGACTCGGACAGGAAGCCTACCGGCAATGGATCCAGCGTCTGCGCGCCGCCGCATTCATCAAGGTCTATCCCTTCCCCGAAGACAAGTGATGAACCTGACAAGCCCCAGCCAGGTCAAGTCGTGGTGCATTGAACACGGATTTCACCCGAACAAGGTGCTGGGGCAGAATTTCCTCGTCGACCGCAACGCCCTTGAGGCGATTGTGGACGCCGCAGCCCTTCCCGCTGGCACGACCGTGCTGGAAATCGGCCCCGGCCTCGGCGTGCTCACCGAGGAAATGCTCCGCCGCGACCTCACGGTGACCGCCATCGAAAAAGACCCCGTTCTCGCCGAACGCCTCGCCGAGGCACTCGGCAACCCGCCCAACCTCACCGTCCGCGCCGGCGACGCGCTCGACCTCATCAAGGACGGTTCCTGCGACGGTTTCCCCGCCCTCGTCTCGAACCTTCCCTACCAGGCCGGCACGCGCATTCTCCTTGAACTCACCCAGCGCACGGCAAGCGCGTCGGAAGCAATCGTCGTCCTCGTCCAGACAGAAGTCGCGGAACGCCTCGCGGCCGGTCCCGGCTCGAAGACGCGCGGCCTCGCGGGCGTATGGGTGCAGCTCGACTACGATGTGCAGCTCGTGCGTGCCATCAAGGCATCCTGCTTCTGGCCGCGTCCCGAAATCGGATCCACCGTGGTGCGCCTCACGCGACACCACCGCAACGACGCGCTCTCCCCCGACTGGCGCGCGCGCTTCCGCCAGATTACGAAACAGGCCTTCGAGCACCGCCGCAAGCAACTCGGCGCGATTTTCAAGGGCCAAGTCCAGTCGACCGCCCGCGCCGAACAGCTCTCCAACGCCGACTGGATTGCCTTCGTAGACAACTTGGAATCCGAGAGAATTTAGCCGCAAAGGACGCAAAGATCGCAAAGACATTCATTACCTTTGCGTTCTATGCGTTTGCGGCTAAAAAATGCAAAAGAAGCCGAGGCTTTGGCCCCGGCTTCTTCGCTGTTTTGGAAAAGTGCCTTTTGGCTTACCACGCGTAATGCGCGAAAGCCTTGTTGGCGGCCGCCATCTTGTGGACGTCGTCGCGCTTCTTGATGACGTTACCCTGGCCCTGGAAGGCGTCCACGATCTCGGCGGCGACGGCGGCGGGCATGCCCATGCCGTGACGGCCGGCGGCGAACGTGGTCATCCAGCGGAGCGCGAGCGAAAGCTGGCGCACTTCGTTGATCGGCACAGGAACCGGATACGTGGTACCGCCCACGCGACGGGTCTTCACCTCGACCTTCGGCTTCATGTTCTCGATCGCGGCCGAAATGATCTCCAGCGGCTCGGTGACAGGGGCCTTCTGGTCGCCCTCGCCCGCCATGAACTTGTCCGGGCTCTTCTCAACCTCTGCCTTGATCTTCTCAATGGCACCGTACACGATCTTCTCGGCCGTCGTCTTCTTGCCATCCTTCATGATGATCCGGATGATGTGGGCGATCAGCTCGGAATTGTACTTGGGGTCAACTGTGACCCGCTTCTCAATCTTCTTTGCGCGTCTGGACATGGCTTATCCCTTACTTCTTCTCTTCCTTCTGACGCTTCACGCCGTACTTCGAACGGCTGCGATTGCGCCCGGAGACGCCCAGCGAGTCCAACACGCCACGCACGATGTGGTAACGCACGCCCGGAAGGTCCTTCACACGGCCGCCGCGCACGAGCACGACGCTGTGTTCCTGAAGGTTGTGGCCTTCGCCGGGGATGTACGCCGTCACTTCGACGCCCGTCGTGAGACGCACACGGGCGACCTTGCGGAGAGCGGAGTTCGGCTTCTTGGGCGTCATCGTCTTGACGACCAGACAAACGCCGCGGCGCTGGGGGCAAGCCTTCAGCGCCGGCGATTTCGAATGCGTGGCAAGGGGATGACGCCCCTTGCGGATCAGCTGATTAATTGTCGGCATGAATGTTTTTTTCCTTACTTTTCCAAAACGGAGCGAATAATATACCAAAAATCAGACGCCAGCGCAAGCGGATATTTGAAAATCGCACAATTCGTCCACAACGGGGTCGTCCGTCAGCTCATGGAGGAAGTTCCGACGGAAGTCCAGATGTCCCCGTTCCGCGCTGATACGGCGGCTCGTGGCGTAGTGGAGGCCGCTCCGCATCCACCCCACCTGGATGAGCACGAAGTCGGCGAGGGTCTTGATGTCCTGGTAGTCCACGGGACGCTCCTCGCGTATGGCCGCGACCACGGCTGGACTGGGGCGCGCCGTCGTGGGAAGGTTCCAGAACGCCGTGCAGTCGTGCCGCCAGTCGGTCGTGGCAATTTGGTGTTCCAACACGCGGAAGATGTCTAGTTTGTCCGCGTCGCGAACCGTGTGGACAGCAGCCTCGGTGAGCGGGTCGAGTCCTTCCGGCACGTCGCGGCGGTTGTGGACGAGCACGGCCGTGAGAATCGCCTCGCGCTGCGGATTGCCGTCCAGCCACCCCTTCTCCTTCACTATGTCGTGCGAGAACACGGCGTGGTCTACGCTGTCGGAGTCGCGGAAGGTGTTGTAGCGCTTCAGCTGTTCGTAGCGTCCCGTATCGTGCAGAAGAGCCGCCGCGTCGCACGCGCGCGCCGTCACGGCGTCGAAGCCCTCGCCCTCGGCGATGAGCCGCGCGTTCGCCACCACATGCGCCGTGTGGATGCGCTTTAGCTCCATCATAGGCGGCAGCTTGCCGTCCGCTCCGCGGAACGTATCCACGTAGGCGTTGTAAAGGTCAGTCAACATTTGAATGGTAATCATGTTTTTTCCTTTTCATTGCGGTATATTGTCAATGGACATCTCTCCGGCACTCAGTTCGCGGC
Organism: uncultured bacterium; assembly: GCA_902761035.1. Lineage (GTDB taxonomy): Bacteria > Verrucomicrobiota > Kiritimatiellia > RFP12 > UBA1067 > RUG572. The sequence continues at coordinate 4,483 of CACWIW010000178.1, read as the reverse complement.
GGCCTGGCGGAACTCGACGCGGCGGAGGAAGCGGATCTGGAGGTAGGTAAATGCTATGAGGGCTGTGCCGAGGAACCATGCCATCGTCGTAGCGGTGGAGAAACGCAGGTTGTTGTAGGCTTCCTTCCAGATGACGAGCGAGAGCACGTTCGTCGCGTCGCCCGGCCCGCCGAAGGTGAGGAGGAATATCGACCCCATGCCCTGAAACGCCGCGATGAACGCCCCCACGAAGTTGATCACCATGAGCGGCAGTAGCTGCGGCAGCGTGACGTGGCGGAACCGCGCGAAGATGCCAGCGCCATCAATCGCCGCCGCCTCATAGTAGTCTGGCGGCAGTGCCCCGAGCGCAGCGATGTAGATGAGCGACGCCGTGCCCATCCCCGCCCATACGCCCGGCAGGATGCAGCACGTCATCGCCCACGCCGGATCCTGCAGCCACGCATGACGCCCCACGCCGAACCACGCAAGCATCTGGTTGAGCATGCCGTTCTCCGTGGGGTCGAACATCATCTTCCACATAAGCGTGACCACGAGCGCGCTCGTGAGATGCGGCAGGAAGTACACCGTGCGGAAAAACACCTTACCACGCGGTATCTCGCTCAGAAGGAGCGCCAGAACGACCGGCGAGACGAATCCAAGCGCGAGCGTGATCGCCACGTACTGGAGCGTTCGCCCCCACGCCTTCCAGAAGCCGGGATCGGACGCCACGCGAATGAAGTTATCCAGCCCCTCCCATGTGCCCGTACCCACGATGCGGTAGTCCTGGAACGCCATCAGCGCGCCGCGCACAAGCGGCCAGTAGCTCCACAGCGCGATGGAAAGGATTGCGGGCAAGAGGAAGAGCCAAGGGAGGTAGCGTTGGCGGCCGCCTCGGCGAGGCGGCCCTACCATGTCGTCCTTCGTCTTTCGTCCTCCGTCCTCAACCCTTTGTCCGTTATCCTCTGTCCTCTGTCCTTTCGCCCTTACCACCAGCCACACGCACACCAGCACGCAGATCACCACAACGCCCAGCACCACACGTGCCACGGGACGTGCCTCCTCGATGCGCGCCTTGTCGGCGTCGAACATCAGTCCTCGATTCGCGTCGTCCGAAATCGACTTCAGTGCGGCGACGCAGTCGAGGTCCTTCCCCGCGTCGCTGAGGAGTATGCCGAGGAACCGGCGGCTCACGAGGTCGCTCGCCGCCTGCCAGAATCCCATGTACGGCTCCGTCACCGCGCGGATTTTGCCCGCCGCGAGGTCGTCGTACATCTTGCGGATGCCCGGCGGAACCTCCGCAAGATGTTCGTCGAAGCCGAGGCGCTTGAGGTCGGCGGGCAGACACCACCGCGCGCGCCCTTCCGCCACGTTCTTGCGCACCGTCTCGTCGTACACCTCGCCGGACGCAAGTTGCTCCACGCACGCCCACACCGCGTCGCGTTCCTCTTTCGGACGCCGCCCCACGCCCTCCGTCATCGCGTAGAAGTGCTTGTGCGCCTGGAGGACAGGACGGCAGTTCTCGTCCGCCGCCGGGAATGGCATGAGGCCGATCTGGTCGGAGGGAAAGTTCAGGCGCTCGGTGAGATACACCACGAGGTCCTCGCCGCCGAACACGCTCACGATCTCGCCGTTCACGAACATATCCGCGACTTCGTTCGACATCGAGAGCTGCGGCAACGCGCGCACCACGCCATCCGCGATTAATCCCTGCAAGAACCGAGCCGCACGCAGACACTCCGGCGAATCGAAGCACGCTTCCCATTTCGGATTTCCATTTGACATTCGACTTTCGACATCCGGCATCCGGGATTCGACTTTCGACATGCGGATCACATCTCCGCCGGCGGCGCCGACCCACGGGAGGAAGCCCCACGGACGATTCTCAATCGCGAATGCGCGCTGACCGCGCTGCACGGTCGCACCGGGAATGGTCTTGTCGGCGAACGTTAGCTTACGGCACCAGTCGGCGAATTCATCCCATGTGCGCGGTGGTTTCTCGGGATCGAGACCTGCGGCCTTCACGAGATCCTTGCGGTAAACTATGCCGTAGTAGGCGAAACCTGGCGTAGGAACGGCGTAGACCTTGCCGTCCTTCGTCGCCACGTCGCGCCAGAGCTGCGGCACGTCCTTCCAGCCCGACCACTTTGACTCGGCGTCGGAGAGCTTGCCGTCGCCGTCCGTATCCTCGCCGAGCCATTCGTTAAGGGAGTAGCAGAACCCCTCGTCGATGTCGTGGCGGAGGATGTGGAACCAGGCCTTGTAGACATCCGGCGCCGTACCGCCTGCGAGCGCGAGCATGAACGCGGCGCGTCCGCCGCCGCCAGGAAGTGTGAGCCCGCCCCACTGGAAGGGGCGGATTTCTGGGTGCGCCGCCGTGAAGCGGAGAATCTGCTTGGTGGATGGATCTTCCGGGTGGTCCGGGCGGTAGCACATGAGAAACGTCACGTCCGTTGCACACGCGGCGTATGCCGCGGCGGCCATGAATGCAGCTGTCAACACTTTTCTCATGTTAAAACTACGATTTAAGCACCGATTCGAGGGGAACAACGGCATCAAAGTATCCATCACCCTCTACCGCCGGGGCAAGGTGTCCGTCGTAAATGAGCGCCGTACGCACCGAAAGGCCACGACGCACGGGAAGTCTCGCGACCTTTTCCTCAACTTCACGTATGATCTCCCGTCCAATCTCCCTGCGTCGCTTGATTTCTACGACCATCGCCGATTTCTTTGTCTGGATCAGGAGGTCGATCTGGCATCCCGGCCCTTTTGCGTCGCTCTTTTTGCAGAACGGCGCCGCAGAAAGAACGAGCGAGCGCCCAAGTCCGAGCTTTGGAAGAAATTCTGTAAGATGGTTGAGAACAAGGTTCTCCATCTGGAGGCCGAGAATCGCGTCCCATCCGTCAAGCTGTTCCATCGTCGCGATGGAAAAACGCCCCTTCTCAATCGTCTCACGGTTAGGCTCGATGTAACGCAGGAAAAAACGGGCGTAATTGTCGGAAAGTCGGTACTGGATGGCTTGCGCAGAGCGTCCGGTCGCGGGATTCAATCCACGTTCCGAAGATATGAAGCCGGCCGTTTTGAGTTCTTCAAGACTGCCGGTGAGATGGCCATTGTTGAGCAGTCCCGTTTCAGATGCGAGTTCAGAGGCAGTCTTGGCACCACCCACAAGCGCAGCGAGCAACCGACGCTTCTCAACAGCCTCGTCTCCGAACACGTCTGAGAAGATTTCGTCGAAGTCCTCGGCGAGAACGCCGCCAGGAAGGAAACACGCCCGGCGAAGGTTCTCGTCTGCGGAAAGGGCGGGGTCGATTTCTTCAAGATATTTCGGGACGCCGCCCGTGACGGACAACACGTCGAGGATTTCGCGCACCGCCACGCGCCCTCCCGACCTTCCCCAAAACTTGGTACAGTCCGCAAGCGGAAGCTCACGGACGACCATGTCCAAGGCACGTCGCCCGACGAAACCGGTATTCTTGAGGATGTTTTCGGTGATCCACGTCGAAACGGATCCACAGAGAAACAACACGAGTCGGTCGTGTTTTTTGAACGCCCTGTCCCAGACGATCTTGAGGTCTCCGGGAAAACCTCGGTCGAACTTGCCCATCCATGAGATTTCGTCCAGCAACACGACGGTCTTACGTCCGTTTATTCGCTTGTCGAGTTGAACGAATGCCTCGAACCACGACGCGAGCGTAGGGACTTCTGTCCCCGTCTGCTCGGCGAGCTGCTCCCGGAATGATTCAAGCTGGTCGCGGTTGGTCATTCCGGGTTCTGGAGCCTTGCCCTCTATGGCAATGAAACGCGCGCCGCTCACACGCGCAAACTCGGCCACAAGAGAACTCTTGCCGATGCGACGGCGCCCCCTGCATGTTACAAGAGAAGCTACGGGTCTGCGCCACAGCCCCGCCAGCGTTTCCAATTCCTCTTTGCGTCCAATGAACATGCAAATGAAATCCTCTTAACTGAAGACGCGGGGAATTTTACCATAAAACCGTTTTCTAGGCAATTAGAATCTGGGCGAAAGATTGCAAAAATAACAATCTTTCGCCCGTGATTCAATTCACCTTCGTAGCGGATTTCCGAGCGACTTTCCTCAAGCGGCTACGGACAGAAAAGCCGAATGTTACTTCGCGCGCTCTCGGCTCAGACGAGGCCGCGCTTGATGAGGTGTTCGGCTATTTCGACGGCATTGAGGGCCGCGCCGCGCAGCAGCTGGTCGCCGCTCACGAACATGTCGAGCCCCTTCTTGTCGTTGCGCGAGATGTCCTGGCGGATGCGGCCCGCGAGCACGTCGTACTTCGCCGTCGCGTCCAGCGGCATCGGATAGCCGCCGTTCAGCGGGTCGTCCACCACCTTCACGCCCTCGGCCTTCGCGAGGATCTCGCGCGCCTCTTCGGGCGTGACGTCCTCTTCGAACTCGAGGTTGAGCGACTCGGAGTGCGCGCGCGGAATCGGCACGCGCACGCTCGTGCAGCTCAGCATGAGGTCCGGCGCGTGCAGCATC
>CACWIW010000177.1 GCA_902761035.1 uncultured bacterium | reverse complement strand
CTTGCGGCGCTCATGTCGGGTCTCGTGGCGGACAAGGATGTGCGCTGGGCGGCGTCCATAGGCGTGACGCTCCGTCTTGCGCAGTGGGACAAGTTCTTCAACGGCCTTGCCGCGCTCTACGCGGGCGCGGTGTACGGCTCCACGGAAGGTAAGCCGCACGAGCTTTCCTACGCGCGCTGCCTCAAGTTCCTCCTGCAGGGACAGGGCTTCCGCGTGGAGCAGGAGGTGTCGCATGCGGGCGGACGCACGGACATCGTGGCGGACCATCCCTGCGGCACCTACATCTTCGAGCTGAAGGTGAACAAGCCGCCGAAGGTCGCGATGTCGCAGGTGCAGCGCAAGAAGTACGCCGCGCCCTACCGTGCCGCCGGCAAGCCCGTCTGGGCGGTGGGCCTTTCCTTCAACGGCAAGACGCGCCAGTTCAAGGCCGGCGTCGCGGAGAGTGTGAAATTGAAAGTGCAAAGTGTAAAGTGAATCGAACGAACAGGAGCTAAAGGCGATGAAAAGAACAACGACAAGTCGATGTGCGCTGGCTGCGTTGGGCGCGCTGGCCGCCGTGCTCGCGTGCGCGGTTACAGGTTGCCGCACGGCGCAGCCGACCGACTTCCGCGACGTGGTGCTGCAGGCGAAGGAGAAGGTGTTCCCGTCGCTTGTGTACGTGCGCGTGGTGTGCAAGGACCTTGACGACGGAAAGGACGGCAAGCACACCGCGTCGGGTTCCGGCGTGGTGATCACGGAGGACGGCGAACTGCTCACGAACCACCACGTGATCGACAAGGCGGTGGAGATCCGCTGCCTCCTCTCCGACGGTACGTCGTACGACGCGAAGGTGCTGGGGTCGGACAAGGACATGGACGTGGCCCTCCTGAAGCTGCAGATGCCCGAAGGGGCCCCGCGTCTGCGCGCCGCCGCGCTCTCGCCCGATCCTGTGAACGTGGGCGACGTGGTGCTCGCGATGGGCGCGCCGTGGGGACTCGCCCGCTCCGTCACGATGGGCATCGTATCCTGCACCGACCGCTACCTCGAGAAGTGCGGACAGTACACGCTCTGGTACCAGACCGACGCCGCCATCTCGCCCGGCAATTCCGGCGGGCCGCTCGTCGATACGGCGGGCCGCGTGGTGGGTCTGAACGCGCGCGGCAACCTCTCGGGCGCACAGGCGTTCACCATCCCCTCTCCCACGATCCTGGAGGTACTGCCCTATCTCCGCGAGAAGGGCAACGCGAACTGGAGCTGGTTCGGCTTCCAGTTCCAGCCGCTCCACGACTTCAACCGCAACACCTACTTCCCGTTCACGAACGGCGTGATCGTGGCGGGCACGGAAATCGGCTCGCCGGCGCGGAAGGCCGGCTTCAAGGTGAACGACCGCATCGTGGCGGTGGACGGCGTTCCCGTCACGGCGCTCAACGCCGAGGACCTGCCCGCGCTTGAGCGGCGTCTCGGCAGGTTCCCGGTGGGCAAGGCGGTGAAGATCGACTACGCGCGGGGCGGCGAGGCCCTCTCCGCGTCGGTGGCGCCGCGTGAGAAAGGGAAGGTCGAAGGCACCGAAAAGGTGTATCCGCGCTGGGGCTTCACGGCGAAGGAAATCAACCGCTTCAACGAGCCGGAACTCGCGTTCTTCGCGCCGTCCGGCGGCGTGTACGTCGCTGCCACGGCTTGGGAGGGCAACGCTGCAAACTCCGGTCTGAAGCGCAGGGACATCGTGAAGTCGATGGACGGAAAGAAGGTCGAGACGCTCGAGGACCTCGACGCGCTCTACAAGAAGGCCCTCGACGGCCTGCCCGCTCAGGACAAGATGTCCGTCACCGTGGACCGCAAGGGCCGCGAGCTGCACTTTATTCTCAAGTACCGTGAAGACACCGAAAAGGACGACCTGCAATGAAAAAGCCAGTAAAGACCGTACTGATTAGCCTGGTGGCGGCAGCCGCCATCACGTGCGCGGCGGACAGCCCGCGCGACATCGCCGCGACGCGCGCCCTGGTGAAGGAACATGCGCGGTCGGCCGTGGCCGTGGAGGTGCGCTTCAAGGCGCCCGAGGGCGATGAATCCACGGGATTCAACATCCCCTACATGTGTCCGAACTGCAGCCGGACGCATTACAACAGCCTGTCGGACTACGTGGGGGACGACAAGCCGCTCGTCATGGCCGGGTATGTGGTGGGGCCGGACCGCGTAATGGTGCAAGACCTCACCGTGCGCTCGAACTTCGTGGATTCCGTCGTGATTGAGTTCGACGGACGTCGGTACAAGGCCGCGCCCGTGCGTCGGTATCCCGAACAGGCTGCTGTCGAACTCAAGGCGGAACGCCCGATCGAAGGGGTGAAGCCGCTTGCGTTTACGGGAGGGAACGTCTCCGCCGAAGAGGCCAAGTTCTTTTTCCATGCTAAGGAGAACGGACTGTTCGTCTCTGGACTCCTGCAGGGTAGCGCGCTCAAGTTCCGGCACTACGCTGGAATCGGCAAAGATCTCGCCCCGATGCCCGCTAACGTGATCGTCCTCGACGCGAAGAACCGGTCCGTGTCGCTCTCCTTCACGTCGCCTGTCGTTCTGGGCGAGACGGGATTCTCCGCGCCGAAGACGTGGAAGGGTGAAGAGCCGTATGCCTTCGATGCGCGTCTCGACGCGATGCAGAAGAAAGTGAATGCGTCCCTCGTCCCCGTCTATGTCCACCGCGAGGAGGAGAAGCGCAGTTCCGGTCGTTCGCGCTTCTCGATCCGTATTCGCGGGGAGGACGACGGCAAGGGGCTTGACATCGACGTGGTGGGCTATGCTCTGCCGAACGGCGAGTTGCTGGTGCCGTTGAACCTCGATGCCACCATGACCGCCGAGATCGACAAGCTCGAGGCTGTGATGCCGGACGGCAAACGGACGCCGCTCGAATACGTCGGCGCGTTCGACAAGTACGCGCTCGCGGTCATCCGTTTCCCCGACGGCAAACATCCGGCCGGCGTCGTGCCGATGAAGCTGTACAGCGGCAAGGTGGAAGACCTCATGCTCCGCAGGCTCTACACGCTGTCCGTACGGAGCATGGACGGCGTCCTTTCGGGCGAGCTTCTGCAGGAGCGCGCCCTCAAGTTCGAGACGGTACGTGGCGGCGAGACGATGCCGGCCGTGCGCCTCAACGACCGGAACGGACGCCTCCCGTTCGCCGTCACCGAAGACGGGGAGTTCGTGATGGGAAAAGTCGTGCGGCGCACCGGGAAGGAATGGTCGCGCGATACGGTTGTCTCGTCTGCATCGCTCGCCGCGCTGCTCGGAACCAGGAAGTTCAATCCCGAATACGCGATTCGCAAGGGCAAGGACCGCATCCGCGTCGCGTGGATCGGCGTGGAGACGCAGCCCATGACGGCGGACCTCGCGCGCGAGAAGAAGTCGGCCGGCTTCCTGAAGGCGTTCCGTACCGAGGGCGCGCTCGTGGGGCGCGTGTTCGCCGGATCGCCTGCCGAGAAGGCGGGGATTCGTCCGGGCGACGTGTTGCTCTACGCGCGGCGGGACGGCGAGAACGAGCGCATCGCGCTTGAGGCGTCGTCGCGGTTTGGTGGCAGTTTCGATCTCTCGGAGCTCATCGATCGGCTTGAAGGCAGTCGGTTGGAGATATTCGATGCGGACGACTTCGCGCCGTGGCCGGACGTCGAAAAGGGCGTGAACGAGGTGTTCACGCGCTTCGGCATTGGCACGACCGTGGAGGTGGGATACGTCTCGGACGGACAGAAGAAGGAGGTCAAGCTGACGCTCGCGCAGACGCCCGTCCACTTCAGGAATGCGAAGCGCTTCAAGAGCAAGACGCTGGGAGCGGCGTTCGCCGACCTCACGTTCGAGGTACGCGGGTTCTTCAAGCTTGAGGACGACGCGCCGGGCGTGGTGGTGAGCAAGGTCAAGCCCGGCGACCCGGCGGCCGTGGCGGGGCTGCGTCCGCTTGAAATTGTCACGCATGTGGACGACAAGCCCGTCGCCGACGTCAAATCGCTGCGCGAAGCCGTCAATGGCAAGACAGAGTTCAACCTCTCCGTGCGCCGCCTTGCGGCCACGCGCATTGTCCGCGTGAAGATGCAGTCCGAAAATCGTGATTGACGTCCCGCCGAGCCGTGTGGGGCGTCCCGCCGAGCCGGGTGGGGCGAGCCCTCTGGGCGAGCCGCAATTCCCCCAAACCACGTTCCGCACCGTAAGCAAACGTCCATGTCGCGAGTGCGGGCGCGACGGGTTCCCTATATATAAAGGACGCGCGCGCGAAAGAGATTTTGCTGCTTGTTATGGCCTATAGAGCCCCAATTTCTGACACCTAGGTGTCATACCCTCTGACACCTAGGTGTCACACCCACTGACACCTAGGTGTCACGGATTACGGAAAGTGATTGGAAGCTCTTTCTTGGCGGATTTAGCGATGCCGTAAGTATCATGGTTCGGGCTGGCCTTATATTTCTGCGTCTTTTCGTGAGATTACGGCGCGGAACCACGGCGAAAGGCCGTGTGCGTTGTCAACTTGCGTGTCGAGGTGCGCGTGGGGCTTCGCCAGAGGATCGTGAGCGGCTCGCCGAGGACGGCTTGCACCACGGCAGGTTCGTCGAAGTGTAAAAGTTATTTTTGGACAACGCCTTATTGTCTCACGTCTGATAGTCTCCGCCTCTCTCGTCAAACTCTGCGCCCACGCGCGTAAAACTTCAATTTCCCAAAATCCCAACTCGCGTTGGGCGGTGGAATATGGCATACTATTTCCGTCTTGCCCATACAAGGGTGAAATATTTGTTTTTTTGGTGGGAATGGGCTTCATGACGCGATTGCGCGGCTAAAAGCGGTACCAAGTACTCGCCACTGGGCCAAAGTTTTGGTAGGGCGCGCTCGCCGAGCGCGCCGCCGGAACAGAGGCCAGAACCACTAGGAGAACGGGCGTCTCGCCCGTTCAAGAGCCAGAACCGAGGAGCCGGAAAATCCCCAAAGGCCCCCGGTAACGTACACAACAGCGTATTATCGCTTGATGGAAAACTTCGCCAAAGTTCAAAATAACAAAGCGAGATACGAAGGTTGCGCTACGTGGATGGATTCCCATCCATGTGGCGTGCTTTCTGATCATGTTTTGTTAAGGGCGTTTGGCGATGCCTTCCATCAGACGTGAGAATGTAAGGCACGCCACTCTTCTTTACCACGCCAAGGGGGCGGGCCTTGGTAAAACAACGGCGTGGACTTGGAGGTCATAATGATAGTTCAGTGTCCATATTGTCATTACAAAGAGGCAGTTCCTGATGAATATGCCGGAATGATTGGAGAATGTTCAAACTGTGGCAAGGATTTTAAGATTACGGGTCCAAAGGCTTTGGACCCGGCAAGATCGGAGGGGGAGCATCCAGTTATCTGTTTTGTGTTGGGTTTCTTTTTAGTCTTATTGGTATTCTTGTAGCGTACATAATAGACAAGAAGAATGTGGCAAAGGCGGTAATCGGTTTTTTCTGCAGTTTACTCTGTGGTGTCATGGTTGGCATAGTTGCTTGTTGCGCATGTCCCAAGAATACTGGTCGAAAGGTCTCCGGTGAAGAGGAAGGTTTGCTTAAGATTTCCGAAACTGCGGTCAAAACCTATTATCAACGTGGGACCGGGAAAAACATTGCTACAGCGGTCGAATCAATATCAAGTGAAGAGGGAGGAAAGGTGAAAAGCGCGGCTGAAGAAATTGACGCGAATACAATAAAGAATCTCGGGGAGTAAGTGCCATCATTGACGGGGAATGCGGTCAGTGTGTGGAGATAAGAACATCATAGAATAGGCATTGTGCTATTTCAATGATGCTCTTTGCTTCACGTGAAGAAAAGAAGTCTGAAATTCCCATCGTCGCCGATGAAGGCGGATGGCACGCCTGATTTGGAGAACATCGCGGTCGATCCGCCGAAGTCGCAGTGGAACGTGCCGGGCGCGCGGGCGGTTGTGAAGGGCGCGGCGACGCTGGATGGCGAGTGGAAGGCGGTTGAAGGGGCGACGGCGGCGGAGAAGGCGGCGATGCGGTTCTTCAAGGTGGAGGTGGAGGTGCAGTAGCGGTCACGCGGGACGCATGACCCTACCGCTTTGCGGTTCGCCCGGAGGGCTCGCACCACCTTCGGCTCGCCGGGACGGCTCGCTCCACCGTGATGAACGCGCAAGCTGCGCGTTCTGCCAGTGCGTCGGCGAGAAGGCGGCGTTTAGGTTCTTCAAGTCGGCTATGCTCCGTGGACCCAGCAAAAAATCAGGTACAGTTGCAGCCCTTCACGATTTCAGGGGGTTTTGGTATAATACGCGCCCACAGAGATTTTCAGAACGATGAGCAAGAAGAACAAGAACACCGAACCACCGAGTCTTTTTGATTCGCTAGACCTTTTCGCCGACACGGAGGCCTCGACCGCGACAAGCGCGGCCGCTCCCGCCGAAGTCCCCGCCGGTAGGGCGCGGACTCCGGCCGTGCCGCCAGAAGAACCACCCGCAGGTAGGGCGCGGACTCCGGCTGCGCCGCCTCCCCCGCCCCCACCCCCGTCCGCTCCGCAACACGTGGAACCGCCGCCGGGTCTCACCGGACACGGCCCGCTGCGCGAACTCTTCGACTTCAACTTCCGCCAGTACTCCGCCTACGTGATCTGCTCGCGCGCGATCCCGGCGGTGGAGGACGGACTCAAGCCCGTCCAGCGCCGCATCCTACACTCGCTCTGGGAGAAGGACGACGGCAAGTACACGAAGGTGGCGAACATCGTGGGCCACGCCATGCAGTACCACCCGCACGGCGACGCGTCCATCGGCGACGCGATCGTGGTGCTCGCGAACAAGCTGTGGGGCGAGGGAAAGGGTTACCTCATCGACGGCCAGGGCAACTACGGCAACCTCTACACGGGCATGCCCGCCGCCGCCACGCGTTACATCGAGTGCCGCCTCACCGACCTCGCGCGCAAGGAAGTGTTCAACCCGAAGACCACGGACTACGTGCCGAACTACGACGGACGCAAGCAGGAGCCCGTGCTCCTGCCCGCGAAGATCCCGCTCCTCCTCATGATGGGCGCGGACGGCATCGCCGTGGGCCTCGCGACGTCGATTCTCCCGCACAACTTCATCGAGCTCCTCGAGGCGGAGATCGCCCTTATCCAGAAGAAGCCGTTCCAGCTCTACCCCGACTTCCAGACCGGCGGCGTGGTGGACGTGAGCGAGTACCAGGACGGCCTTGGCAAGGTCAAGGTGCGCGCCGTCATCGAGAACCGCGACAAGAACAAACTCGTGATCACCGCGCTTCCGTGGGGCAAGACCACGGACTCGCTCATCGACAACATCGAGGACGCGATTAAGAAGAAGAAGGTGAAGGTCCGCAAGATCCACGACCTCACCGCCGAGAACGTGGAGATCGAGCTGGAGCTCGCGACGGGCGAGTCGCAGGACAAGGTGAAGACCGCGCTCTACGCGTTTACGGACTGCGAGCGCTCCATCACGTCGCGTCCGATCGTGCTGGACGCGGGGCGTCCGAAGCTGATGACGGTCACTCAGATCCTGCAGAAGAACGTGGATCGCCTCATGTTCCTCACGCGCCGCGAGCTGGAGATCCGCCTCGCGGAGCTGGATGACCTCTTCCACGCGCGCACGCTCGACCGCATCTTCGTGGAGGAGCGCATCTACAAGCGCATCGAGAAGGAGAAGACTTACGAGGGCGTGCAGCAGACCGTGATCGAGGGCTTCAAGCCGTACCGCGCCGAGCTGCGCCGCGACGTGACGCTGGACGACGTGGAGCGCCTGCTCAAGATCCCGATCCGCCGCATCTCCCAGTTCGACATCGACAAGAACCGCGAGACGATCAAGAACATTCTCGCCGAGGAGAAACAGGTGAACGACAATCTCGTGCATCTGCGCGCGTTCGTGGTGAAATACCTCAAGGGCCTCGTGAAGGCGTACCAGAAGACCTACCCGCGCTGCACGCAGGTGTCGGCGGGCCCGTTCAAGCAGGCCGACGTGCGCAAGCTCACGTCGAGCGAGCTCACGATCCGCTACGACAAGGAGGCGCACTTCGTGGGCGCCGGGCTCAAGACGGGCGACGAGCTCTTCAAGTGCTCATCGCTCGACAAGCTCGTGTTCGTGTGGAAGGACGGCCGCTACAAGATGTCCGCGCCGCAGGACCGCATCTTCGTGGACAAGGACCTCCTAGAGGTGTTCGTGTTCAACCCGGAGAAGGACCGCGAGAAGGAGTTCGTGTGCGTGTACGAGGAACCTCTGTATGGCTTCTCCTACATCAAGCGCTTCACGTTTGGCGGCATGATCAACAACAAGGACTACCGTCTCGCACCCGAGAAGAGCAAGCTGCTCTTCTTCGAGGCGGGGTGCCCCGCGCAGTTCTACGTGAAGTTCAAGCCCGCGAAGGGACAGAAGATCCACCAGATGCTGTTTGAGCCGCTTGAACTCGTGGACAAGGGCGGCGGCGAGAAGCGTCCGGTGGTGGAGCTGCGCGGCGCGACTGCGCGCGGTATCCAGCTCACGACGAAGGCGATCGCCCGCATCTCGACCACCAAGGGCAGCTGGTGGGACGAGGGCGAGGGCTCCGCGAAGGGCGTGCTGCTGTAAGGCGATTCCATGACTGGTGCGCGGATATTCCGTCTGGCGCTGCGCGACTCGCTCCCGGTGCTGATGGGCTACACGACGATGGGGTTCGTCGCGGGCGTGTTGCTCGCGGCGAAGGGGAACGTGACGCTCGCGCCGCTCTGGGCCTTCCTCTCAAGCGCGCTGTGGGTGACGGGCACGATGAGCATCGCGGGCGTGCCGCACATCGCGGCGCACATCTCCGCCGCCGCGTTCGCGCTCATGACGCTCGCCGTCAATTTCCGCTACGCCTTCTATGGCTTTTCGATGCTCGGGCGCTGGAAGGACGTGCCGTTTCTCCGCAAGTGCTATCTGATTCTCATGCTCACGGACGAGAACTACGCCCTGGAGGCGGCGTCGCCGTTGAAGGATCCAAAAGCGCATCTCCGCTACTGCACGTATCTCTCCGCGCTCAACCACTCCTACTGGATCGTCGGCGTCACGTCAGGGGCCGTCGCCGTCGCGCTCCTCGGGATGGTGGTCGATCCCGACGCGATCCGCAGTTGGACGAATGGCATGGAATTCGCGATGCTTGCGCTGTTTCTTGTCATTTTTACCGACCAGATGAGGGGGGGCTGCCGCCGTGGAAAATGACGCCCTCTACATGCTCGGCATCGTCGCGGCGGGGTTTGCGGTCAACTTCGGACTCCGCGCGCTGCCGTTTCTCTTCTTCGGCGCGCGGAAGGGTCCGTTGCCGCCGTGGGTGGAGAAGTTCGGGGCGTTCGTCTCGCCGGTCATCATCGGGTGCCTCATCGTCTATTCGTTCACGGGCATGCAGTGGCGCGCGGCTGCCCCGTATATCGCGGCTGCGATTACGGTCGGACTCCAGATCTGGCGACGCAACCCGCTCCTATCCATAATCGCAGGCACTGCAATCTACATGACGCTTCTGCGTCTCGGCGTCTGACCTTGGATGCCGCCGTCGGGAGGCTTTCGTAAATTCGTAAATTGTTTGAAAGTCTGAAAATCTGATTGCACGAGCGGACGCAATTCGGTATACTATTCGCCACTTCAACAGCGGGACTGTAGCTCAGTTGGTAGAGCACGACACTTTTAATGTTGGGGTCGCGGGTCCGATCCCCGCCAGTCCCACCAACTTTTCCTTTTGGATATCGCGCGTCACGCATTGACGCGGCGGCGCGGAAAGGGTATACTTTCACGGTCTGCGTTTTGAAAGGACAAAAAAGAATGCCATCTCTGAAAGACATGCGGGGCAAGGCCAAGGAAGCCGGCCTCATGAAACTCGACAAGCTGATCGCAACGCGCCAGCGCATCCCGAACTGCGAGATTCCGATCCCGATCCCGGAACTCTGCGCTCGCTACGAGAAGCTCTACACTGGCGCGATCAACGACGTGATGCGCGAACTCACGCTCCTCGACCAGAACCTCCCCTCGGACATCATGCCGCTCCGCGACGAGATGACCGTGTGCGGCGAGGCGTTCACGGTGAAGAGCGCCCCGAACGTGATGATCGAGGGCGAGATGACGTTCCGCGCGCAGATGCTTGACGAGTTCAAGCCCAACGGCGTTGTGGTGTGGGATACGTCCAGCGACGTTGAGGCGAGCCTTTGGGGCGGCGTGATGACCGCGACGGCCATCACGAAGGGCATCCGCGGCGCGGTGATTGCGGGCGGCATACGCGACACGAAGCAGATTCTCGAGCAGAATTTCCCCGTGTTCTACCGCTACCGCACCTCCAACGGTTCCCTCGGACGCTGCATGATCACGCACTATCAGGTGCCGATCAAGGTGGGCAAGGTGACGGTACGCCCCGGCGACATCATCTTCGGCGACATCGACGGCGTCCTCTGCATCCCGCGTGAAATCGCCTACGACGTGCTCCTGCGCGCCGAGGGCATCGAGCGCAACGAGGTGGACATCTTCAGCTGGGTTCGCCAGGGCGACACAATCAGCGAGATCATCGACAAGGGAGGATACTTCTGATGAAAAACGACTGTGTTTTTTGCGCGATAGCCGAAGGTGAGATACCGAGCTTCAAGGTGTACGAGGACGACCTCGTGCTCGCCTACCTCGACATTAACCCGTTTTCCGAGGGCCACACCCTCGTGATTCCCAAAAACCACTACACGGGACTTTTGGACACGCCTGCCGACGTGCTGAAGGAGATCATCGTGCGCGTACAGAAGGTGGCCGCGCACCTGAAGGCGGCCCTGCCGTGTGATGGGTTCAACGTGTTGCAGAACAACGGCGCCGCTGCGGGACAGACCGTGCCGCATGTCCATTTCCACATCGTCCCGCGCTACGGCGCTGGCGGCGGGGAGATCGCCTTCGCGAACCACGAAGGGAAGATGGACGCGCTGGCGGCGCTTGCCGAGCGCATCCGGATGTGATGGCCATGGACGCGCCCACGATCAACTACGAGACCGATGACTTCAGCGACATCCTGAAGAAGGACGCGCGCTTCGACCCGCGAGCCTACGATTTCGTGCTGCAGGTGATCTCCGAGGCGTCTGAGTCCGCCAAGGGACACGTTACCGGCGCCGAACTCCTCGACTGGTTCCGCGACCTCGCGCTTGACGCCTACGGCCCGCTCGCCTACGCTGTGTTGAGCGACTGGGGCGTACACACGTGCGAGGACGTGGGCGACATCGTGTTCAGCCTCTACAACTCGAAGCGCATCGGGAAGACCGACTCCGACTCCCCCGCCGACTTCATCGGCGGATTCGACTTCCGCGAGGAGTTCCTTGGCCCCTATCGGGCCTGAACGGGAAGGGAATAGCGCAATGGAGCTGATTGACGGTAAGCCGGTGAATGTAGACGTCGCGAAGCGCGACTTCAAGTACTACATCTTCGACTGGGACGACAACATCCTCCACATGCCCACGCGCATCTACCTGGAAAAGCTCAGCCGCGACGGCGTGTGGCGTCCGGTATCTGTCTCCACAAGTACCTTCGCTCTCGTGCGTACCGACACGGAGCACTACCGCATGCCGCGCAACGGCGGACGCGATGCCGCGTTCCGAGACTTCCAGGACGCGCCCGACGTGCGCGCGGGCGACCTCGCGTTCATCCGCGACACGAAAAGCGCCCTTGCGCGCATCGCGTCAGGCGAGCCGCCGGGGCCGTCCTTCGAGACCTTGCGCAAGACATTGCGGGAAGGGCGCATCTTCGCGATCGTCACGGCGCGCGGGCACGCCCCCTCGACGATCCGCGAGGCCGTGAACATCTTTATCGACAGCGCGCTCTCCCCCGAGGAGCGAGCGGAGATGATGTCGAACCTGCGTGGCTATCGCTACTGCTTCGACAAAGTGGATAAGTTCGGTACGGACGAGGAGGAACTCGACTACTTCCTCTCCATGTGCCGCTACCACGCCGTCACTAACCCCGACTTCAAGGAACGCCTTGCCGGAGACGACGACTTCGGCGCCCGCGTGGCGGAGGCGACTTCCGAACAGCGTCCGGAACTCGCCAAGGAATTTGCTATACGTGATTTCGTGGAACATCTCTTCCGCACGCTCCAGCGTACGAACGCGCTTGGGCATCAGGTGGCCGTGGGCTTTTCCGACGATGATGCCGGGAACGTCGCCGCCGTTTCAGACTACATCCGAAGCGAGTTGGCGCGTCGTTTCGGAGGTTTCAAGTTCGTCGTATACGATACGAGCGATCCCTCGCTCTCGAACGGGCGCAAAGTCACCGTTGCGGGCCAGCTCACGCTTCCTGGCTTCTGATTTGAAGTCTTTGACATTCTTCTGACATACGGCGGACATTCTCCTGACGCATTCGCGCCGGGGAACGGCTATACTGTTGGGCGTTGACACAAGGAGTCCCTTATGAAGAAATGCCTGACAACTCTCATGCTCGGCGCGGCGCTTTCTGCTGTTGCCGTTGACGACGGCTTTAAGCCGTACCAGACGATTCTTGAACGCATGCCGTTCGGTCGGCCGCCGGCAGAGTTCGACCCAGACAATCCTGGGATACACATGCCGTCGAGGCTCGCTGAAGAATCCGAAGTAACTGCCACCAATCTGGAACAGGAGAAAATTGCAGAGTACATACGTTCGATCGTGCGCGTGTGTGCGCTGAATGTACCACCAGACGGCGAGCCGGTGGTAGGTTTCACCGATGCGGCGCACACGCCGCCGAGGAACCACCTTCTTGCGCGGGGACAGACCGCAGACGGTTGGACCGTCCTTGACATAGACACGGATTCCTGCCGTGCGGTATTGTCGCGAGAAGGCGTTTCAGTGAGCCTAGCTCTCAACGGAGGCCGTGGCGGCGTAGCGACATCCTCGCGCTAACTATATAACACTGTAACAATATAACAATGTAACAATGTAACAATATCGCCCAGATCTTTGTTGAGAATGTGAAAAACCGCCATGTCCAGAACCTCCTACTGTTCCGCACCGTAATCGTGTATCACCTTCCCTAGTCTCGTTCCGCACCATGATATCACCGCTCCAAACACCATCCCATAGTCCGCACCATAATAGCAACAGCCAGAACCATGTGCCGTTCCGCGCCGTGATATCACCGCTTGGAGTAGACCTCGTTCCGCGCCGTAATCGCACGACTGGAGCGTCCCCCATTCCGCGCCGTAATCGCACGCTTAGGATCCTTTTCTGACTGCGGTTGCGAATATTGATGGAATGACTCCAGCGAATATCTCACGCAGAGGCGCAGAGATGCGGAGAGCGCAGGGTTAAAGGGATGATCTATATTAGGTTTTTTGTTGCCCAGTTTTATGTTGCCCAATCGAACCTATTGCAAAACCTTTCCTGCTTTCGCTATTGGGAGTTTTGGAGATTGGGAGGCTTGGAGAGAAACTTCAAGAGCCCCAATGACCTCAGGGCTTCGAAAATCCCAGTGGCGAAAGCAACGAACGAGAGGCATTTGGCCGAGGAGTTTGGATTACGCTGAAATACGAGGGATGCGGCGTCAGGCGACCTGATGTCGGACTAGCCAGCTGATGACCTTCTGCGGAATGCGCGGACAGCCTGGCTTGCGCACGTATTCCTCCCCCGTCGCGGGGATGCAGTCGGGGTCCAGCCGCAGCGCA
>CACWIW010000176.1 GCA_902761035.1 uncultured bacterium | reverse complement strand
GTTCCGAATACAGTTCTCCGATCCGCACCACCTCCCACTCCCCCTCAAATCCGGGGAAGCGTAAGCGGGGCACACGCTCCCCAAGATGACTTCTTGAGGATACTTTTGGGGCGGATTTCACCTTTTCAGATGTAGGCTTGATTTTCATGTCCTACCGCCCTTATGCAAACGGGAAATCGAGGCCGAGTTCCTTGAAGTACGGCTTCAACTTTGCGTCGATGTCCTTGATCTCGCTCTGGAGGCCGCGTATCTCCTTCGCCACGGCGTTGAGGTCGATTTCCGGCTCCGGCTCGAACGTATCGACATACCGAGGGATGTTGAGGTTGAATCCGTTTTCGGCGATCTCATCCATCGTGGCGACATGGGCGAACTTCTCAACATCCTCGCGCTTCTCGTAGGCGGCGACGATCTTGTCGATGTCCTTATCGCGCAGGATGTTCTGGTTCTTGCCGGACTCGAACTCCTTTGATGCGTCGATGAAGAGGATGTTCGCGGCGTTCGCGCCACGGTCGCGCTTCAGCACGAGCACGCACACAGGGATGCCGGTTCCGAAGAAGAGGTTTGCCGGAAGCCCGATCACGGCGTCCAGCACGTTCATCTTCTCGATGAGGTGACGGCGGATGACGCTCTCGGCGTCGCCTCGGAAGAGGACGCCGTGCGGGAGAAGTACGACGGCGCGTCCGTCATCGTCCATGTGCCAGACCATGTGCTGGACAAACGCGAAGTCGGCCTTGCTCTTCGGTGCGAGCTTGCCGTACTCGTTGAACCGCTCATCCTCCATGAAGGACGGCGCACTCGACCATTTGGCGGAGTACGGAGGATTGGCGACCTGAACGCGGAACTTGCGCTCACCGAACATATCGTTCTCCAGCGTGTCGCCGTTGCGGATGTCGAAATGGAGATAGCCGATGCCGCGCAGGATCATGTTCATGCGGGCGAGATTGTAGGTGGTGGAGGTCAGCTCCTGCCCGTAGTAGTTGCGGACGTTTGCGTACTTCTTGAGGCGAAGAAGGAGCGATCCGGAACCGCAGGTCGGGTCGGCTGCGTCCTTGACGTCCGTAAGACCGAGACAGGCGAGGCGGCAGAGAAGTTCCGCCGGTCCAGACGGCGTGTAGAACTCGCCGGCCTTCTTGCCCGCCGTGGCCGCGAACTGTCCGATGAGGTATTCGTATGCGTTGCCGAGGATATCGATGCGCGTGTCCTCCACGGAGAAGCCGATGCCATCGAGCGAGGAGATGATCTCGGCCATCACCTTGCTGCGATCCTTGACGGTGTGGCCGAGCTTCGTGGAGTCGAGCTGCATATCGGAGAACAGCCCCTCGAAATCGTCCTGCGACTCCGTGCCGAGCGTCGATTCCATGAGGGAGTTGATCGCCGCCTGCAGGAACTCGATGTCGAAGGATCGATTTTCGACCATCGCCACCATCTTTCGGAAGAGGTACTTCGGCTCAATGACGTAGCCGAGCGATTCCTGGGATATCTGCTTGAGCGCATCGCGGTATTCGTCTTTTCCCCAAGCCTCCTCGTATGACAAGCCGTCGTTCTTGAGGTTCTTCTCCATGAACTTCTCCGTACGGTCGGAGAGGTAGTAGTAGAAGATCATACCGAGGATGTAGTTCTTGAACTCGTATGCCTCCATGTTGCCGCGAAGCGCGTTGGCCATCGCCCACAGTTTCGTGCAAAGCGCCTTCTGGTGTGCCTGTATCGTCTCTTCCATAGCAGGTGTTCCTTACTGGTATTTCTCCGTGAGAGTGGAAATGAAGTCGGCGATCCGGTTGCCCAGATCGATCTTCTTCAGGAGCGGAAGCGGCTTCTCGATGCGGTCACGAATGCCGCCGACGCTTATCACGCCCGAGAACTCGAACTCCGCCACGAGGTCAGCGACGAGGTCGGGCGGCAGATCCTCCGCCTTGGCGAACGCCTCGATCTCCTTGCGCTTCTGCTCGTTCTCGAAGTCGTTGTAGGCGGAATCGACATCCTCGGCGTTGTCGAGGCCGACGACGATGCTGTCGAGAAAGTTCTTGAGAAGTTCGGACTTCTTGCGGAGCTGCGGATTGTCCGTGCGGTCGATCTCCTCCTTGATGTGTTCGATGTCCGCGTTCTTCTTGCCCTCATTCCCGAACCGGATGTTGCGGATGAGGTTCATGATGTAGGCGACGTTGATGCGGTCGGACTCCATCAGCTCGATACAGAAATCGACGTCGTTCAGTACGGACGCGACGTTGCGGGCGTTGCGGTTCTTCTGGTAGAGCATGAGGTACTTGCTCTTGTAGTCCTCGTACTCCTGCTCGGACATGACGAGCGGCGACTTGTCGATGGTGAACTCGACAAAGGTCTTCAGCGACTGGAGGTACTTCGTCAGCTCGCGGAACACGACGACGAACCGCCGCTGCTCCTCCTCGCTCTGCATCGTATCAACGTTCTCCGGGAAGAGCGCGACCTCCTTCAGCTTGAGCGCGTACTCGTTGAACTTTGCGACATAGTAGTCGAAGCCGGGCGTCACGACGCCGTCGAACGGCTTGGGGATCTTCGAGAAGAGCGCAAGCGCCTCGTCCGTCCGCCGCTTGAGGTTGCGGTAGCAGATGATGATGCCGAACGGCTTTGTCTCCTTCTCCACGCGGTTCGTGCGGGAATACGCCTGGAGCAACGTGTGGTATTGAAGCTCCTTATCCACGTAGAGGACGGAGAGCGGCTTGGAGTCGAAGCCGGTGAGGAACATATCCACCACGAGCAGAATGTCGAGCTGCTGGGTCTTCTTGCCTTTGACGCGATCCGAGACGTCCTTGTGGTAGGCGGCGAAGGTGTCCGTGGAGAAGTTCGTGCCGTAGCGGGCGTTGTAGTCGCCGATGATGCGCTCCAAGGCGTCGCGGCTCAACTCGTCCTTTCCCTCGGCGTCCTCGTTCGCGCCATAGGTGAATATCGCGCCGACGGAGAGGTTGTGGTCGATGGACTTGAAGAGGTCGTAGTAGCGGATTAGCGTCGGGATGGACGAGACAGCGAAGATGGCCGTGTATTGGCAGTTGCGCGTCCGAGACTTGTGGTTGCTGATGATGTGGTTGGCGATGAGCGTCAGCCGCTCGTCCGCGCCGTACACTTCCTCCGTGTCGATCCCCTCGACGAGCGTGCCGTCCTCCTTCTCGTAGTTGCCCTTGATCGTCTTGATGTACTCGATGTGGAAACCGAGGACGTTGTTGTCGAAAATAGCGTCCTTGATGAGGTAGTTGTGCAGGCACTCGCCGAAAAGCGTCTCGGTGGTGAGGACACGATGTCCCTCCGTCATGCCGTTCACCTCGAAGCGGGGCGTCCCGGTGAAGCCGAAGAACTGCGCGTTTGCGAAGTGCCGGACGATGTCGCGGTGCATGTCGCCGAACTGGCTGCGGTGGCATTCGTCGATGATGAACACGACTTTCTCGTTCTTGTAGGCGTCCATCACCTTCGAGTAGCGCGTTCCCTTGACGGCGATTGCCATCTTCTGCATCGTCGTGACGATGAGCTGGCGGCTCTTGTCCTTCATCTGGCTGACGAGAACATCCGTCTTGTCCGTCGCGTCCACGGAACCCTGCTCGAACTTGTTGAACTCCTCGGTGGTCTGCGAATCGAGGTCTTTGCGGTCAACAAGGAATATGACCTTCTTGATCTCCGGGCGGGCGGCGAGAATCTGCGCCGTCTTGAACGATGTGAGCGTCTTGCCCGCACCGGTCGTGTGCCAGATGTAGGCATTCTTCGAGGTGAGCGTCGCCTGCCGCACGAGGGCTTCCACGGCATAGACCTGATACGGACGCATCACCAGCAGAATCCTGTCCGTGTCGTTCAGGACCATGTAGCGCGAAAGCATCTTCACGATGTGGTCGCGGGCAAGGAAGGACTCGGCAAAGTCCTTCAGGTTCGTGAGGCGAACATTCTGCCTGTCCGTCCAGAAGAACGCCAGCGAGTAGAGAAGCTGCCTGTCGGAGTTGGCAAAATACTTTGTGTCCATGCCGTTGGACACGACGAAAATCTGGACGTAGTGGAACAGCCCTCCGTAGGAGTGCTTCTTATAGCGCATAATCTGGTTGACGGCCTCGCGGATGTCGATTCCGCGCCGCTTCAGCTCGATCTGCACGAGCGGGAGGCCGTTCACGAGGATGGTCACGTCGTAGCGGTTCTTATACTTGCCGACGATTGTGGTCTGGTGCGTGACCTGAAAGATGTTCTTCGTGGGGTCGTCGGGATTGAAGAACGAAAGGTACGGCTTGGTGCCGTCGTCGCGCTCGAGTACGAACTTGTCGCGCAGCACCTTCGCGCTCTGGAAGATGGACTTGCCCTTGAGGAGATTGAACACCCGCTCCCATTCCTTGTCGGAGAGAGGCTTGTCGAGCTTGTCCTTGTTGAACGCCTCGAACTGCGCCTTGAAGTTGGCCTCAAGCGCCTCCTCGTCGGCGATGGCGACAGGGGCGAACTTCTGTCCGCTCAACTGCGATATGAGTTGCTTCTCAAGCTGTGCTTCGCTCTGATATGCCATACTCACTCTCCCCGGCTCAACGCGCCTTTCCCTTGCCAGAACCTTCCTCGACCGACTTTGGCACATAGTCCACGATGTCGCCGATATTGCATTGCAGCGATTCGCAGATGCGTTCAAGGACATTCGCGCCGACGGACTCGCCTCTGGACATCTTGGAGATCGTGGCGGGGGCAATGCCGGTCGCCTCGCGCAGGGATGCGCGAGTCATGTCTTTGTCAATCAAGAGTTTCCAAAGTTTCTTGTAGCACAATGCCATATCGGTTCCAATACCTTAAGGTTGACTGGCGACCATTATAGCATTTATGCCCCTCAAACTCAAACGTCGAATTGAAATAAACAGATGCAAAATTGAAATGTTGGAATCAGAAATTATTACACTTCACTTCGCTACGGCTATTTGAATATCCTGTTCAGCCACGCAACGATGTCGTCCTCGGTGTGGTGCGTGGTCACGCCGGTTCCGAGGCGTCGTTCTACCTGGTTCGATCCGCGAATCGTCAGGCCTTCAAGCACCTTGGCGTTCGGACACGCCTTGGCAACGTCCGCGAAGAACTTTCCCGCGCCGCCGCCATGTGTGCAGAAAGGAGTGAGCGTCTTTCCGACGAGCTTGTTTGCGTCGAGGAAGGTTGCCACGGGCGGAGCGGGCGATGATATGCCATACACCGTCGATGTACGCCTCGGTGCGCGTCTCAGCGAACCGCGTGCGCTCCTCCTCGTTCAGGTAGAAGGCGCGGCGGGACACCCGGCTTACCAGATGGTAGCATCTGTCCGTTTGAAAGTTCCTTGGGCATCGCATGGCAAACAGTTTACCAAAAATTCAGTCACTCCAACACTCTTACGTCCACCAAAGACACCAACCGGGTCCCTCGCGCCCTTGCCTCAATGAATATAATTCTACAAATCATTTACATTGATCTCAATGTCATTCATTGCACCGGTTTGTGCTTCGGAATGCCGTCTAACCTGTAAGCTCTCAACAGTCATTGTAAGTTCCATTAACCCATTAGTCTTCAATAATAAGGAAAGTGAAATTAAAAAGGAGGCATCTCTACAATTTATTGACCAGCCATTATGACGATTCTTCAACAGAGCATCAACCTCATCATGGTATGGTATGGGAATTTTAATTTTATACCGATAATCACAATCACGTGACAAGGCTTTAAGCAGATTCATGCAATCAGTACTACTCATGTTCATCGGAAAAGTGCGGGATGCCGTAATCCTGAACAGCCGGCGCGAGGTTGCGTCATGGAACAGCGTTACGAAATCAAAAAACTTGCTTCTATTAGCAATCGGATTTGTAATGCATAAAAATTTATCATGTCCGCAGAATCGATTAACAGCCGTATTTTTACAAGTGTTTGTCTGTCCAAATGAATAATCGAGGAACTCGCCATATCCCGTATCTCCCAGGCGGCTATACCCCTTTGGCGCATAATGTGCAGCATAAATATTAAGTTCGGCACGCTTGTCTCCCAGTGCGACATCGAATGCTGCACATAAGAATGCCTGCAAAGTGCAAGTTATTATTAATAACGAGCACCAGAGCTGACCCCATTGGTGGAGTGGGAGTGGTGGAGTAACTTCATGCCATGGCTCATACTCGTCCAGGTAAAAGTCGCGGTGGGCCACCCGGCTTATCAGGTGGTAGCATCTGTCCGTTTGAAAGTTACTCAATTGTCGCATGGTTAAAAGTTTGCCGGACATTCCGTTACTCCACAACTCCTATTCTAAATGGATACTACCCATCACGCTCATCCTACTTCAATCCAAGTTCCCCCATTTCCTTATCAACATTCTCTCTAAGGCGAGGATCTATAATGGAACATTTTGTAAAATAATAGCATGCTAAACGAAGATTTTTTCGCACGCCCTCCCCATATCCGTATAGAATCGCTAATTCTAACATCGCCTCTCCGCCTCCATTTCGCGCAGCTTTTTTCCAAAACGATATCGCATCAGATAAATTGCCATAATGATATTCAATCCACGCCAAATAGTGGTACATATTGGCCTTTCTTCGTCCATGTTCATAAACCAAGGCACGTTTTACCCAGATTCGCAATTGCTTTAAAAGATAGCGCGGAACATTTGATTGCCGCTTAACTTTAAGGTCGTAACATTTTTGGAAAAAGGACCAAGCAATGTCATGTGCGGATTCTTTAACCCCAAGTGCATAAGCCCGCTTCAAATATTTTAATGCAGAAACTACTCGGATCCTACAACTTTTCGGTGCTATTCCAGCAATAGAAATACCATCTAGTATCCCTGTCAAATAATACAAACCCAACCTATGAAATGCTACGCCTATTTTAAACTGAATCATTATTTTGTAGACCTTAATCAGAGATATAGCACTACAATTACCGTGTCTAATTTCATGTGAAATTGCGTCGGATAAATCAAAGAAACACTTTATGGTTGCTTGGGTACATTTCATTTTTATCATTCCTTATTCACAATCACTAATTTCGGTTATGCGTCGCCATTCTGCAACTCCTTTCGCAGAACCACCAAGCCCCCATATCCAGTCATACGATATTGGCGTTCTCCTAATCTCAACAGACCTTTTTGTATTTTTTGGCGTACTACAACAGCACTCAAATGTAAACACGACCTTCTTTTCAAACTCATAATTTGCAGTTACGTCTGGAGTTAAAAATCCCCATAGTGGTCCATTCAGATTTGCTTTCCCCGTTCTTGTTATGGCGACCTTTTTGACAATCTGTGGTGTTTTCGGCTCAACGCAACACAGACTCCCCTCTATCTCAATATTCCAATCTACGAATTCGTCGAACGATCCAGCCGCTTCCATCTCTTTTAATATAATTCCACTTAGCATGACACCGGCATTTATTGCATCCACTGCTAACAAGGTTTTTACATTCACATATCCGCACTTGCCTTTAACAGGCGGCGGAATCACTTTACCCCGTCGATCATGCCGCACAAAGTGAGCATTAATTCTTCCACCATGTTTTTGCGCATTTTGATGTTTGTTAATTCTATTCCCATTACCTCGTTTTTTATGCCCACCATTATTATCTCTATCAGCATTCTTTGACGGAGACTTTATTAACCCTAGTTCATCGAAGCACTCAATGGCGGCATTATCAATAAATACATATTCCGTAATGCCGTTTTCACAGTCCCTGCTCAACCATCTTCCTAGATTTAATTCCAAATGCCGATAGTTGTAATAAATCACCCCCAAAAAAACATCACTGTATTCTGATGAAAAACGAAAAGGATTACATATTTGAAAATTGTGATTCGTGGTTAGCCTACCATTTACGGCTTCCGTCTCAACACCAAAAGGGCCGTACTCGTAATGGTGGGATGTCGCCTGAAATGATGTTGTCAAATCTGATATGTTTTTGTTAGCGTCGTGGGTGTAGTACAACGGCGGAGTAGTAGATGTGTAGAACACGAGGGGGTGGGTAGCTATCGGCTCTGTAGGATTCCAGATGAAGAGTTGTGAGTTATGAACTGTGAGTTCATGATTGGCAATCTGCAAGTAGCCATCGTATGTGAACGTCTTGTTGGAAGCCGTCATGGTTTCGCATGTCTCGATATACTGTACCCTGCGGCCCTTTCGGTCAAAGGACATGGATACAAGCGTGGGATTGGAGGAGTTGGGAGTAGAGGAGTTGGATGCGATGCGCTCCCAATGGACGGGGCGGTTCTCGCCGTTGTATTGAACTTGCCAGATGCCTGTCGCAGTCTGGATCAACGTCTGGTTGCCATCGTCATCGAACTGGGGGATGAATTCCTCGCACAGAGACATGGAATCGCAAAGATTGGAAATTGATGAATACTGGTTTAAGCTGTTGGCTGTGTAGCTACGGTTCGTCCCGAGATCGAAGGATGAAAGGCGATTGCCGATGTCATCGTAATTATAGGCGTATTCAATCGTGGACGTCACGGAGGACGTCCCTCCCAGTCTGGATGCGGAGGTTAATTCATTGCGCACATTATAACCGTAAGCGTCGGTGCGGGACTCTGACATCGCCGAGCCAGAGCGGGCAATCTCTATGCGACGCCCCGCCGCGTCGTACGTGTAGTCGTACTGCGAAATCACATTCGTGGGTGTTACATTGAGTACCTGCAGGAGCTGGTCATTTGCGTCGTATGTCCACGATGCGGTAAGGCCGTTGGGATAGGTAAGAGAGGATTTGAGGTCGCTACCGGGAATATACGACCATGTGAAGGGAATGTCGGATCCGTTGACAAGCATCGTGGCGATCCGACCAGTTGCGGCATCGTAGCCTATAGTGGTCTGGCGCACGTTGTTCAGGGTGTAGCCAGCAGTACGGCTAAATTCGTCCCAATGGCGGATGATTGTGTTCGTGCCGGCAATGCCAACTACTGTTTCATTTGTAAGCGAGCCAAATGAGTCATAGCGGAAAGTGGTGATACCGGCGGCATCTTCGGCTTTTATCTGTCGATCCATCGCGTCGTAAAAGAGCGTGACCGTGGGAGTACCGTCGGAGTAGGTCGTATTAGTGAGATTGTTCCATCCGTCGTATGCGTAGTCGGTAATGATTCCACGAGCCCAAATGCGCTGCGCGACATTTCCATTGGGCGTATATGAATACCTCGGCCCTTTGCCGTCGGCATAGACCTTGTTCGTCATGCAGTTGGAGGCTTCGTCGTAGAGCCAAGTGGTGACATCACCCGAATTCGGACCAAACGACTCGTTGCGGTAAGTCATCATTGTTGTTTTGTTGCCGAAGATGTCGTATGTATTCGTAGGTCTTACGTCCACGAAGGTCGTACTCGTAAACAATGGCATTGCCGAGAGGATTCGTCACGGCGGCGAGATTGCCGAACTGGTCGTAGGCGTAGGATGTGCGGTTGCCGAGGGCGTCAATGGAGGCGGAGCGCTGGTCGAGAGCATTGTATTCGGTATGGCGCGTGTTGCCGCGTCCGTCGGTATGGGCTATTGGGCGACCGAGGGGATCGTAGGCGTAGGTGTTGGTTACGGCAGAAACGGAGACATCCATCAAAGATACGCCATAGCGGGAAAGCGACAATGGCTTGTTTGTCGCGTAGGGGACGGTTTGGCGAGAGGTGACAATCGCCAAATCAACCAGCATTTCGTTTTCAGTTGAGTTGCCGCGAACGTCGGTGGTACGGGAACGAGAGGGAAGCGCGGCGGTTAGGCCGGTTAGTTGGCGCGATGAGGATGTCACGAGGGATGTAATGGTGGCATCGGAGCATGAGACGATGTTGGACTGGACGAGCCAAATTGCGCCGTCAATAGCAGCGAAGGCGGAAGTCGTTTCGGTTTTGCGCCATTGTCCGTCCGCACTGCGGACGGACACAGAACGCGCCCCCGTTATGTCATAGGAGTGCTCGACGGTTGGCTCGTAGTCGGGGGAGGTGCGAACGAGGCGACCGAGGGAATCGTAGGTGTGGGTGGTTGCAAGGACTGCGCCTTTGAAGCCGCTGCGCTCTTCACGGACGGTCTGGCCGAGGAGGTTTTCGTAGGGCTTCGTGAAGCGCGGAGAGGAGGGCGTTTCGCCCTGCACGGTACGCGACCAGCGCGTGCCGTCGGGGAGAATGCCGTAGGTGTGGAACTCTGGGGTTACGGCGGAGCCGGTGATGGAGAGTAGATCGCCGTCGG
>CACWIW010000175.1 GCA_902761035.1 uncultured bacterium | reverse complement strand
ACCACCTGCTCCGGCGTCATCTCGAAGAGCACCTTCTCGATGGCCTTGTAGCCGTCGCGCGCGATGTAGTCCTCGATCTTCTCCGGGTCAATGATGCCGCAGTTGCGCAGCACGATGCGGTACTGCTTCTGGTAGAACGGGATGTTCGCCTCGGCGACGAGCTTCTTCGCCTGCTCGGGGTCGTAGCACAGACGCTGCACCACGCGGCCCTTCACGAGGTGCTCCGCCACGATCTCCTTCACGTCCTCCGTCTTCACCTGCACGTAGAACGTGCCCTGCGGGAGAATCTTCACGATCGGGCCCTGCTCGCAGAACCCGAGGCAGCCCGTCACGACCACCTGTACCTTGTCCTTGAGGCCGGCCGCCTCAAGTTCCTTCTTGAACGCCTCGACGACGGACGTGCCGCCGCTCGAACAGCACGCGGTGCCGCCGCACACAAGAACGTATGATTCGTATGCCATTGTCG
Organism: uncultured bacterium; assembly: GCA_902761035.1. Classification (GTDB taxonomy): domain Bacteria; phylum Verrucomicrobiota; class Kiritimatiellia; order RFP12; family UBA1067; genus RUG572. The sequence continues at coordinate 9,569 of CACWIW010000175.1, read as the reverse complement.
TGCTCCTTAGCCGTTCTTGATGATGTCAATGGACGGACGGTCGAGGATCTTGTCGTCGATCAGCTGGTGGCCGACGATGTGCTTCTCGACCACGTCCTTCGCCGTCGCCGCGTCCACGTTGCCGTAGATCACCGTGGGCATGCCCGGGACGACGACCTCCACGGTCGGCTCCGAGTGGCACAGGCCCATGCAGCCCGTCTGGCGGATGAGGACGTTCGTGAGTCCCTTCTCGTTGATCGAATTCACGAGCGCCGTGAACGTGTCCTTGGCGCCAGCGGCAATGCCGCACGTGCCCATGCCCACGATCACCTGCACGTCCTTGTTGGACGCGTCGCGCATTTCCATCGCCTGCTGCTTCTCCTCGCGCATCTTGCGCAGGTCTGCCAATGTCAACTTTGCCATTTTCTTATTCCTTTCAGCCTTCAGCACAGTACTTCGCAATGATGTTCTCGACGTCCTTCGTCGAGAGCTTGCCATGGACCTCGCCGTTCACGACCGCCACCGGCGCGAGGCCGCAGCAGCCGAGGCAGCGCACCGCCTCCACGGAGAACATGCCGTCCGGGGTCGTCGCGTTCAGGCCCACGCCCAACTGCTTCTCAAACTCCTTGAGCACGTCGTCGCCGCCGCGCAGGTAACACGCCGTGCCGAGACACACCTGGATGTTGTACTTCCCGGCCTTCCGCAGGCGGAAGAAGTTGTAGAACGTGATGACGCCGTAGATCTTGGCCAGCGGCACGCCCAGGATCTCGCTCGTCTCGATGGCGATTTCGCGGGGAATGTAGCCGTAGGTCTGCTGCACACGGTGCAGCACCATGATCAGGTTGCCTGGTTTGGCCTTCCACTCCTCGATGAACGCCCGCAACTCGGGCGTCATCTTCTCTAACTCTTTGCTCATGTTTCTTCTTCCTTTATTAGGGATGAAATTCTGCTCCTGCTCGGATAGGTGATAATTATCTCACATTACCCCCCAGTTAGGCAAGGGTAAGATTTGGGGGTGTCGGCAGGTTTCACGGCTTGCACTTTCCTTGATGAATCCAGTTGCGTAACCAGACCGAATATGGTAAATTCTTTTGCATGAAAACACGCACCATTCTCCTCTGCGCCGCATTGGCGGCGACAATCCCGGCGACGGCGGCGCATAGCTACTTCGTCATCTTCGACAACTTCCTGCGCGTTCCCGCGTACTGTTACCCGCTTCCTGCCGGCTGGACCGGCATGGGCTGGATCAAGTGGGAGATCCCCTTCAAATTGAATCCGAACATAGAGAGCACCATCCTGATAAACCCGTCGGAACGGCGCATCGTGCAGATGACGAGCAGCATCAACAGGGGTTCGTTCGTACTTGAGCAGACGGGCAACATCTACTCCGACGCGAACGCCATGGCCGCCCATCTGGCACGGCAGATCAACTCGTCCATCGTCGTCCCCGGCCTCGCCAACTTCCGACCTAAGTACGGACGCTTCAGCGACGATATCCCGCCACGGACGCGGCAGATCATCGACGCCGCCTTCTCCATCAGCAGGACCGCGCAGTTCAAGAAGGCGTTCAAGGTGGAGTGCTTCTTCGACTGCGAGTACAACGGCGCGAAATGCGAGGCGCTCTACGAATACGTCTGCGCGTTCACCGCGACGCAGATCCGGCCGAACCTGCCGACGATTGCGACGGCCGCAGAGCACAACACCCTCTTCACGATCGCGCCGCCCGGCGAGTTGGCCGCGACGAAGAAAATCGGCGGACGCCTCTTCGCCAGACGATTCGTGAACCGGTTCTGGAAGACCGCCGAGGACCGCATGATCGCGGCGATGATCAAAGGCAAGATGATCGGCATGAACGAAGGCATGGACCTCATGCGGCAGTCTCAGGCCGAGAACCAGCGCATCCTGGACGAACTCCGCAAAAAATGGAGCGAGGTGATCCGCGAGGTGAAGACGGTGGACAACCCGCTCTCGCCCGGCGACAAGATCGAGCGCCCAATCTATTTCGACCACTCGCTGATCAACTCGCGGCAGGACGCCCTAATCATGAGCGACCGTAACCTCGATCCACACGAAGTCGAAAAACTCGTCGGACAGGGCTTCTGGACCGCAGTTGATTAACCGCTTTGTAATTGTTCACAAATCTCAATTGTTCACAAATGCCACCATTGTCACCAATATAAATAGGATGGGACTCCACTCATCCGCAATTGATATTTGTGATTTGTGAACAATTGTGGCAATGAAGATTTGTGAGCAATAATCTAATTAGGATGTTCAAGTTGTTTTTGAGTGAAGCCTTAAGTGTAGCGTAAGACTTCGTCGACCGTGGTGTAGCCGTCGAGAATCGAGCGGACGCCGTCCTCGCGCATGGTACGCATGCCGAGTTCGCGGGCCTTCTCGCGGATGATCAGCGTGGGCGAGCGCGCGTTGATGAGCTCACGGATCGGGTTCGTCACACGGAGGTACTCGAAGATCGCCTTGCGGCCCTTGTAGCCGGTGCCGTTGCAGGTCTTGCAGCCCTTGCCGAAGTAGAACGGACGACCGCCGATCTCGTCGCGCGTGAGGTTGATGCGGTCGAGCGTCTCGTCGTCGGGCTCGTATGGGGTCTTGCAGTCGCGGCAGCAGGTACGCAGAAGACGCTGCCCCAACACGGCCTCAAGCGTGGACGCCACCATGTACGGGGCCACGTTCATATCCACGAAACGCATCACGGCGCCAGCGGCGTCGTTGGTGTGGAGCGTGGAGAACACGAGGTGTCCGGTGAGGGCGGCCTGAATCGCCACTTCCGCCGTCTCGAGGTCGCGGATCTCGCCGATGAGCATGATATCGGGGTCCTGACGCAGGAAGGCGCGCAGCACCTTCGGGAACGTGTTGCCCACTTCGTGGTTGATCGGCACCTGTACGATGCCGTCCACGTCGTATTCGACAGGTTCCTCGGCGGTGAGGAGCTTGGAGTCGATGGAGTTGATTCGGCGGAGGACGGAGTAGAGCGTCGTCGTCTTGCCGGAGCCGGTCGGACCCGTCACCACGATGATGCCGTTCGGTTTCTCGATGTCCATCGTGAGCTGTTCGTAGACGTCTTCGGCGAGGCCCACGTTCTCGAGGTCGAGGGACGTGGCGCCCTGGTCGAGAATACGCATAACCACCGACTCGCCGTGCGTGGTGGGAAGGCACGACACGCGGAGGTCCACGGGACGTCCCGCCACCGTGATCGCGATGCGGCCGTCCTGCGGCACGCGGCGCTCGGCGATGTTGAGGTTCGCCATGATCTTGATACGCGAGATGATGGCAGGGGCCATGGATACGTCCGGCGCCTTAACCGCGTAGAGCGCGCCGTCCACGCGGTAGCGGATCTGGAAGTTCTTCTCGAACGGCTCGATGTGGATGTCGGCCGCACGGTCCACCACGCCCTGGTAGAGGATCATGTTAACGAACTTGACGACGGCGTTGGAGTTCGCGGCGGCGTCGAGAGCCGCGACGTCGTTGGGGTCGCCCCTCAGCGACTCGTCGGCGTCCATGCCCTCGCCGAGGCTCTTGAGCATGTCCGCGACGGATTCGGAGGAGTCGCCGTAGTGCTGCGCGATGCGGTCGTTGAGGTCCTTCTCGCGCGCCATGACGAAGCGCACTTCCTTCGAGAGGGCGAACGTCACTTCGTCCGAGACGCGCGGGTCCACGAGATTCGACGTGGCGAGCGTGACTGATGTATCGTCAACTCCCACGCAAAGCACGTTGTACATGCGCGCGATGGATGCGGGAATCGCATTCACCACGTCGCTGCTCAGTTCCATGTTCGCGAGGTCGACCACCTCGCAGCCCTGATAGGCGGCCATCATGCCGAGGAGGCTGTCCTCGTCGATGTACCCGCCGTCCACGACGATCTCGCGCACGGTCTTGCCGGCTGCGTTGCGCTGCTCCTCGCGGATCGTCTCGACCGCATCCTGGTCTAGGACCCCGTTCTTTACGAGGAGATCCAACAATGGATCGAAATGCTCGGACATTTAGCGCCGCCCCATTTCTTCCTTGAGCTTGGCGACCACCGTATCGGGGTCCTGGCTCTTGGTGATGAGCTCGTCGTAGGAGATGAGCCCGTTCCTGTAGTGCCCCATGAGGCAGGCGTCGAGCGTGACCATGCCGAACTTCGCGCCGGTCTGGATGTCGGAGCGGATCTGGAAGGTCTTGTTGTCGCGGATGCGGCTGCGGATGGACGACGTTGCAAGCATGATCTCGAACGCGGCGATTCGGCCGTGTACCTCGCCGTTCGCGTCGAGCTTCGGCAGGAGGATCTGCGAGATCACGGCCTGGAGACCCACGGAGAGCTGCGTGCGCACCTGTTCCTGCTGGTCGGTTGGGAAGGCGTCCACGATACGGTCGATCGTCTCGGCAGCGCCGGTCGTGTGCAGGGTGCCGAACACGAGGTGGCCCGTTTCTGCGGCGGTGATGGCCGCGCCGATCGTCTCGAGGTCGCGCATTTCACCCACGAGGATCACGTCGGGGTCCTGACGCAGCGCGCGGCGGATCGCCTCGGCGAAGCTCGGCACGTCGGAGCCGACTTCGCGCTGCGTTACGAGCGACTTGCGTGACGTGTGGTAGAATTCGATAGGGTCTTCGATCGTGATGATGTGTACGCCGCGTTCGCGGTTGATCACGTCGAGCATCGACGCGAGGGTGGTGGATTTACCTGAACCCGTAGGACCGGTCACGAGGATGAGTCCGCGCGGCTTGAAGAGAAGTTCCTTCACGGACTCCGGGAGGCCGATCTGCTCTAGCGTGAGCAGGGTCGAGGGAATCATACGGAGCACGCAGCCCCAGCGCTTGCGCTCCTTGAACACGCTCACGCGGAAGCGCGTGCCGTCCTCGTGCGCGATGGCGAAGTCCGCACCGCCGTTCTTCTCGACCTCGGCGGACTGCTCGGGCGTCATCATCTCGTGGCAGAGCTTGTACGTATCCTCCTCCGTGAACGCCTCGTCCGCGATCGCCACGAGCTCGCCGTGGACGCGGAGCTCGGGCGGCATGAACGCGCGCACGTGCAAATCGCTCGCGCCCTCGTCGATCGTCGCCTGCAGCAGGTCGTGCATCGTGATTTCAGTTGCCATTTCTAATCCCTTTCACTTTAAACTTTTCACTTTACACTTTACATTTTACACTCGTTAGTCCGCGTCGCCCATCGTCGCCTGCAAAACCTCCTTCAGGGAGGTCATGCCGGAGGCGACCTTGAGCATGCCGTCTTCGCGCAGCGTGCGCATGCCCATTTCGCGCGCGCGCTCGCGCAGCACGGAGGACGGCGCATGGTCGAAGATCAGACGCTGGATGGTGTCGTCGATCTCAAAGATCTCGAAGATGCCCTTTCGGCCCTTGTACCCGCCGTTGCACTTGGGGCAGCCGCGCCCGATGTACATGTGCTCGGGGGCCGTCTTCGCAATCGCGCCGAGCATCTTCATGTCGCGCTCCGTGGGGGTGTACTCTTCCTTGCAGTTCGTACAGATAGCGCGTACGAGGCGCTGGGCCATCGCGGCGCGCACGGCGGACGCGACGAGGAACGGCTTCACGCCCATATCGGTGAGACGCGTCACGGCGCTCGGCGCGTCGTTGGTATGCAAGGTCGAGAACACTAGGTGGCCGGTGAGCGCCGCTTCCATCGCGATGTCCGCCGTCTCGTCGTCACGGATTTCGCCGATCATCACGATGTTAGGCGCCTGACGGAGAATGGAGCGCAGGGCGGCCGAGAAGTCAAGCCCCACGTCGCGGTTCACCTGCACCTGGTTGATGCCGCCCATCTGGTATTCGACAGGGTCCTCGACGGTGATGATCTTCTTGTCGGGCGTGTTGATCTGCCCGAGACAGGCGTACAGCGTAGTGGTCTTGCCCGAACCGGTAGGACCCGTCACGAGCACCACGCCGTCGGAGAGGTGGATCAGTCGCTCGAACTTGTTCTGGTCGTCGGAGAGGAAGCCTAGCTGCGGCAAGCCGAGCGCGAGGTTCGACTTGTCGAGAATACGCATGACGATCGACTCGCCGTGGTTCGTCGGCACGGTCGACACACGCAGGTCGAGGTCTCGCCCGCCCACGTTGATCTGGATGCGTCCGTCCTGAGGGATGCGCTTCTCGGAGATCTTGATCTTCGACATGATCTTGAAGCGCGAGATCATCGCGCCCTGCAGGCGCTTCGGCGGCGAGTCCATCTTGCGGAGCGCGCCGTCGATGCGGTAGCGCACGCGGAACTCCTTCTCCATCGGCTCCAAGTGAATATCGGACGCCTTCATCTTGATCGCGTTGGAGAGGATGAGCGAGCAGAGACGGATCACGGGCGTGTCGTCGCCGCTGCCCTCGCCGCCGTCGTCTCCGCCGAACTCGTCGTCGCCGCGCGTCACGATCTGGTCGCCGCCGGTGGGATAGAGCTTCTCCATCACGGCCTTGACCTCTTCGGCCGGCGCGAGCACGGCCTGCACGTCCTTCCCCTGCAGCACGTACCGCAGCGAGTCGATCGCGTCGTAGCCCATAGGGTCGGAGAGGACCACGGTCACGCTGTCCGCGTCCTTCATCACCGGCGCAACGCCGTACTTGCGAGCGATCTCGGGCGAGATCTCCTTCGCCACCTCCGCGTCGATCGCGGCGGGGTCGATGCTCACGTACTTGATGCCGAACTGGTCGGCGATCGTGCCAAGCACGTCGTCCTCCGACACGACGCCCGAGGCAACGAGCACGTCAAGCGTGGTCTCGTTGCCCTCGCGCATCGCCGTGGAGGCGGTTTCGAGCTGTTCTGCCGTCACATACCCCGCTTCACGCAGGAGCTGCAACACGTATTCGTCATTCGATGTCATGGCTGTCGGCGCATATTGTAGCGAAAGATTTGCGCACGCGCAAGCACAATGTCACGGCACAATGTCACCATCCCGTCACATCTCCCCTACTCACTCACCGGTGGATGGTCGGCGAAGTGCGGCACCACGAGGTCGTGCGTGCCCGAACAGAGGCAGTCGACCGTCAACACTGCGTCCGTGGCGGACTTGGGAACGGCCCGGTGCTTCGGCTTTTTGAAACTCCTTCCCGCTCCGTCCACCCTATCAAGCAACTCCCCATTCTCGTCGGTGAAGGTAAGGTGCGAGGTGTACCGGAAATTGCCCGCGGGACCTCCGCGCTTGCCATCCGCCAGCTCGACCTTCCAGTAGAGTCGTTTTGGACGCGGACACAAGCTCAGATGCTTTGTGAACCGTACGGTATGTTTCGCGCCGTGCTCGATGCGGAACACCTGCGCGTTCCTCTTCCCGTTGTACTCGATCACGACCTTCTGCTCCTCCGGCACCTCGAACGCGACCTGCCAGCCGTCCGTGAGATCACGGTGCGGACCGAACGAAAGTTCGGTCGCCGGCTGCTCGGGCGGCGAAGGGGTGTCTACCTCCTGAACGGGCAGTTCAGCGACGGCGGATGCGCCGTCTTTGGAGATCGAACGGGCTATATATAATGTATAGGATAAGATGCCCACAATCGCCAACATGCCGGTGGCTATGAGCCAGACTGCCCATCGGGGGAGGCGGCCGCCTCGGCGAGGCGACCCTACCACCGGAATTTCTGGATTCTCCGGAACGCCGAACTGCGCGGCTCCACGCACGAAGGGGCGATGGCGTTCCGCCGCGCGGGCAAGCATCCACGGCGCCTCGTTCAGACCCTGCCCGTGCATCTTCGCGGCGTATGAATCAAGGTCGAACGGCAACGTGCGGAACTCGACCGTGCGCTCCACGTCGTCGTAGATGCAGTAGCTGCTCCGACAATCCCCGCTCCGCGGATACCCCACGCTGCCCGGATTCACGATGTAGCGCTTGCCGTCCTCCAGCGTGAAGTCCACAGCGTCCAGACGATGCGGCGTGCCGCTCGCACCCAGCACGAAAATTCCCGGCTGGTGGGAATGCCCCACGAACAGTAGCTGTTCCGTGCGCGCCTCCCAGGAGGGGAGGGCGTCCCGCGGCTCAAGGATGTAATTGAATTTCTGCGGATTGGAGAAGTCGCCGTGCGCGCACGCGAAGCCCTCAAAAGCACAGATATATGGAAGATGGTTGATCCAATCGTTCGCCTCGCGCGTGATGGCGGTGCGGTGCCGCTGAATCGCCTCCGCCGCGAAATCGGTGAAGTCCTCCATGGGGAGACGCCCCGACACTGCATCGTCGTGGTTGCCCGCGAGGCACACGTGTACGCGGCGGTAGACGAGTTCAAGCGCGGCTACGGGCTCCGGTCCATAGCCCAGCACGTCGCCGAGACAGATGATCTTCTCTGCCTGCGCGTCGGCGGCGTCCGTCAACACCGCACGCAGCGCGGCTTCGTTCGCATGGACGTCGCTGATGATCGCGTAGCGCATGGACGCCCCGCGCTAGAGGGCGCTGCCGGGCACGAACGTGCCCACGTCGCGTCCGGAGAAGATCGACTGGAGGATGTGCGGCGTCGCGGCGTTCGCGATCACCACGTGCGCGCCCGACTGGGCGGCGTTCTTGACGGCCTTAAGCTTGGAATCCATGCCGCCCTTGGAAAGAGAGCCCTTCTGCCCCGCCCGCACTAGCTTCATCGCGTCGCGGATCGAGCCGATGGACGGCACGCGCCGTCCGGCGGCGTCCAGAAGCCCGTCCACGGTCGTGAGGAGCACGAGCGCGTCCGCGCGCACGAGCTTCACGATGAGGGACGAAAGCCAGTCGTTGTCGCCGAACGTGAGCCCCTTGAGCTCCTCGTCCGCCACCACGTCGTTCTCGTTCACGACGGGCACGATGCCCGCACGCACGAGGTGGTCGAGCGAACGACGCACGTTCGCCGCACGGCGACGGTCGTCGAAGTCGGCGTGCGTGAGCAGAACCTGTCCGATCTTCACGCCTGCCGCGCCGAAGAGGTTCTCGTATTCGGAGATGAAGCGCGCCTGGCCCACTGCCGCGCACATCTGCACGTCGTTAACCTGCGTGGGGCGCGCCTTCAGCCCCAGTGCCTCCACGCCGGCCGCGACCGCGCCGGAGGAGACACGGAGCGCCCGGTAGTCCGGACGCCCCGTCTTCGTGGCGATCGAGTGCGTGCCGACCTTGACGACCACGCGGCGCACGTCCTGAAGGGACGCGCGCTCCTTAGCCAGCAACTGACGGTCAGAATTCATATCGAGCATTGTTCACAAATCTTCATTGCCACCATTGTTCACAAATCACAAATATCAATCGGGGAAATCCCCTCCTATTTGTATTGGTGGCAATGGTGGCATTTGTGAACAATTGAGATTTGTGAACAATCACAAAGTTGCAGATTAGCGTTCAACTCGCTCTTGCTCAGCCACTAGGCTCCGAGCTGGAGACGGACGAAGCGCTTGACCGTGATCGGCGCGCCGAGGGTCTTGGAGACGCCGTCGAGGTACTTCTCGACCGTCACTTCGCCGTCGGCCACGTAGTCCTGCTTCAACAGGCAGATCTGCGTGCAGAACTTGGCGGCCATGCCCTTCTTGATGCCGACGAGCGCCTGCTCCGGGGGAAGCCTGCCCTTCTGCTCCTTGAGCGCGTTGAGCTTGATCTCGAGCTCCGCGTCGATCTCGGCCTGCGGGACGTCCTCGGGCTTGATGTACCTCGGCGCGTTCG
>CACWIW010000174.1 GCA_902761035.1 uncultured bacterium | reverse complement strand
GATGCAGATCGACTTTGCCGAGCCGATCATGATCTCGAAGTACGAGTGGTACTCCACGTCCGACGGTCTGCAGCAGGACCGCGCGCCGACGAAGTGGCGCTTCCAGGGGTCGGACGACGGCACGAATTGGGTTGACCTCGACGTGGTTGAACGCGCCTACGAAGACAACCCGTCTACCAGCGGCACGCTTGCCTACACGCGTGATTTGACGCCTGCCCCCAGCGTGTTGCAAGTGGATGTGGCGAATGGACTCACGAAGACCAACTCCACGCTTGCGCTCTCTGGCTATCTCAAAGTGGAGAAGACGGGTACGGGCACGTTCGTCGCGAGCAAGGCGGGGCAGGCATCTTTTGGTGGCACTGAGGTGGTGGAGGGCACGCTCAAGCCCGGCGTCAATTCAGCCGGTGTGTTTGGAAAGGGCGGCGACACGCTTGCGGTTGCCGACGGGGCGCAGATTCTCGACAACCTCGCGGCGAACAATGCGTTCGCCCTCCACTATCTCCAGCTCGCGGGCGAGGGACCGGACGGCACCGGTGCCTATCGTGTCACGGGCTCCAAGCCTTATACCTACAACTACGCCTGGACGCGCGGGTTGACAGTGACGAACGACACGCTCTTCGGGCGTGACGATTACGGATTTGGTCTTGTTTCCATGACTTCAGTCGCGCTGCCCTTGACGCTCAACGGCAAGACGCTTATCTTCAAGTCGTCGAAGGGGACGGGACAGAGCGATCTGCATCTTCCTTTCCGCAACGTCCAAGGCAACGGCCCTGGCACGCTCGTCATTTCCGATTACGTGAGACTCTATCCAAAGAACGCGACGAGCACGTTGCCCGAGGTGACGCTCGTGATAGACACGCTTGGCCGCTACTTGTCCGCCAGTGACGAGTCGTCCATCACGGTGTCCAATCTGGTTTACAGGAGCAGTTTTCAGAGCCCGAACAACGTGCATGCCGTCACCGTGCTTGGCAGTTATACGCCGGAATCCACCGTGTCCACGCCGAAGGTGCAGTTGGGCGACGAGACGCATCTTTCGCCCACGCTCGACCTCAGTGGCTGGGCTGGGACGTTCAACAAGGCGTTCGGCGGCGGGCTGACGTTTGCGGAAGGTGCGACAGTCTCCGTCAAGGTCGGTAGCCGCAAGATTCCGAGAAGGGTGATTGGCTGGACGGAGGGGACAGGTCCCGCCAACGTGAACTTTGTGCTTGCCGATGCGGTTGGCAGGCTGACCGTCGAGTCCGACGGCGTCTATCGCCAGACTGGATTCATGATCATCGTCAAGTAGTCATCGCGGCAATGGGCAAGATGCCCGTTGTCCCAGTGGGGCGGGCGGGTGCGGTTTCAGGCCGGATCATCCACACCACTTCATCTTATCAGCGTAGAGCTTGAAGAGGTGGGCGACGATTTCGGGTTCGGGCGTGTCGGGCGCAAGGCCGTAGACGGCAACGGGCGGGACGCCCGTTGGGCGGGCGGCTCGCCGAGGACGGCTCGCCCCACCTTTCCGCCGCCAAGATGGAATATCCCCCGAGCGTAGCGAGTCCGCGAAGCGGATGCCCTAGCAGGGGTGCGTTCCCAGTGCGGGCCGCCCGGTGGTCGGCCCCTACCGCCGCCGCGCTTTTATGCACCATACATCATGCTTTAGCTTTGCGGTTTGTGTATAAACCTGCTTGCGGCGGAGGCCCTGTTTTTTGTATAATGCGCACAGTGCACCGAAGGACTGCCATGAGGCACCAAGTTGGCTGCGCGGAGGGTGACCGATGCGCAGAAAACATAGAGTCTGCCAAGGGCGTACCAGAGCATAACAGGTGAAAGGCTAATGACCATGAAACAGAAAGTCATGCAGGGAACCGATCTACTCTACAAAGGAGAGAGGGCGCTCATTTTCATTACTGCGCTCTCCTTTGTGGCGTTTTCGCTCCATGCGGGCGAAATCAGATGGACAGGCGGTGGCACGGTGACTTTCAAGGCAGATACGTCAGTGAATCTCACCGAGAAACCTGCGTCTGCATTTACCTTCGCCGAGACGGACGGCGTGTTTTCTGGAATGCCTGTTGCCGCTAATATGAGAAGATGGAAGATGGTGATGTCCCAAGACAGAAAGTCCATTCGCATTGTCCCGCCAGGCTTGATGGTCATAGTAAAGTGACATTCCTTTTTTTGAGAGGAGGGTAGGAACTGTGAAAAATGATTCATTAATGCTTCCGTTGCTTTTTACGGCAATGATTGCGGTTGCGGCTGCGCAGGGCGCGGAGAAAGCGACGGTGCCGCAGCAGACGGGGAAGAACTGGACGCAGATGTCGCCGTACGCCCTCGTTGATTCGCTCTATTGTCCCGGTCAGAAAAAGAACAGGCGGAAGGCTCTGCCGCCGGATGGCAGCCAGCCGTGGATGAAAATGGCAACGAAGGATTTCCTGCCGTTCATCGATAAGTACGGACAGTTCCGCTGGCGCGACTGGCCCGGTAAGACGAAGTGCGACGAAGACCTGAAGCGCGCCGCCGAGGAGGAAGCAAAGGACCTCGCTGCAAATCCCGGCCCGACAGACTGGAACAAGTACGGCGGCTGGACGAAGGGACCGCAGCTGAAGGCCACGGGGCGCTTCCGTACGGAGAAGATCGACGGCAAGTGGTGGCTCGTCGATCCCGAGGGGCGTCTCTTCTGGTCGTTCGGCGTGATGCGAGTTTCGGCGTTCTGCGCCATGACGCCACTAAACGGCGATATCGGGGCGACGCGTACGGGTCGTGTGATTCCCGACCGCGACTGCTTTTTCGAGTGGCTGCCGCCGGAACCCGGTAGGGCGGTCAGCCCCCTGACCGCCGTCTCCGATCCGTTTACGAAGTTCTGGACGACGCGTGACGAGTTGCTGTGGCCGTTTTACGAGGCGCGTGGCGAGACGCGCGTGTTCGACTTCTCGTCCGCCAACCTCTACCGCAAGTACGGCGAGGACTACTATGCGAAGTTCGTGGATTTGTCGCACCGTCGCCTGAGGAGCTGGTGCGTGAACACGATATCCTCCTCTTCGGACAAGAGAATCTGCTCCGCGCGCCGGACGCCGTACTGCGACCGTGTGGAGCGCCTGTCGCGATTCATTGAAGGGAGTCGCGGCCACTGGTGGAAATTCCGCGACCCGTGGGACCCGTCTTTCAGGACGAGCGTGCTTGAAGCGCTCGCCAAGCGTGACGGTCAGGGACATGATTCGATGTGCCTCGGCTTCAGCATCGACAACGAGGTCAACTGGGGAAACTCTCCCTCGCAACTTGCGGAGTGGACGCTGCGCTCGCCCGCCGACCAGCCTGCAAAGGTTGCGCTCGTCGATTTCATGAAAAAGCGGTACGGCGAGATCGCGAAGCTCAACACGGCGTGGAAGACGTCTTACGCCGACTGGGACGATCTTCTCCACACGATAAAGCTTTCAGGGGTGGCCGCGAAGAAGGACCTTGTTGCGTTCACGGCGGTGATCGTCGAGGAATATTTCAAGCGCACGCGGGCCGCCGTCAAGGAGTATGACCCTCAGCTTTTGTACCTCGGCTGCAGGTTCTGCACAACTGCGCCTTCGTGGGTGATTGGCCCGTGCGCGAAGTACAGCGACGTGGTCACGTACAACATCTACAGTCCGGGTGTGAAGAACTTGAGACTGCCCGAAGGGGTTGCGGACAAGCCCATTCTCATCACGGAGTTCCATTTCGGTGCACCGGACCGCGGTCCCTTCGGCGCGTCGAACTGGCCGACCGCCAGCCAGAAGGAACGAGCCGAGAGTCTTCAGGCGTATGTGCGTTCCGCACTTGCGAACCCGCAGATCGTGGGCGCCCACTGGCATCAGTTCAGTGACGAGGCGACGACTGGCCGCTTCGATGGCGAATACTTTCAGGTAGGTTGGACGGACATCTGCGACAGGCCGTATCCCGAGACGATCAAGGCGGTGCGTGAGTCGGGCGCCCGCATGTATGAAACACGCTTCAGCGCGGCGGCGGTTGCCGTGGTTACGCAGGGCGCGGAGAAGTGGCCGGAGACGCCTCCGCCTACGGGCAAGAGCGTGACGTGGGAGCGGCTGAACAAGCTTGATCCCGGACTGAAGGAGATCGGACGCCTCGCCGTGTGCGAGGCGAAGGACCTAAAATCGTCCGCATGGTCCATCGGTTGCGAGACGCTCGACCGCGACTACGCGGACTGGGACGCGATGAAGAGGCACATCGGTTCGCTCGGTGCAAAGCACGGACGCCTCTTCTCCGGCTGGGCGAAGACGGAGAAGAAGAAGGGCGTCTACGACTTCGCATGGCTCGACAGGCCCGTGCGCGAAATGGCGGCGATGGGCGTGAAGCCGTGGATCTGCCTTTCGTACGGCAATCCCATCTACGGAAGCGACTTCCGCCTCGGCATGATGGTGCGCGAGGTGACGCGCAACCCAGAGGCGTTCGCGGCGTGGATCAGGTACGTGGAGGCGTGCGTCCGCCGCTACAAGGACGTCGTGGACGAGTGGGAGGTGTGGAACGAGCCGTTCGGGCAGGGCCCGGACTATGCGGAGCTTTTCTACCGCACCGCGCGGGCGATCCGCGCCGTTCAGCCGAACGCGAAGATCTACTGCACGGCGGTCAGCCTGCCCAACGACTACAAGTGCGTCCTTGAACGGCTCAAGAAGGAGAACGCGCTCGACCTCGCCTCGTATTTCATCTACCACCCATACGATCCCAACCCAGACATCACGCACGCAAAGTACGTGCTGCCCCTGCGCAAGCTCGTGAAGAGCTACAGCGGCGCGTTCGACATCATGCAGGGCGCGGGATGCCCGTCCCAGCTTGAATACGCGCACGCGATGCCGGACATTGAGTGGACGGAATACTCGCAGGCGAAGTGGGCTGTGCGCCGCGCCGTGGGCGACGCGGCGCGGGCAATTCCCTCCGGGTACTTCTCGCTCGTGGACAACAACTACGGCACGATGCTCCAGGGCTTCGGGCTTGTGCGGTGCAACGGACAGAAGAGGACCGTGTACAGGCGTCCATCCTACCACGCGCTCCGCAACGTGTTCTGCTTCCTCACGAGCGAGGCGCATCCCGTATCGGTTGCGGACCGCGACGTCTGGTTCGAGATGGTGCAGCGCTTCGATCCGCGCGACACGTCCACGCGCAAGATGTCGGCAGCGCGCTTCACACGCTACGGCAGCACCGTGCGGTTCTTCTGGTTCTCGGACAGCCGTCCGTCGGACACGCTCGGCTTCGACAGGGCCACGGTCTGGATGCATCCGGAGGGCATTTCGCATCCGGTATGGGTCGAGATGATCACGGGCCGCGTGTTCGAGATTCCGGAGAAGGACATCCGCCGCGAGAAGGGCCGTCTCTTGATTACCGTCCCGATGTGGGACTCGCCGGTCATGATCGCGCCGCGCGGCGCCGTGCCGCTGCACTACGACTGGAAGAAGACGCCTCCGTACACGATCATCGACTCGATCTACCGTCCCGGCCAGCCCGGCAACTGGATGAAGGCGCTCCCGCCCGACGGCACGGCGCCGTGGATGAAGATGAAGACCGAGGATTTCCTTCCCTGCTTCGACAAGTACGGGCAGTTCCGTTGGCGCGACTGGCCGGGCAAGACGAAGAGCGACGCCGACCTTGCGCGCGCCGCCGAGGAAGAGGCGAAGGACCTCGCCGCAAACCCGGGACCGAAGACGTGGGACAAGTACGGCGGCTGGGCGGCGGGTCCGCAACTCGAGGCGACGGGGCGCTTCCGCACGGAGAAGGTGAACGGCAAGTGGTGGTTCGTCGATCCCGAGGGACACCTCTTCTGGTCGTTCGGCGTGATGCGCGCGTCGGCCTCGTGCGGGATGACGCCCATGAACGGCGACACGGGCAAGCCGCACCGCGGCATCCCGATCGCCGACCGCGACTGCCTCTTCACCGACCTCCCGCCGCCGCCGGGCGCGCGCAACGCCACGCCGTTCTCGAAGTTCTGGACCACGCACGACGAGCTGCTGATGCCGTACTACGAGGCGCGGAACGAGACGCGCATCTACGACCTCTCGTCGGCCAACCTCTACCGCAAGTACGGCGGCGCGGACTATTACGAGAAGTTCGCGGACATCGTCCACCGCCGCATGAGAAGCTGGTGCATGAACACGCTCTCGTCGTCGAGCGACATCCCCATCTGCCTCATGGACCGCACGCCGTACGTCGAGCGCATCGAGCGCAAGTCGCGTCCGATCGAGGGCAGCTACGGCGAATGGTTCAAGTTCCCCGACCCGTGGGATCCCACGTTCAGGACCGGCATCCACAAGGAACTTGACAAGCGTAAGGCGCAGGCGAAGGATCCCTGGTGCATCGGGTTCTTTGTCGATAATGAGATCAACTGGGGCGGCTCTCCCCAGCAGCTCGCGGAATGGACGCTTCGGTCGCCGGCGGACCAGCCCGCGAAGAAGGCGCTTGTGGCATTCATGCGCAAGAAGTACGGCGACATCGCGAAGCTGAATGCGGCTTGGGGTGCGCGGTATGTGGACTGGGACGACCTTCTCCATTCGACATTCCTCCCCGGGCAGAAGGCCTCCGGCGATCTCGCGGCGTTTACGTGCGAGATTGAGGAAAGCTACTTCCGCGGCGTCCGCGCCGCACTGAAGGAGTACGACCCGAAAATTCTCTACCTTGGCTGCAGGTTCGGCGGTTTTGGGGGTTCCCGGCGCGAAAGCGTACGGGCGGCCTGCGCGCGCCACAGCGACGTGGTCAGCTACAACATCTACAATGAAAGCCCCAAGTTGCTGGAGAAGTCCGCAGCCAAGTACGACAGGCCGGTGCTGATACCCGAGTTCCATTTCGGCGCGAACGACAGAGGACCCTTCGGCACGGGCGTGTGCGTTGCGAAGAATACGGCGGAGAAGGCTGAGAAGGCCAAGCGCTACGTGCGCGACGCGCTTTCCATACCGCAGGTCGTCGGCTGCCACTGGCACCAGTTCTCCGACGAGGCGACGTCGGGCCGCTTCGACGGCGAGTACATCTCCGTGGGCCTCACCGACATCTGCGACACGCCGTATCCCGAGATGGTGAAGGCGCTTCGTGAGGTTGGCGGCAACCTGTACAAAACGCGGGACGAAATGACGACCTCTGCCATTCCCAAGACGGCCACGATCATTCCCGCGCCGCAGGAGATGCGCGTGACGGGCGGGCGCACGGTGTGCGGTATGGGCGCGGAGGAGCCGACGGGGTATGTGCCGGTGATGCTGTCGAACGGCAGCCTCTGCATGACGGCGGACTTCCTCGGCGGCGTTCCGTCGGACGAAACGGCCAGGAAGCGCAAGCGCGACATCACGCGCGGCATCTTCATCGTGGGCAAGCGGTTTGGAGGGCCGGGGTTCCGTTCCCCGCATGGGATCCAGGTGGAGGCGTTCAACTTCGGGCGCTTCGCGCTCAAGGTCTCCGTTGACGGAAAGCGCTGCGGCACGCCCGACCGCTGGAGCCAGACGTTCGATCCGCTCGTCGCGCGGTCGATCACGACCAACGTGTTCGGGAACGTGACCCGCGTGGCGGAGACGTTCGTCGCGCCCGACGAAGACACGGTCGTCGTCCGCCAGACCTTTCCCGGCACGGACCTCGCGCGCATCGACGCGGGATTGAACTACATCATCCACAACAGCGAGCGCTTTTACGGCACGTGGACCACGCTGCCGGACGGACACGCATTCGACTACACCGCGCTCGGGCTCAGCACGTACAAGGGACGCATCACCGTGCGCCACGCGCGGGAGGACGGCGCGTTCGTCACGTTCATCTCGTTCGGCAAGCCGTACAAGGGGACGTATGCCGCCGCCTCGGCGAGGCACGCCGCTGTCTGGGGAAAGTACTACGCTGCGTCCGAAGTGGACGTGCCGGACGCGGACATCATGCGGATGCGGCGCGTGGCGGAGTACCAGCTCAAGTGCTGCACCACGAAGTGGTCGATCCCGCCGGGGATTCCGCCGTCGCACTGGTCGGCGGGCATCTTCGCGTTCGACGAGATGTACGCCGTGCAGGGACTTCTCTCGGCGGGGCACTTTGACGAGGCGCGGCGGGCGAGCGACTATCGCTTCCGCACGCTCAAGACGGCGACGGCGCGGACGCGCAACACCGGCGCGCGGTGGGTGTGGATCAGCATGGAGACGAACCCCGACGACTGCGCAAAGAACGGATTCTGGCTTGAGCACATCTTCCACATGTCCGCCGTGGCGCGGTCGTGTCGCCTCGTGGCGTCGTACATGGACGACGAGGAGTACCTGCGCGCAAAGGCGTACCCCGTGATACGCGAGTGCGCGCGGTTCTTCCGCAACCACTGCATCTACGACATGCCCGACGGCTCGTCGTTCGTGTGCAAATGCACAGACCTCGAGCGACTGAAATCCGGCAGGGAGCGTCCGTTCATGACCACCTGTGGCGCCATCGACACGCTCCGCACGGCGGCGGACGCGGCTGAGCGCCTTGGCGTCGATGCGAAAGACGCATCGGACTGGCGCGCGACGGCGGAGCGGCTGCTCAAGTCGCTTCCCGTGAAGGACGGGCGTTTTGTACCGGCGGCGGACAGGCCGGATGCCGTCTCGATGGGTTCGCTCGCCGGGTACTTCCCGTTTCCGATTTTCCCGAGGGGACACAAGGAGCAGACCGCCGCAGTGGATTTCTTCCTCGCGCAGGGCGTGAAAGCGGGGAACATGTACGAGATGGGGAAGAAGATCTGTCCGTGGTACGCCGCGACGATGGCGATGGCGGCGCTGCGTGCCGGAGAGGGAGAGAAGGTGCTGCCGCTCATCCGCGAGGCAAGCGCGTCGGCTGGCGTGTGGGGTGAATACTGGGAGATCAACGAGCCGGGCGTCGCGGAGTGCCGTCCGTGGTTCATGACGGCGGCGGGGAACTGTCTCTACGCGATCAACTCGATGCTGCTCATGGAGGCGGACGGCGAGTGCCGCATCGGCGCGGGCGTGCCGAAGGAGTGGAAGGACTGGTCGTTCCGCCTGCCCGCCGAGAGCGGATACGAGGTCGATTTCGCCATGAAGGGCGGGGTGGTGACGAAGCTGGTGTTGAGACAGCAAGCGTACAACAACAAGAGAGGGACCGATCCTCGTAGCGTTAAAGTCGTCCTCCCCAATGGGTCGTGCCGCACGGTGGCGGTTTCAATTTGAATCATGAGTCCGGCATTTCGCGATTCGAGGCAATTGACTTACAATCGTCAAATATGATAGAATAGCGCCACTTTCTTTTGAGTGAGTTATGCGCTTGAACGGGAAGGAGGCACAGAAAATGGCAAAATACCTTGATCCAAAGGCAGACGTGACCTTCAAGAAGGTTTTTGGCGAGCACAAGAATCTCGTCATAAGCCTCCTCAATGCTTTGTTGCCCCTCGACCCTGGCAAGCAGGTGGAGTCGATAGAATACATGACGTCGGAGATGGTGCCGGAGACGCCGCTCGGCAAAAATTCCATTGTTGACGTGCGCTGCGAGGAGACGGGCGGACGCAAGTTCATCGTCGAAATGCAGATGGAGTGGTTCCCTGATTTCATGCAGAGGGTACTGCTCAATGCGTCGAAGGCGTACGTCAGGCAGTTGCCGAAAGGCGACGACTACCAGTTGCTCCAGCCAGTCTATTCCCTCAATCTGGTGAACCACACGTTCTTGCCGGACATGGACGGGTACTACCACTACTACCACCTTGTACACGACCTTGATTCCAAAAAGGTGCTGGACGGTCTGCACCTTGTCTTCGTGGAGCTTCCGAAGTTCAAGGCGAAGAACCTTACCGAGAAGAAGATGCAGGTCCTCTGGCTTCGTTTTCTGACGGAAATCGACCGCGACGGCGCGGACGAGGTGTCGCAGGATCTCCTTGACAATCCACAGACGGGTGAGGCGCTGGAGATCGTGAGGGAGTCCGGGCTCAACGATGCGGAAAGAGCCGCCTACGAAGGCTTTTGG